>NZ_JACIFT010000003.1:0-327892 GCF_014197575.1 Rhizobium sp. BK538
GGAACGACCCGACTTTCCTCCGCCAGAAATCCTGCAGCCAGAAAAATCCTATCCGAAAAACAAAACCCGCCGAAAAATCGACGGGTTTGTCAGCGCTCTGAGGGCGGCGCCATCGGCACCGCCCTTTTTCGTTGTGCGCCAGGCATGGCGCGTGGTGGGAGGGCACCGTTTGACCTGGATGGTATCCGGTCGATGACTTGGAGGTGCAAGTCCTCTGCGGGCCCTGGTGATGGGAACCGCTAGCCGAACAGCAAGGGCGTCGTCGCGAGGCGGGGTCTGAAGGAAGTTGTAAGCAAAGTGCCGGCCTGACGAACAGGAAGCGCATTGAGGCGTCCGCATCCGGGCGAGGGAGAAATGAAGCCCGAAGCCCGATATCACCCGGAGGGTGCGGCCGTAGATGCGCCAGGTATGTGGCACGAAGGTCACGCGTCTTACCCTGGGAGGTCTGCCGACCTGCCTCTGGCGGCAGATGTGCTACCGGCGTCGCCAGGCGCCGGGATGGGGCGGCAGGAGTCAGCAGATGCCGTAGTAGCCGGGCCAAGCGGCGAAGGGCTGAACATGGAGTGCCGGACGGAGGCCGGTCTGTCGATGATAAGAACAGACGCAGAAGACGGAGTTGGGATGCTCCTGCCCAAGCTGGGAGTAGCGGCCGGAAGTCGCGAGGGCAGGTCTTGGGTGCATCAGACACCACGGCAGGACCGTTATCCTCTCGACCGGAGGCGAATGAGCGACTGATGGAGATGATCCTCAGCCGCGAGAACATGATGGCGGCTTACCGCCGAGTGATGGCGAACAAGGGTGCGCCGGGCATCGATAAGATGTCTGTCGAGCAATTGAAGCCATACCTTGCGGAGCATTGGCCGCGCATCAGGGAAGACCTGCTGGTGGACGGCTACAGACCGGCGCCGGTGCGCGGGGTGGAAATCCCCAAGCCCGGCGGTAAAGGGATGCGGCAATTGGGCATCCCGACCTGTCTAGATCGGCTGATCCAGCAGGCGATGCATCAGGTGCTGATGCCGATCTTCGCCCCGGATTTCTCCCCCTCCTCCTACGGCTTCCGGCCGGGGCGGAGCGCTCACGACGCGGTTCTCGCCGCTCGGTCACATGTGGCCGACGGTCGCCGTTTCGTGGTCGATCTTGATCTGGAGAAGTTCTTTGACCGAGTGAACCACGATGACTGATCCGTCGCTACCTGCAGGCTGGGTTGATGACGGGTGGGATGGAAACGGCACGCCGTGAAGGGACCCCGCAAGGGGGTCCCCTTTCGCCGCTGATGTCAAATATCCTGCTTGACGATCTCGACAAGGAACTGGAACGGCGGGGCCACGCCTTCTGCCGCTACGCTGACGACTGTAATGTTTATGTGCAGTCCCAACGTGCCGGCGAGCGGGTCATGGCTTCGCTTACTCGTTTCCTTGCCGAACGGCTGAAGCTCACGGTCAATAGTGCCAAAAGCGCCGTCGACCGAGCGTGGAAGCGCACGTTCCTTGGCTATAGCATGACCTTCCACAAGGCGCCGCGTCTACGGATTGCGGCGTCGAGCGTGGCGAGGTTCAAGGGGAAGCTAAAGGCGGCCTTCCGGACGGGGCGCGGTCGCGCCCTGGTGCCACCATCAAAGACCTCACCCCGATCCTGCGTGGCTGGATTGCCTATTTCCGGCTGACCGAAGGCAAGGGGATCCTTGAGGAGCTGGATGGCTGGCTGCGGCGCAGGTTGCGCTGCATCCAGTGGCGGCAATGGAAGGAACCGGCCACGCGGGCCATGCGGTTGATGCAGCGGGGTCTGACGGAACAGCGCGCCCGTGAATCGGCCTGCAATGGCCGCGGCCCCTGGTGGAATGCCGGGGCCAGCCACATGAACGATGCCTTCCGCAAGGCCTTCTTTGACCAACTCGGGCTGATCTCTCTCCAGCAGGAACTCAGACGTCTAAACAACGCTTCATGAACCGCCGTGTACGGAACCGTTCGCACGGTGGTGTGGGAGGAGGGATGCCGAAAAGCTCCCTCCTACTCGATTCACATCGACCAGATGCGCTTGGCGTTGGCCTGATAGAGCTTGTCGCGCTCCTCAGGGCTGCAGCCTGCTGTCAGCGCATGGGTGGCAGCGACCCAGGGTGTCAACCCGCCGCCCAGCGTGCAAACCGGCCAGTCGCTGCCCCAGACGACGCGATCCCAGCCGAAGCTCTCGATCGTATGCTCGACATAGGGACGCAGGCTGTCGACCGACCAGTTTTCGAGATCGCCATACGCGATAACGCCAGAGATCTTTGCGGTCACATTCGAGCGGCGCGAGAATTCCGTGACACTCTTGCGCCACACTTCGCTCATGCCGTCCTTGATCGGCGGGTTGGCGCAATGGTCGAGAATGAAGCGAACATCCGGGCAATGATCGACAAGCGCGAGGATGGTTTCGAATTGATGCGGGAAGACACAGAGGTCGAACGTCATGCGCGTTGTGGATAGCCGCTTGATGTTTTCGCGGAACAGTGGCCGTACGGCTGTATCGTCGGGCGCCACATGCAGAACGCGGCGGAACCCCTTCACGAAGGGATCGGCAAGTGACCGTTCGAGACAAGCCGCAAATCCATGCTCCTCCGGCCGGCAGGCGGCGATGACGCCGCGCACCAGGCTGCCCGGGCGGCGACTGACCTCCCTGACATAATTGGTTTCGTCATCGATGCGCGCGGGTGCTACGTCGACTTCCATATGCAAGACATTGGTGATGCCGCAGCGCATCGCATCACGCGCGTAGTCCTCGTAGAGACTGTCCCGGTTGAGGTCGCCCGCGCCGGAGAGCCAGGGATAGTCGAGCGCCTGCCGATCGACGACGTGCAGGTGTGTATCGAAAAGCATGCGGTTCCTCCCATTCATGCCATGTTGTCTGCGCCGAATTGCGGTATCCGCGCGGTGATACCTTGATGGTCAGATTTCCCATGCCCGTCGGCACGAGATCGACTAGGGTTTCTCCGGCGAGCGAAGCGTGCTTATACAGGTTGACGCCAATTTGAATATATTGTTTGCATATGAATGAATGCGCCGCAAGCGCTGGAATTTTGGGAGGATGTATGAGCCACGGTCTGGAAGGCAAGAAGGTCGTCATCACGGCGGCAGGACAGGGTATCGGTCGAGCGAGCGCTGAGCGCTTCCTTTCGCTTGGCGCGCATGTCTATGCGACCGATATCAACGAAAAGACGCTTTCCACGCTGGAAGGCGCTGAGAAGCACGTTCTCAACGTGCTCGATGGTGATGCCGTCCGCGCCCTCGCAGCCGAGATCGGCCCGATCGACGTTCTCTTCAATTGCGCCGGCTTCGTTCATGCCGGCTCGATCCTCGAATGTGACGAGAAGGACTGGGACTTCTCCTTCAACCTGAACGCCAAGGCGATGTATACGACCTGCCGTACTTTCCTTCCCGGGATGCTGGAGAAGGGCAAGGGGTCCATCGTCAACATGGCCTCGGTTGCTTCCAGCGTGAAGGGCGTTCCCAATCGTTTCGCCTATAGTGCATCGAAGGCAGCCGTGATCGGTCTCACCAAGTCGATTGCCTCTGACTTTGTCGCCAAGGGCATCCGCGCCAACGCGATCTGCCCCGGCACGGTGGACAGCCCCTCTCTGCACGATCGCCTGCGCGCCACTGGCGACTACGAAAAGGCGCTGAAGGATTTCATCGCCCGCCAACCGATGGGACGCATCGCAACCCCAGAGGAAATTGCTGCTCTCGTGACCTATCTCGCTGGTGACGAATCCGGCTTCACGACAGGTCAGATCCATGTCGTCGACGGTGGCTGGACCGGCTGAGATCATATTGCTCCCGCTGCCATCAAGCTGATATCAAGGGGCGATCTTGCAGCGGTAGGACAGTGATGGCGGAAGGTGCGGGGGACCGGGAAAGTCGGCTCATGGGGCAAGTGCGCAAGCACATGGTGTTCGTCGTTGCCGTGGCCGCCGGGCTGGTGACGTTCCTGCTGCTCACCAGTCGCCAGGTCAACCCGCAGAACCTGATTTTCGGCTGGAACGTGAGCGCCATCGTGTTTACGGCGCTCACCTGGCGCCGGATGTTGCGTGCGAGCGTTGCCAGCATCCGCAAGCGGGCGGAGGATCTCGACTTTTCAGACGTCTTCCTGCTGGCACTCTCGATCCTGGCGGCGCTCGCCAGCATCGCCGGCATCGCCCTGGAGCTTCATACAGCCAAGGAGGCTGAGGCCGGCGAAGCACTCGTACGAGCGCTTGGTGCAATCGTCACGATTCTGATCTCCTGGGCATTCCTGCATACCTTGTTCACTGTACACTACGCGCATCGCTTCTATGGCGGGGAGGACAAGGGGGAAGGGCTGAAGTTTCCGGAAGGCAATGACGAGCCGGTCTATTGGGACTTCCTCTACTACTCCTTCACTATCGGCGTCGCCTCGCAGACGGCCGACGTCGTGACAACATCGGTGACCATGCGCAAGCTGACGCTGCTGCATTCCATCCTGTCGTTCCTTTTTAACACGACGATCCTGGCGCTTGCCATCAATGTCGGGGCGAGCCTCCTCTAGCCCATTTGGCTGCGTGGAGGGGCGCGTCAATCTGATGTATGAAGCAATCTCTGCCGCCAGAGGTTGCTGTCATGGAAGCGTTGCCGCGCGAGAGATTGTTGGTGCTTGCCGGCTGCGACGATGCCAGCCTCAGCGATCTCGAGCGCCTGCAGGTCATCACGCCTGGAGTCACCGGCTATGCGCCGAGCGAGGTCAGCCGGCTTCGGCTGATCCTCGCGCTGCGGGACGCTGGCATCGGCGTCGATGTTCTTGCCGAGGGATTGAAGCGGCAGATATTCTCGTTTGAGTTCGCAAGCCAGTTGATATTCGAGCCGGTGACGATGAGCGAGGCGGCGGTCTCGGTCGAGGTGACGGCGGGACAACTCAACCTCGACATGCTGAACGCTCTGAGGGCGAATGCCAGCCTGCCGCTTCAGGCGGATCAGCTGCTTCGCGAAGACGACGTGGAGTTCATCCAGCGTGTGGCGCAGTGCACGCAGCTCGGCGCCTCGGCCGCCGGGATGGAACGGGTGCTGCGCGTCTTCGGTCATTCGGTTCGCCGCTGCGTCGACACGATGCGCGACCTCTTCCGCGGTGAGGTCGAGGAGCCCATGCTGAATGCCGGCCTGAGCTACCACAAGCTTCTGGAGATCTCTGCCGCCAAGCGGCTGGCGCTGCAGCGGATCGGTTTGCGGATACTCTTCCCGCTGCAGCGACGGATGCTGGAAGAAGCGGTTTTCGACAATATTGTCGGGAGGCTGCACGACGCTCTGCGCGAGCACGGCTTGGAATCCGGTGACGAGGCGAGCTTGCCTGCTGTCGCCTTCGCCCATCTCTCCGGCTTCGCGGGGCTAACGCAGGAGATCGGCGATGTGCCGGCCGCCGAAAAGGCCGCACGGTTCGAGGCGATCGCACAACGCCTTTCACGCAGCTTCGACGGGCGCATCATCAAGCCACTGGGGGATGGCGTGATGATGCTGTTTCCGGATGCGGCCTCGGCCGTGGAAGCATCGCTCTCGTTGGTGGAGCAAAGTCGGTCGGATGAGTTACCTCCGGTGCCGGTTGGTGTCGCGACGGGACAGGTGGTGCCGCGCGACGGCGATATCTTCGGGCGGACAGTCAACCTTGCAGCGCGCGTTTCGGCCCTTGCGGGACCTTCGCAGACGCTTGTTTGCTTCAATACGCGTGCTGCGGCTGAAGCATCGGCGCGCGGGCTTGCCTTCCAGGGCCTTGGCGCGGTGTCCCTGAAAGGCTTCAGGGATTCGGTGCCTCTCTTTTCCGCACAACGCGCGGGCTAAAGCACCGCATTGCCGGCGATCAGCGCCAGGACGAGGAAGATCAGGAAGATCACCAGCGCAATGCCGAAGAGAACGCGAGCAATCGTCGCCGTTGCGGCCGATATGCCGGAGAAGCCGAAGAAACCGGCGATTAGCGAAACAACGAAGAATATAAGGGCCCATTTAAGCATTGGAATTTTCCTTTCTGCTCATCGCGTAGATGACGAAGTACGAGGAAAATTGTTCCACATCGCTTAAGGCGAGGTGTGGCCGAAACCGAAAGGACGCCGCCGCGTGTTGCAGCGGCGGCGCGAGGCAGCTCCGGCTCAGCCGTGATTGATCATCACGTGGCGGACGGCAGTGTAGTCCTCCAGCGCGTAGACCGACATGTCCTTGCCGTAGCCGGACTGCTTCAAGCCGCCATGCGGCATCTCGTTGACCAGCATGAAGTGGGTGTTGATCCAGGTGCAGCCATATTGCAGTCGGGCGGCCGTTTTCATGCCGCGGCTGACGTCCTTGGTCCAGACCGAGGAGGCGAGCCCATAATCGCTGTCGTTTGCCCAGGTGACGGCATCCTCGACATCAGTAAAGCGGGTGACCGAGACGACGGGGCCAAACACCTCGCGGCGAACGATTTCGTCGTCCTGCGTGGCGCCGGCGATGACCGTTGGTGTGTAGAAGAAGCCTTTCTCGCCCGAAGTCTTGCCGCCGGTAGTGATTTCCATGTGCTTGTGTTCGGCAGCGCGTGTGACGAAGCTCTCGACGCGGTCGCGCTGGCGCTTGGAAATCAGCGGGCCGATCTCGTTTTCGGTATCGTCGGCCTGGTTGAACCTGATCGAGGAGACGGCTGAGGAGAGGTCGGCGACGAACCTGTCGTAGACCTTGGCGTCGGCATAGATGCGGCAGGCGGCGGTGCAATCCTGGCCGGCATTGTAGTAGCCAAAGGTGCGAATGCCTGAGACGACGGCGTCGATATCGGCGTCGTCGAAGACGATGACCGGTGCCTTGCCGCCGAGCTCCAGATGCGTGCGCTTGACGGTCTTGGCGGCTGCCTGCAGCACCTTCTTGCCGGTGGCAACATCGCCGGTGATCGACACCATGCCGATCTTTGGATGGTTGATCAGGGCATTGCCGACGCTCTCGCCGCGGCCGAGGACGACGTTGACCACGCCTTCGGGCAGGATATCGGCAAGCAGCTTGGCCATCTTCAGCGCGGTCAGCGGCGTCTGCTCGGAGGGCTTGAAGACGACAGTGTTGCCGCCGGCGATCGCGGGCGCCAGCTTCCAGGCCATCATCATCAGCGGGTAGTTCCACGGTGCAATCGAACCAACGATGCCGACCGGATCGCGGCGGATCATCGAGGTATGGCCCGGCAGATACTCGCCGGCGACCGGACCGTGCAGGTTGCGGACGGCACCGGCAAAGAAGCGGTAACAATCGACGATCGCAGGTATTTCATCGTTCAGCACGGCGTTGATCGGTTTGCCGCAGTTCAGCGCTTCGAGTGCGGCAAACCCTTGCGCGTCCTTCTCGATCGCATCTGCGATCCTCAAGAGGTAGCCCGAGCGTTCAGCGGGCGTCGTCTGCGACCAGCTCCTGAAGGCGCTTTCCGCGGCATCGACGGCGGCGTCGATCTGGCCAAGCGAGGCTTCCGGCAGGTCAAGCACCGTCTCGCCCGTCTTCGGGTTCAGGATGTGCTCTTCCGTTTCCGTGCCCGCTTCGAAGCGGGATCCAATCAGCATCGCGGTGTCCATGATGTTCTCCAATGAAAGAACACAAGGGGCAAGACGCCTCGAACTGGCGGCTTTTCCTTGGGTTCGGTTACGTTTCGACCGGCATTCGTGCCGATCGGCAAAGTCCTTCTTTCCGCCGGACAAATAGCTTTTGCTGTCCTGCGGTTTTCGAACCAATCTCCAATGCGTGACCTGATGCGTTGGCTTCGGTCACAGAATGGCGTTCGGCTCCCGGTTTCCCATTCTCCTTGAGGAGCGCAGCCCAGTCCTGCCGGGCTCGCTAGGCTGTCATCAGGACAACCGGGATATCGCCGACCGCGCCTTCCATGGGGCTGGTGCCGCGCGGCTCGTCAGCGCGCTGATCACGCAGGATCTGGAAGGCGATCGTCAAAAGCTTGCGCGCGAGGGCCACACGCGCCTTGTTAACTCCCCTGATCTTCAGGTGTTCGTATTGGGCGCGAAGCTGCGCATTGCTGACGATGGCAGGTGTGACGGCCTCGACGAAAGCCCAACGCAGCCACTTGTTGCCCTGCCGGATGATCTTGCCGTGGAAGGTCTTGCCGCCACTCGAATAGGTCGACGGCACCAGCCCGGCATAGGCGGCGAGCTTCTTCGGGTTGCGGAACCGCGAGATGTCGTCGATCTCCGCATCGATCAACCTTGCAAAGAACTCGCCAATGCCGGGGATCGTCCTCAATAGCTTCACATTGGCATTGGCCTTGGTCATTGCCCGGATCGTCGCCTCCGACTGCTTGATCCGCCCATCGATGTCGCCGATGAAGGCGAGACCGCGGTCGATCTGGATGCGGTCGATCTCAGAGACCTTGACCTGGGCAAGCTGGACGCGGCCGGCCTTGCCGAACAGGTCACCGAGCTTTTTCAACTGCGCCGTCTGCTCCGGATAGCGGTCGAACACCGTGACGATCCGGTTCTTTGTCATCGTCCGCAGCCGCACGTAAAACATCCGCTCGCGCAGCGCGACACGCAGCTCGCGGGCCTTGTCGCTCGGTGCCCAGGCCTGCGGCACCAGGTCGGCTCTGAGCAGATGCGCCAGCACCGTCGCGTCGATCTTGTCGGTCTTGATCTTGGCGTCGGCAATTGCCTTGACCTTCCATGGATGGGCGAGAACGACATCATCACAAATGTCGTCGAGCCAGTCATACATCACCATCCAGTTGCGCGTCGCCTCGACCACCGCGTGGCTGTTCTCCCGGTAGCGCTCGAGAAAGCCGCCGAGCGACTGGCGGTCGTTCTTCACCCGGCCGGATCTGAGCGTCTTGCCGCCCGAATCCTGCACCACCAGGTGGCTGTAGGATTTGTGGTAGTCGACGCCGATATGGTAATCATATGAGGCAGTCATGCTTCCAACTCCCTTGTTGAGATCTGCAAAACCCCAACAGGATAAGCCGAAAGGCCGGAAGCGTGACTGTCCCTCAATCATCACCTGCATCTCAGTGATCCGTTCTCTCCGGAGGCGACCTCTTTCATGTCACCTCCCTCATTATTTGCCGGCTCCGGCGACCTGATCGCCGTCGCGGGTGAGGTAGTAGGCTGCCAGGATCGGCAGGAAAGTGACGAGCACGACGACCATTGCGACCACGTTGGTGACCGGGCGCTGGCGCGGGCGGATGAGTTCTTCGAGCATCCAGATTGGCAGTGTGGATTGCTGACCGCCGGTGAAGGTGGTGACGATGACTTCGTCGAACGACAGCGCAAAGGCGAGCATGCCGCCGGCTAGGAGCGCCGTGCCGATATTCGGCAGGATCACGTGGCGGAAGGTCTGGAAGCCGTCGGCGCCAAGATCCATCGACGCCTCGATCAGCGATCCGGAGGTGCGACGGAAGCGGGCGACGGCGTTGTTGTAAACGACCACGACGCAGAAGGTCGCGTGGCCGAGCACGATCGTCCAGACCGAGAAGGGGATGTCGAACAGGCTGAAGGCCGAGCGCAGCGAAATGCCGGTGATAATGCCGGGCAACGCGATCGGCAGGATGACCAGAAGCGAGATCGCTTCACGACCGAAGAACTTCGTCTGGCTGACAGCGGCGGCGCAAAGCGTGCCGAGCACCAGGGCGATGGCCGTGGCGATTACGGCGACCTGTACGGAGAGAGCGAGTGCTGCCCAGAGGTCGGGGCGGTTCCACGCGACGGCGAACCACTGCGTCGTCAGGCCCGGCGGCGGCCACTGATAGCTCTTCTCCTCGGTGGTGAAGGCGTAGACGAAGATCAGGAGGATCGGCAGGTGCAGGAAGAGCAGCCCGCCGGCGGCAGCGATCTTCAGAGGGAGCGGAGAGGACTGGTTACGATCAGAGCGCATCGAAGGCCCCCTGTTTCTTGGCTAGCCAGAGATAGATGGCCATGATGACGATCGGCACGACGGAGAAGGCGGCAGCCAGCGGGACGTTGCCCGCCGTTCCCTGCTGAGCATAGACTGCCTGGCCAATGAAGAGGCGCGATGAACCGATGATCTGCGGAATGATGTAGTCGCCCAACGTCAGCGAGAATGTGAAGATCGAGCCTGCGACGATACCGGGCAGCGCCAGCGGGAAGAGCACGGTGCGGAAGGTCTGGCTCGGCGTCGCGCCGAGGTCAGACGAGGCCTCGATGAGGTTGCCCGGGACGCGTTCGAGAGCTGCCTGCGTTGGCAGGATCATGTAGGGCAGCCAGACATAGACGAAGACGAGAAAGGTGCCGAGATAGCTGACCGACAGCGAATTGCCGCCGATAACGGGCAGGTTGAGGACACCGTCGAGCAGCCAGGAGAGGTGCAGCTTGGCGAAGATCCAGGTCAGGATGCCTTCCTTGGCAAGAATGAGTTTCCACGCGTAGATCTTCACGAGATAGCTCGACCAGAGCGGCAGCATGATACCGAGATAGAACAGCGCCTTCCATTTACCCTGCGCATAGCGGGCGGCGTAGTAGGCGATGGGAAAGGCGATGATGGCAGACGCCAGCGTCACGATCGCCGCCATGGCGATGGTTCGGATGATGATGTCGAAGTTCGTCGGACTGAACAGCTGCGCGTAGGTCGCGAGCGTGAACTCGTAGTTCACCACACCGGAGAAATCATCGATCGAGAAGAAACTCTGCAGGAGCAACGCAATCAGCGAGCCGATGTAGATGATGCCGAGCCACAGCAGCGGCGGTGTCAGCATCAGGAAGAGCAGCAGCTTTGGACGCCGCCAGAAGGCATCGGAGAGCCTGCCGAAGAAACCGCCGCGACCGGGAAGGATCGAGGTTTCGCGCAATTGGGCCGGCTTGGCGAGGGCAAGCGCTGTCATGCTGCGTCATCCATGTAATGCACGTCGACGGGCTGCCAGGCGAGGCGGACGCTTGTGCCGACATCCGGCACGTTGGCGCCGGCCGGCAGCATGACGTGCAGCCGGCTGCCGCGAATATCGACCGAGAGGCGGGTCGACGAGCCGAGGAAGCTTGCATGCTCGACGCGCGCCTCGACGCCTTCGCCGGCGAGGTGGATTGCTTCCGGGCGTAGGCTCGCCCAACGCTTCTCGCCGCCGAGCGAGGTCATCAGATCGGGTGCGATCACATTGGAGGACCCGACGAAATCGGCCACGAAGCGGGTCTTCGGGCGGCGATAGATGTCGTGCGGGGTGCCTTCCTGGACGATGCCGCCATTGTTGAAGACGGCGACGTGGTCGGCCATCGACAGGGCCTCGCCCTGGTCATGGGTGACGAAGATGAAGGTGATGCCAAGTGCGCGCTGCAGGCTCTTCAGCTCTTCCTGCATCTGCTCGCGCAGCTTCAGGTCGAGCGCGCCGAGCGGTTCGTCGAGGAGGAGGACCTTCGGCTTGTTGACGAGGGCGCGGGCGAGCGCCACGCGCTGCCGCTGGCCGCCGGAAAGCTGTCCGGGCCTGCGCGCGCCATAGCCGGGAAGCTTCACCAGTTCCAGCGCCTGTTCAGCGGCTTTGGTGCGTTCGGCCTTGCCGACGCCCTTGACCATCAACCCGTAAGCGACGTTGTCGAGGATATTGAGATGCGGGAAGAGCGCGTAGTCCTGGAAGACGGTATTGACGTTGCGGCGATAGGGCGGAATGCCCTCGGCCGTCTCGCCGAAGATTTCGATGTGACCGCCCGTCGGCTGCTCGAAGCCTGCGATCAGGCGCAGGCAGGTGGTCTTGCCGGATCCGGAAGGGCCAAGCATGGCGAAGAATTCGCCGGGCGCGATTTCGAGATCGACGCCGTCAACGGCGCGGACCTGCCCGAAATAGCGCGAGACCTTTTGGAAACGGACGGCGGGTGTCATGACAAGCTCCGGAATGTGGTGTCTGTTTTGTCTTCTTCGCAGCGGGAAGAAGGTGGCCCAGAAGGCTCCAACGAGGGGACAACTCGGCGTTCCGTCATCGCGCCCCCGCGCTGACGTCCGCTCTTTTGCACGGTTGCCCCCTCGTCTGCCCTCGCAGGGCGTTTCTCCCCGAGCGAGGAGAAGAAGAGGTTGCGGACGGGATTATCGTCCGCCGATCACGCCGATATAGTCCGAGACCCAGCGATGATAGGGCACGCATTCGTTCTGCGTCGTGCACTTCGCGGTCGGTGTCCTCCAGAACCTTATCTTCGCGAAGTTTTCGTAGCCGTTGGTGGCGCAACCGCCGTCGGTCAGCAGCTCGTTGCCCTTGCAGGCAGCGGGAACGGACGGTACGGCGCCGAACCAAGCAGCGGCGTCGCCCTGCACCTTGGCCTGCAGCGAGTGTTCCATCCACATGTAGGCGCAGTTCGGATGTTGACTGTCGGCGTGCAGCATGGTCGTGTCAGCCCAGCCGGTCACGCCTTCTTCCGGGAAGGTGGAGGCGATCTTCTGCTTGTCGGCCTGCATCAGGTTGACCTGGAACGGCCAGGACCCGGCGGCCACGACGCCTTCGTTCTTGAAGTCGTCGATCTGGATCATCGCGTCGTGCCAGTAGCGCGAAACGAGCTTGCGCTGGCCGCGCAGCAGGTCGAGGGCGGCCTTGTACTGGTCTTCGTTTAGCTCATAGGGATCCTTGATTCCAAGGTCCGGCTTGTGAGCCATCAGGTAGAGCGCGGCATCAGCGACATAGATCGGTCCATCATAGGCCTGAACGCGACCCTTGTTGGACTTGCCGTCCGGAAGGGTCTCCTCCTCGAAAACGACCTTCCAGCTGGTCGGTGCCTTACCCTTGAAGGCATCGGTGTTGTACATCAGCACGTTCGGGCCCCAGAGGTAGGGAACGCCGTAGTGAACGTCGTTGACCGTGTACCAAGCGCCCTTCTGCAAGCGCGGATCGACGTTCTTGAAGCTCGGGATTAGGTCGGTGTTGATGGGCTGCACGCGCTTGCCAGCGATCAGGCGAAGCGATGCATCGCCGGAGGCGGTGACGAGATCGAAGCCTCCTTCATTCATCAGCGAGACCATTTCGTCGGAGGTTGCCGCGGTCTTGACGGAGACCTTGCAGCCGGTTTCTTTTTCGAAGGCGGTGACCCAGTCGTAGCTCTTGTCGGTTTCGCCGCGTTCGATATAGCCCGCCCAGGCCACAATGCTGACCGCACCCTCACCCTTGCCCAATGCCTTCAGCGGTTCGGCGGCGGCAACCTGCGTCAGCAAGCTTAGGCTCGCTAGGGCAGTGGTGCACGATTTCAGAAGATATTTCATCATCTGTCTCCCGGTTGTGCCACTTTTCGTAGCGTTATGTTCCCGGTTGAAAAAATGCGCCGAATTTTCCGGTTTCGCAAATTCATTTATCAGAAAGGCGATATCGGAATTTCCGATATCGCGACTGAATGGCTAGCGAGGTCGGCCGGATCGCAGTGCTTCCGCAATGCCCACGAAGTCGCGCGCCGCCTGCGGCAGGCTGGAGCCCTTGCGCCAGACCATGCCGACCTGGACGACCGGCAGCGAGCCGGACACGTCGCGGCTCTCGATGCGATCGCCTTCCAGCGACCAGGGGCGGTAGACGAGATCGGGCAGAAGCGCCACGCCGGCGCCGGTGGCGACCAGGCTGCGCACTGCTTCGACGGAGCGGGTGCGGAAGGCGACATGCGGGCGCGCGCCCAGCGCCGACAGCAGCTTCCCGGTGTTCTCCTCGATTTCGTCAACCGTCAGCATGATCAGCGGCTCGCGAGCGATATCGGCGACGGAAATGATGTCGGCGGAGACGAGTGGATGGCCCATGGGCAGCCAAAGACGATAGGGCGAGGTCTCCAGGATTTCCGCCTGCAAGGCCATGCGATCGCGCAGGTTGGAGATGACCATGACCGCAACATCCAGCTCGCCGCCGACCAGCAGGTGCTCGAGATAGCCGCCATTGTCCTCGATGGCACTGACTTCGACGCCGGGGCAGGCGCGGCGATAGCGGGCCAAGAGGTCGGAGAGCACGTAGCCCGCGACGAGCGAGGTCACACCGATGTTGAGCGTGCCGGAGAGCTCGTTCTCCTTGCCCGAGAAACTGGTGCGCGCATCCGATACGCTCGCCAGGATTTTCGTCGCATGACGGAGGAACTGATGGCCATTGTGAGTGATCGTGAGGCCACGCGGATGGCGCTCGAAGAGCTCGACGCCGAGGTCGGTTTCCAGCTCCTTGAGGGCTTCCGTAACCGAGGATTGCGAGATCGAAAGGTTCTGCGCAGCGCGCGTTACGGAGCCCTGCTCGGCGACGGCGACGAAATACTGGATCTGGCGAAGCGTGAAGGCCATGCGTCGTTAGAGCATGGCCGCGAGGATATTGGCAAGCACAGGGAAAGCTTGGACCTTTTTTGGTACTAAGCCCATACTGACGCAAACTTGGAGGCCGCATTTAAGTATTCGGAAACGTCATTTCTCTAGCGTCGAAACCACTCGTATTGCGTTGGAGCTTGTTAATGGCGGAGCAGTTGGCGTGAAGGCCCTACTGCGCATCTTCCGGCCCTCCCGGAAATTGGTGTTTATCATCGCTGGAGTCGCTCTCCTTGGGGGCGTCTCCGGCGGTGCCGCGCTTTATATCGGCAAAGACAAGATCCTCGGCCTGTCCGCAGAAACGACGAACGGTCTCTCCTGCACCGATGTCAATCTCGTCACCATCAAGAAGCAGAACCGCGTCTGGATCCGCAAATATATCAAGACCGAGCCGACCGACGGCATGACGCGGGTCAAGACTGCGCTTCGCGTGGCCAAGGCGGTCTACGACGCGCAGAAGCCGGATCTGGTGCAGGTCGTCGTCCTCGATACCAATGGGCCGACGCTGCGATCCGACATTCGCGGCCGGGCGATAGGCGCCGACGTCGTCTACATTCCACATCCCGATCCCGTCCTCGAAAGCGCGGAGGCCAAGACGTACACCGCCCGCTATTACGACGGGTCGGCTGCCGCCAATGGGCTGTTCTTCGGCGAACGCGTCGATTTGCCTGAAGAAGAAATCACCGCCCTGAACGCATCCTTCAAGGAATACTCCGACTGTATCGATCTGATCGCTGTCGCTGCCACGAAGGGTGGCGAGAGCAAGGATGAGACGATAGAAGCGGCGAAGGAAGAAAAGCCGGCCGAGGGCGGCGGGCACGGCTCGGCGCCTGCGGCGGAGAAAGCGGCACCGGCTGCCGGTCACTAACGTTTCGAAAAAAAAGGCGGCGAGCCCAGCGGGCCGCCGCCTTTTCTATTCCATATGAGCCGGGTCAGTCAGCCTTGCTGCGGCGAGCCGGGAAAAGAATGACGTCGCGGATCGACGGGGCGTCGGTCAGGAGCATGATCAGACGGTCGACGCCGATGCCGAGGCCACCGGCCGGCGGCATGCCCTGGTCGATCGCATCGAGGAATTCGTCGTCCAGCTGCTTTTCCTTTTCACCGCGGGCATGAGCCTGCTCCAGCTGCTCGACCATGCGGCGGCGCTGTTCTTCCGGATCGTTGAGTTCCGAGAAGGCGTTGCCGAGTTCCCAGGCGTTGCAATAAGTCTCGAAGCGTTCGACGAGGCGCGGCTCCCCCGGCACTTCCTTGGCGAAGGGCGAGATGTCCTTCGGGAAATGCGTGACGTGCGATGGCTGGATGAGCGTTGCCTCGACCTTCTCCTCGAAGATGAAGGCAAGGCATTCGCCCCAGGTCCAATCCTTCTCGACCGCGAAGCCGGCAGCCTTGGCGGCGGCGCGGGCTTCCTCGTCGGTCTTGATGGCGAGGAAGTCGATGCCGGTGACTTCCTTGACGGCATCGGGCATCGGGACGCGCTTGAATGGCCCCTTGAAGGAGATCGTCTTGTCGCCGAAGGGGAATTCCGTCGTGCCGTGGATCGACAGCGCCAGGCTTTCGAACAGCCGCTCGACGAGGTCCATGATGTCCTCGTAGTCGGCATAGGCCCAGTAGCACTCCATCATCGTGAATTCAGGATTGTGCCGGGTCGAGACGCCTTCGTTGCGGAAGTTGCGGTTGATCTCGAACACCTTGTCGGTGAGGCCGGAAACCAGCGTACGCTTCAGGAACAGTTCCGGCGCGATGCGCAGGTACATGTCGAGCTTCAGCGTGTTGTGATGCGTCTTGAACGGCTCGGCGGTGGCGCCGCCATAGACCGAATGCAGCATCGGCGTCTCGACTTCCATGAAGCCGTCGTTTTCCATGAAGCGACGGATGCCGGAGACGATCTTCGAACGCTGCTGGAAGCGCAGTTTCGATTCCTCGTTGGTCATGATGTCGAGATGACGCTTGCGATAGCGGATTTCGACGTCGGAAACGCCGTGCCACTTCTCCGGCATCGGTAGCAGCGACTTCGTCAGCATGATGATTTCGCGGGCGTTGATCGACAACTCGCCGCGCTTGGTGCGGCGCACGGTGCCCGTCACGCCGATGATGTCGCCGATATCGATCATCGCAAGCATGTTGCGCGCTTCCTCGGGCGTCACATCCTTGTGGCTGAAGATCTGTATCTTGCCGGAGGCGTCATGAATATCCATGAACATGCCGGAGTTCCGGGAGGAATAGACGCGGCCGGCGACGGTCACGATATCCTGCGTCTCCACGTCTGATTCGAGGTCCTTGTACTTCTCCGCCAGTTCGGCATTGGTCATGGTCCGGTGGAAATGCGCCGGATAGACGTCGCCGATCTGCTCGCGCAGCAGCTTCAGCTTCTGGGCACGGACTTCGGTTGCGTCTGAGGAAAGGGTCGCTGTTTCGGTCTTTTCGGTCATGATGCAAACGTCCGGTTCAGTTCTTCGGGCCGACGAGGGAAGCGACTGCCTGGGCGGCTAGTTTCAGCCGCTGGCGCACGACGGAGCGACCAAGGATAGCCATAGAGTCGAAGAGCGGCAGCGAGCGCGACGAGCCGGAAACGGCAACGAAGAGCGGTGCTACAACGACCTTTAGCTTCTTGCCGATGCGCTCGGCAATCGCGCGCAGTTCAGCCTCGATCGTTTCGACGTTCCATTCGAGGATCTTTTCGAGGTCCGGCTGAACGGTGTTGAGAATCTCGAGGATCTCTTCCGGCGGCGACTTGATCTTGGCGAAGGCCGAAGGATCGACGCCGAGATCGGATTTCAGCAGGAAGCCGGCGAGATCGGGCAATTCGCCGAGCTTGGAGATACGCGACTGCGACAGGCGAAGACCGGCCTTCAGGCGGTCGTTCTCCATTGCCCAGTCGAGCACGCGGGCCTGGAATTCCTCTTCTGACAGCTTCTCGCGGATCCAGCGGCCGTTCAGCCAGTCGAGCTTCTGGATGTCGAAGATCGCGCCGGCCTTGGAGAGGTTCTCGGGGTCGAACTTCTCGGAGAGCTCGTCCATCGTCAACAGCTCTTCGCCTTCAGCGATCTGCACGAAGAACAGGCCGAGGAAGTTCATCAGCGCTTCCGGGATATAGCCGAGAGCGGAGTAATAGGAGATCGAGGTCGGGTTCTTGCGCTTCGACAGCTTCGACTTGTCGGCGTTGCGCATCAGCGACAGGTGCATGAACACCGGCTGTTCCCAGCCGAAATAGCGGTAAAGCAGGATGTGCTTTGGCACCGATGCCAGCCACTCTTCGCCGCGCGCGACGTGGGTGATCTTCATCAGATGGTCGTCGATGACGTTTGCCATGTGATAGGTCGGCATGCCGTCGCCCTTAATCAGGACCTGCATGTCGACCGAATCCCACGGAATGCTGACATCGCCATAGACGCCGTCGGTGAAGTCGCAGGAGCCCTCGGTCGGGATCTTCATGCGGATGACCGAGCCTTCGCCAGCTGCCATCTTGGCGCTGACTTCTTCGGCCGAGTATTTCAGGCAGAGACCGTCATACTTCGGTGCCTTGCCGGCGGCGCGCTGCTCTTCGCGCATCTTTTCCAGACGCTCGGGCGTGCAGAAACAGCGGAAGGCATGGCCCTTGTCCAGCAATTCCTGGCCGTAGGGGGTGTAGATGTCCTTGCGGTCGGACTGGCGGTAGGGGCCATAGGGGCCGCCGATATCCGGGCCTTCCTTCCATTCGAGGCCGCACCATTTCAGCGCGTCCAACACCTTCGTCTCGAATTCCGGGGTCGAGCGCGTGGCATCGGTGTCTTCGATGCGCAGGATGAACTCGCCGCCGTTCTTCTTAGCGAAAAGATAATTGAAGAGTGCGATATAAGCAGTGCCGACATGCGGCTCGCCGGTCGGCGAGGGAGCAATGCGGACGCGGACGCCGGAAACTGTCATTTTATGTGCCCGTCAAATGATGCCGGGCGGCTTTCCAGAGAAAGCGACGCTCGGCCGGAAGGAATGCAGATAACTGGATCAGGAAACCGGCCGGAAAAGGGCGTTGCCCCCGTTCATCGCCGATTGCCCATTTGGCTGGCCTTAAGGCCATATTCGACCGCGCGCGTCAAGGAAAATGGGCAATCGTGTCAGTGGACGGGCCAGACATAAAGCAGCGCGGGTACGCTGAAGAGGACGATGATGAAGGACAGCGGCAGGCCGAGACGGGGGTAATCGCTGAAGCGATAGCCGCCGGGACCGAAGACCAGCGTGTTGCACTGGTGGCCGATCGGGGTCAGGAAATCGCAGCCGGCGCCGATGGCGACCGCCATCAGGAAAGCCTCAGGCCTATAGCCGAGCGTTTGGGCAAAGCTCGCCGCAATCGGCGCCATGACCAGGACCGTCGCCGCATTGTTGAGGAACGGTGTCACCGCCATGGCGGTAATCAGGATCAGCGCCAATGCCCCGTAGGGCGGCATCTGGGCCGCAAAGTGGCCAAGCCATCTGGCAATCAGATCGCTGCCACCGGACGTTCGCAATGTGTCGGAGACGGGGATCAAGGCCGCAAGCATAATCAGGATTGGCCCGTCCACCGCTTTGTAGACTTCGGCGAGCGGGATCACCCGGAAGACGACCATCGCCAGCGCCGCACAGAAGAAGGCAACCGAAACCGGGACCATTCCGGCCGCCGTTACACCCATCGCGGCCGCGAGGATCAGCAGCGGCATATAGGCCCTGCGCGGCGTGCCGAGCATGATGTCGCGTTGGGCCAAGGGAAGGCACGAGAATTCCTGCAGGAAGGCAGGCAGGTTTCGGCGGCTGCCCTGCAGCACAAGCACATCGCCGGCGCGCAGCGTCACTTCGCTCAGCCGCTCCGTCAGCCGGTGGCCGTGGCGGCTGACGGCAAGCAGGTTGATCCGACGACGGTTCCACAGTGAGAGCTGCCGCGCGGACCAGCCGATCAGCACAGACTCCGACGAGACGACGGCTTCGATGGAGGTGACGTCTCCCTCGTCTTTCGCCTCGGGTATCGGCTTGCCGGCAAGCTTGAGTTTGGCGTTGGAAACGACGCGGTCGAGCGCCTCCGGGCGCCCCTCCAGTAGGATCGTGTCTCCTGCTTTCAGGAGGATGTCAGGGAATGGTGAGAGACGCGAATGCCCGCGCAGGATTGCCGTTGCGACCACTTCTCCATCGCCGAGCTGCAGGATGCCGTTGAGTTCCATGCCCTCAAAGCCCGAGCCCTCCACCACCGTCGCTTCGGAGAAGTAGTTCTTAAAGTCCAGCGCTTCCTCCAGCGACGGGTTCTCGTTCTGCCGCTCGGGAACGAGCCGGCGGAAAAAGATCAGAAAGACAATACCGACCAGCGTGAGCGTCGCGCCGACGGGCGTGAAGTCGAACATGGTGAAGGGCGCGCCGGTAATCTCGCCGCGAAGCCGAGAGACCACGATGTTCGGCGAGGTGCCGATCTGGGTCATCAGCCCGCCGAGAAGGGCGGCAAAGCTCATGGGCATCAGGTAGAGCGATGGCGATCTCCCGGTTCTGCGGGCAAACTGGAAAGCGACCGGGATCATGATCGCAAGCGCGCCGATGTTCTTGATGAAGGCGGAAAGAACCGCGACGACAATGAGCAGCAGGGCGAGCTGCGCATGCAGCTTGTTCAGGTTGGGGAAGAAGCGCTTGATCGTCGTATCGACGATTCCCGAGCGCGCGACGCCGGCGCTGACGATAAGCGCACTGCCGACGATGATGACGATGTCATCGCTGAAACCCGAAAATGCCCTATCGAATGGAACGATGCCGACCGCCACCGCCAGGACAAGCGAGCAGCAGGCAACCAGATCATAGCGGAATCGGTCCCAGATGAAGACTGCCATCATCAGGCCGATGACGCCGAAGGCGAGGATCTGATGCGTTGTCATGCGACTCCGGCGACTTGAGGCTGGGCGACGGACAACGGGCGGCTGCCCGCCGCATTGGTATCTGTAAGCCTTCCCGGACTAATCAATGCTGCGCCGAGTGCAAAAGTTCCTAGTCCTGCTCGGAAAGGACGCAGATGGTTTGCGCGAGGATTTCGTCGGAGAGGGCAGGATCGTCGACGGCACGCGCCATGACGAGAGCCCCGACGAGGCTTGAGAGATCGGCTATGGCCTTGCCGCGATCGACCGTTTCGCCTTGCTGCGTCTGGATTTGTTCAACCTGCTCGATGCGTGCACGAACGTAGTCGGCGATGCCGCCACGCTGTCCCTTCGGGAGACGGGCGATTTCGGGGCCAAGAGCCGCGACGGTGCAGCCGTTCTCGGCCGCATCGCGATGAGCCTTCGACAGATAATTCTTCGCCAAGGCACCGAGTGTGGCATAGGCAGGCTCGGTGCGCAGGCTCTCCTGCAAGGCGTGGCTGACCGCCTCCGCGGCGAGGTCGCCCTTCGACTTGAAGTGGCCGTAGAAGCCGCCATGCGTCAGCCCGGCGCCCTTCATGACTTCATCGACGCCGACAGCGTGAATTCCCTTCTCGCGAAACAGCCGGCCGGCCGTGTCGACGATCCGCTGGCGGTTTTGGTTTGCCTGTTCCTTGGTCGGGCGCATTCTAGGTTCTCATCATCTGCTCTTGACAAATTATATGACGTCCGTCATTTAAATGCAAATGAATGACGACCGTCATTTAAAAATAGATGAGGGAAGGCAATGACAATGCGCTACAGGATCTTCGGCCGGACCGGCCTTCGCGTCTCCAGCATGGCACTCGGCACTGGCAACTTTGGAACGGGCTGGGGCTACGGATCGGGCCGAGAAGAAGCCAAGGTCGTGTTCGATGGTTACCGCAATGCCGGCGGCAACTTTGTCGACACGGCCGACCAGTACCAATTCGGCCAGTCGGAAACGATGCTTGGCGAATTCATCGCCAGTGACCGCGACGACATCGTCGTGGCGACGAAGTTCTCGCTTGGCGATCGTCATGGGGCGGGGCTGCAGGGTACCGGCAACAGCCGCAAGGCCATGGTGCAGTCGGTGGAGGCAAGCCTGAAACGGCTCGGCACCGATCGGATCGATCTCCTCTGGGCACACATGCCGGATGCCGTGACACCGATCGACGAGATCATGCGCGGTTTCGACGATCTCGTCCGCTCGGGCAAGATTCTCTATGCTGGCCTTTCAGACTTTCCGGCCTGGCGGGTGGCGACGGGTGCCACGCTTGCGGAACTGCGCGGCTGGGCGCCGCTGTCGGCTCTGCAGTTGGAATACAGCCTTGTCGAGCGCACGGCCGAGCGCGAACTTCTGCCGATGGCGGCGGCCTTTGGTCTTGGCACCGTCGGCTGGTCGCCGCTCGGCGGTGGGTTGCTGACCGGTAAGTACCGCAAGGGCGAAACCGGCCGCAAGCAGGGGCTCGGCGTCGTCATCCACTCCGAGAGCGATGCGCGCAAGACGGCAACGGTCGACGCCGTGCTTGCCATCGCCGAGGAAACCGGCGTGCCGGCCGGCCAGGTGGCTATTGCCTGGGTACTGCACAAGGGCACGCTCCCGATCATCGGACCGCGCACGGCAGCGCAGCTTTCCGACAACCTCGCAGCGCTCGACGTGAAGCTTACTCAAGATCAGGTCCGGCGCCTCGACGACGCGAGCGCCATGCCGCTCGGCTTCCCCCACGACGTCGTGTCCCGCAGCCGCGAGACGCTTGCCGGAGCCAAGGCCGATCTCATCGATTGGCCGACGGTTGCTGTCCGCTGAGTTTGATTGCAGAGTCAGGCGTGCTGTCTTGTTCAAGGCGGCGCGGCATTTCGGAATTGCTATTGCCGGAGCTCGGCCAGCGCCCTGTGAAGAGGCGTGTCGGAGATCTGGATCCAGCCCGCGAACGGGATGTCCATATCCAGCACGACGAAGATTGATAGCGATATGAGAAGCGCGGAGATGGTGAACATCACGACGACGATGATATTTCTCGGCGCGCGATAGCCGAAGCTGGCAAAGATCAAGGTCAGCCACGCTGTCAGCATGCTGATGAGCGGCCTTGGAATGACACCTTCCGACTGTTCGACGATAACCCAGCGCTGCTCGACGATCCTTTGGTACTGCTGGCGGGCGTCGTTCCAGAGTGCAACATGCCCTGGGTCGGACGGCCTGATCAGCGAAAGACTGTCTCCGACGGCATTGAGTGCAAATTCGGTCGTGCGGTCACTTTTAACCAATGGGTCGGGGGCGGCGCGGGCCGGATTGGTCAGGGCCTTTTCGACGTATTTTTCCAGACGCTTACGGGTTTCGTTGGCTTCGAGGCCATAGGTGCGCAGGGTTCGATCGAGAAGGATGATCTGCGTTGCGAAGGCGTGCACATTCTTGTCGATCTCGGCAAAGGTGTTCTTTGAGGAATTAATCATCAAGCCAAAGACCAGAGAGGTCATGACGACGAAAATGTTGGCGACCAGCCGGACGACGGTATTGGTTTCGTCCTGACGGTGATGCACCGGCAGCTTCGAGTAGGTCAGCATCGTTCCGATCGAGGCTGTCATAAGCAAAGCGAAGACAACGACCGCCACCAGCAATTCCGGCACCATCTTCCGTCGCGCCCTCCCGTGCTCTCGGGCCAAACTAGCTGTTTTGATTGATTTTGCCAGTGGACTGCATCTGCCCGCTGGACAAACGCATGGGGGGGTATAGCTTCCGCGGCGAAATTCACGCTGGAGATGGTGATGACTGATCTTTTGAATATACCCGTGAAGCTGGCTGATGGTCGCGAGACGACGCTGAATGATCACCGCGGCAAGGTGATCCTGGTCGTCAATGTGGCCTCCAAATGCGGCCTGACAGTCCAATATGAAGGGCTCGAGAAGCTCTATGAGGACAAGCGCGAGCGTGGTTTCGTGATTGCCGCCTTTCCGGCGAACAATTTCAAGGGGCAGGAGCCGGGCACGGATGCCGAGATCATTGAATTCTGCACCCTGACGTATGACGTCAAGTTTCCGATCTTCTCGAAGATTTCGGTGAAGGGCGAGGACCAGCATCCGCTTTACCAGCAGCTGACGGCCGCTGTCGAGACCGCCGTTGGCGAAGGCCCGATGCGGGAGCGGCTGCGCAACAACGGCCTTGCGACCGGCGACAACAATGAAATCCTCTGGAACTTCGAAAAGTTCCTGATCGGTCGCGATGGCAAGGTTGCTGCGCGATTTGCGCCGGATGTGACTGCCGAGGACCAGCGGCTGGTCTCGGCGATCGACAAGGAGCTTGCAAAGACCGCCTGAGGCCGGTCTGCGCGGCTATTGCGCCGGAACGACTGCCGCGCCGTCAGAATGTCGATGATGAAATCGACGCCGTTGGAGCAATCACTGGCGCTTGGGGATATGCTTAGGCGCGCGGCTGGGTTTGGCCGCGCGCCTTGATTCTGCAGGCCAGTCGGCGGTTAGTGTCCGCCGGCCTTCTTTCGCTGACGGGCGTTGCGGGCGAGCATGTTGAGCACCTCCACCAATGCTGAGAAGGCCATTGCAGCGTAGACGTAGCCCTTCGGCACGTGGAAGCCCATGCCCTCGGCGATCAGGGTCGTGCCGATCATCATTAAGAAGGCGAGGGCCAGCATGACGATAGTCGGGTTCCTCTCGATGAAGTTCGCGAGCGGCGTTGCCGCGACCAGCATGACGGTCACGGCTGCAATCACAGCGACGACCATGATCGGCAGATGCGGCGTCATGCCGACGGCGGTGATGATGCTATCCACCGAGAAGACGAGGTCGAGCAACAGGATCTGGCCGATCGCGGCCGTAAAGCCGGCCGTCGCTGCCGTGGCAATGAAATCCTCGTCGTGATCGGCCGGATCGACGTTGTGGTGGATTTCTTTCGTCGCCTTCCAGAGCAGGAAGAGACCGCCGGCGATCAGGATGATGTCCTTCCAGGAGAAGCCGTGGCCGAACAGTTCGAAGATTGGCGTCGTCAGCTTCACGATCCAGGCAATGGTGCCAAGGAGGGCAAGTCGCATCACAAGGGCGAGGCCAATGCCGACCTTTCGTGCTTTCTCGCGATGCTCAGGCGGCAGCTTGTTGGTGAGAATAGAGATGAAGATGAGGTTGTCGATCCCGAGGACCACTTCCATCACCACGAGGGTGACGAGGGCCACCCAGGCGGCCGGGTCCTGAACGAGCATCATGATGTCTTGCATTGGCGTATATCCCCTTGCGCCACATAGATTTGACGCTCGCAATGTACGGACGCCGCCTACCTTGGCAAGCGCGCAAGGGGATATACGAAAGCCAGACGAATTTTATTCCTTGATGGGGATGCAGATTTTCGACATGCCCATCCGCGCATGAGGGCCGAACGATCGTCGCAGCGCTCGGGTTCAGGACTGCTTCTTGACGCCGTAGGCCGCAGTGAAAACGCGGATGGCGCCATTGACCACGCGATCCATCTCCTCGCGCGGAGGCGGGGCGTCCATGTCGCCGAACAGGCGCAGCTTGAAGAAGCTTCCACCGCAGAGTTCCAGGAACTGGCGGGCGGCAAGCTCGATGTCGTCGATCTCGAAACGGCCAGCCTCGACCTGGCTTGTCAGGAAGTCCTTCAACACCGTCCGGATGTTCTCCGGGCCGGTGAAAAAGCGCTGACAGAGGTGCGGCATGCGGTCGCGCACGCCGATGACGGTGCGCATCGCGTTGATGACCTTGTCCTCGGTCAGGTGGCTGACAAAGGTCATCCCAAAGTCATGCAGGGCGACGTCTGGATCGCTGGATTGCTTGAGAGTATTGCGCACGCTGGCGACGAAAGCCGCTCGCTCGCTCTCCATCATTGCCGTGAAGAGCTCTTCCTTGTTGGCGAAGTAGACATAAAGCGTTCCCTTTGAAACTCCGGCTTCGCGCGTTACATCGTTCATGCTCGCGGCATCGAAGCCGAGCTTCATGAAGACGCGGCGGGCGCCGTCGAGAATTTGCTTGCGCTTGGCAGGGTCTTCGCCCGCGGCCCATCGGCCGCCTGTCGAGGGAGACTCGTCTGCGCGCGTATCGGAAAGCTCTGTCATCGCTCCTTAACCATATTCGCATCCGCGAACGTTTCGTTAACAAAATCGAACCGGGCGGTTCGATACATCTTGATATGAATGCAAAAAGGTTCTATGTCAACTGAACCGAACCGTTCAGTTCGATTAAATTTCACTCCATTACCGGTAGCCCCTATGTCGTCCAGCCCAAAAGCCACTGTTGCCCGCATCGTCAGCGAACCCGCTGAAGCCGAAGGCCGGGCTCAGGAAGCAGTTGTTCCCACCGCCGAAGCACCGCGTGCGCCGCAAGCTCCCGCCGATACGCAGGCGGCTCCGGCCGAGCAGAAGAAAAAGCGCGGCTTCGCATTGCCGATCATAGGCCTCGCGCTTCTGGCGGGCGCTGCCTGGTACGGCTACGATTGGTGGACGACGGGCCGTTTCCTCGTCTCGACGGACGATGCCTACATCGAAGGCGACATCGCGACCATTTCGCCGAAGGTTACGGGCTATGTCGCCAAGGTGAATGTCGTTGCCAACCAGAAGGTCAAGGCGGGCGATGTTCTGGCGTCGCTCGACGATGGCGACTACAAGCTCGCCCTCGACCAGGCGGTCGCTTCCCTCGATACCGAAAAGCTCTCGCTGCAGCGCATCGATGCGCAGATCGCCGGTGGAGAGGCAAGCCTCGATCAGGCCAAAGCCCAGAAGACGGCTTTGGAAGCCACTGTTCGCGGTGCGCAGATCACTCAGACCCGTGCCGCCGAACTGCAATCCAAGTCGGTCGGCACCACCGCTAACCTCGATGCCGCCAACATCGCGCTCGACCAGGCCAAGGCGAACCTCATCGGCGGCGATGCAGCGATCGCATCCGCGCAGGCAAATATCACCCTGCTGCAGGCGCAGCGCCGCGAAGCGGAAGGCACGATCCGCCAGCTCGAGCTTTCACGCGACAAAGCTGCCCGCGACCTCTCCTTCACGGTGCTGAAGGCGCCATATGACGGCGTCGTCGGCAACCGTTCGGTCCAGGAAGGCGATCTTGTGTCGCCCGGCCAGCGCCTGATGGCGCTCGTCCCTGTCCGCGAACTCTTTATCGACGCGAACTTCAAGGAAACGCAGATCCAGCATCTGGTTCCGGGCTCGAAGGTCAACGTCCACGTGGATGCCTATGACGATCACCCGATCGTCGGCACGGTCGAATCGATCTCGCCGGCATCCGGCTCCGTCTTCTCGCTGCTGCCCCCGGAAAACGCGACGGGCAACTTCACGAAGATCATTCAGCGCGTGCCGGTTCGCATCTCGCTGCCGCAGGACGCTCTCGATAGCGGCCGTCTGCGCGCCGGCCTCAGCGTTGTCGTCGACGTCGATACGCGCACAGCGCCGGATGCGGCCAAGTAAATCCCGACGAGGTAGGCCCATGGCCGCGAGTGCAACAGTTGGAACAATCCCGGCCGCTCCGGCGGCCGCGGAGCAGATGGACCCGCGCAAGCTCATCGCCTTCTTCGCGATGGTGGTCGGCATGTTCATGTCGATCCTCGACATTCAGATCGTATCGGCGTCTCTGGCCGAGATTCAGGCGGGCCTCAGCGCCGGCTCGGACGAGATAGGCTGGGTGCAGACCTCGTATCTGATCGCCGAAGTCATTATGATTCCGCTCTCCGGCACGCTCGCGCGCATCATCTCGACACGATACCTCTTCGCGATTTCGGCGGCCGGCTTCACGCTTTCGAGTGCGCTCTGCGCGACGGCGACGAATATTGACCAGATGATCGTCTATCGCGCCATCCAGGGCTTCATCGGTGGCGGTATGATTCCGTCGGTCTTTGCCGCCGCATTCACGATCTTCCCGCCTTCCAAGCGCAGCATCGTGTCGCCGATCATCGGCCTGATCGCCACGCTTGCCCCGACGATCGGCCCGACTGTCGGCGGCTATCTCAGCCACGCCTTCTCCTGGCACTGGCTGTTCCTGGTCAACATCGTTCCCGGCATCATAGTGACGATCGTTACCTGGAATTTCATCGATTTCGACAAGCCGGAATTCGCGCTGATCAAGAAGTTCGATTGGTGGGGGCTGCTGTCGATGGGGGTCTTCCTCGGCGCCCTTGAATACGTCCTGGAGGAAGGCAACTCCAACGACTGGTTCAACGATAATTACATCTTTATGGGCGCGATCGCCTCTGCAATTGCAGCCGTCGTCTTCTTCTATCGGGCCTTCACCGTGGAATTCCCGGTGGTCGACCTTAGGGCCTTCTCGAACCGGAACTTCGCCTTCGGCTCCGTGTTCTCGTTCGTCATGGGCATCGGTCTCTACGGCTTGACCTATATCTATCCCGTCTATCTCGGGCGCATCCGCGGCTACGACTCGCTGATGATCGGCGAGACCATGTTCGTGTCCGGCCTTGCGATGTTCTTCACGGCGCCAATCGCCGGAAAGCTGTCGACGAAGATGGACCTGCGGCTAATGATGGTGATCGGCCTCGCGAGCTTCGCAGCCGGCACCTACATCATGACGCATCTGACCCAGGACTGGGACTTCTACGAGCTCTTCATTCCCCAGCTCTTCCGTGGTTTCGGGCTGATGATGTGCATGGTGCCGATCAACAACATCGCGCTTGGCACGATGCCGCCAGCCCGTATGCGCGGTGCATCCGGGCTCTTCAACCTGACGCGCAACCTCGGTGGCGCCGTCGGTCTGGCGGTCATCAACACGGTGCTGACGAACCGGCAGGACGTTCACTACGAGCGGCTGCGCGAGAATTTCGATTGGAGCAGCCCGGCGGCGCTCGACCAGCTGAAAAACATGACGGCGAAATTCGACACCTATGGCATGGATGGCGCTGTGGTTGCGATCAAGCAGATGGTCGGGCTCGTGACCAAGCAGGCGATGGTACTGTCGTTCAGCGACATCTTCCTGTTGTTGACAGTGCTATTCCTGGCAATGATCCTCGGCGTTGCGATGCTCGACAAACCTGCGCCCCAAGGTGGCGGCGGTGGTGGCGGAGGCCACTGATTCCCTTTTTAGATCAACGTCAAGGCCGGCCCGGCATACCAGACCGGCCTTTGTTTTTGTACAAAGATTTGACGTGAACGGAAACGTTTGCAAATTTTGATTTACGTACATCAGATTTGGAGCTAAAGGTCTCGTCAGGAGGAAAGATGAGACCAACAGTCCACGATATCGCTGCTGCGGCAGGCGTCAGCCTGGCGACCGTCGACCGGGTTTTGAACCAACGTCCGGGCGTGCGCCACGTGACGCGCGAGAAGGTCGAGAACGCCATTCGCGAGATCGGTTACATCAGGGATGTCGCTGCTGCCAACCTCGCCAAAGGCCGCACTTATCCGCTCGTCTTCATCCTGCCGGCCAGCGACAATTCCTTCATGCACGGGCTGAACAACGAGGTACGTGCGGCCGCCGCGCGTTCGTCCGTGGAGCGAACGGATATTCGCACCCTCGAGGTGCCGGCGTTCGATCCCGCTGCACTCGTGAAGGTTTTGGATGAGCTGAGCGAACAGCGACCCTCGGGGATCGCGCTTGTCGCCACCGATGCGCCTGAAGTCCGCGACGCCGTCGACCGACTGGTGAAGGACGGTATTCCCGTCGTGACGCTGGTCTCGGATCTCACTGGTTCGCAGCGCCATCACTATGCCGGCGTCGACAATATTGCCGCGGGCCGCACGGCCGCACGGCTTCTCGGGCGGTTCCTCGGCGGCGCCAAGGGTGAGATCGCTGTGCTTGCCGGCTCGATGCTGGTGCGCGACCATCGCGAACGCCTCGAGGGTTTCGTCGCCGTCACGGCCGAGGAATTTCCTTCGCTCTCCATCCTGCCCGTCATCGAAGGCCGCGACGATCCGGAGATGGCCCATATGCTGGTGGCAGATGCGTTGTCGAAGAAAAGCGGCATCATCGGCGTCTACAGCCTCGGCGCCGGCAACCGCGGGCTGATTAGGGCACTGAAGGAGAAGGTGGTCGATCGGTCGCTGACGGTTATCGCCCATGAATTAACGGCGCATACCCGCGCCGCACTCCTCGACGGAACGATCGACGCAATTCTGAACCAGGATGCGGGCCATGAGGTGCGCAGCGCCATCCGCGTCCTCAAGGCGAAGGCGGACGGGCTCCCCGTCATCGCGGCGCAGGAGCGCATTCGTCTCGACATATTTCTAAAAGACAATCTGCCGTAACGGCAAAGGGAGAAACACATGTATCTGGGTCTCGATCTCGGAACCTCCGGCGTCAAAGCCATGCTGATCGACGCCGATCAGAAGATCATCGGCTCGGCCAATGGTTCGCTCGACGTCTCGCGCCCGCATTCCGGCTGGTCGGAGCAGGAGCCATCGTACTGGATCCGCGCGACGGAAGAGGCCGTTGCCGCGCTGAAGGCAAAGCATCCGCAGGAGCTCGCCGCCGTGATGGGCATCGGCCTCTCCGGCCAGATGCACGGGGCGACGCTGCTCGACGCCGACGACAAGGTGCTGCGCCCCTGCATTCTCTGGAACGATACGCGTTCCTATGTCGAAGCGGCTGCTCTGGATTCCGATCCGCGTTTCCGCAAGCTGACCGGCAATATTGTTTTCCCCGGCTTCACCGCGCCCAAGCTTGCCTGGGTTGCCAAGCATGAGCCTGACATTTTCGCGAAGGTCGCCAAGGTGCTACTGCCGAAGGACTACCTGCGTCTTTGGTTGACTGGCGAGCACATCTCCGAGATGTCCGATTCGGCCGGCACCTCCTGGCTCGATACCGGAAAACGCAAATGGTCATCGGAGCTTCTTGCGGCCACCGGCCTTGATGAAAAGCAGATGCCTCTTCTGATCGAGGGCACGGAGCAGGGTGGCAAGCTTCGCGGCGAGCTGGCCGGCAAGTGGGGTATTTCGGGAGGCGTCGTCGTTGCGGGCGGCGCGGGCGACAACGCGGCTTCGGCCTGCGGTATGGGCACGGTCAGCGATGGCGCGGCCTTCGTGTCGCTTGGCACCTCGGGCGTTCTCTTTGCGGCCAACGCCGCCTATCTGCCGAAGCCGGAAAGCGCCGTGCATGCGTTCTGCCATGCGCTGCCTGGCACCTGGCATCAGATGGGGGTCATTCTCTCTGCGACGGACGCGCTGAACTGGCACTCCAGCGTCACCGGCAAGTCGGCGGCGGATCTGACCACTGAACTCGGTGAAACGCTGAAGGCGCCTTCGGGCGTCACCTTCCTTCCCTATCTCTCCGGCGAGCGCACGCCGCACAACGATGCCGTCATCCGCGGCGCGTTCATCGGTCTCGAGCATGAGAGCAGCCGCGTGGTGCTGACCCAGGCCGTTCTTGAGGGCGTTTCCTTCGCCATCCGCGACAATCTGGAAGCGCTACGCTCGGCGGGCACGGATATTTCCCGCGTTACCGCCATCGGCGGCGGCTCGCGCTCGCGCTACTGGCTGGCCTCGATCGCCACGGCGCTCGGCGTGCCGGTCGATCTGCCTGCCGATGGCGATTTTGGCGCGGCATTCGGCGCGGCGCGTCTCGGCCTGATCGCGGCGACCGGCGCTAATCCGGTTGCCGTCTGCACACCGCCGAAGACGGCGGGCACGATCGAGCCCGTCGCGGCGCTCTCCGGCGCTTATGAAGATGCCTACAATCGCTATCGCGCGCTCTATCCGGCGATCAAATCGCTGCAGCATTGAACCCAGAACAACAAATCGAAACCTGAGGAGACACGAGATGAGCACCGGATTTTTCGGCGACATCCAGAAGATCAAGTATGAGGGCCCGGACAGTACCAATCCGCTCGCCTTCCGCCACTACAACAAGGACGAAGTCGTTCTCGGCAAGCGCCTGGAAGACCACCTGCGCTTCGCCGTCGCCTATTGGCACACCTTCGCCTGGCAGGGCGGCGACCCCTTCGGCGGCCAGACCTTCCTGCGCCCGTGGTTCGAGGACACGATGAAGGCTGCCAAGCTGAAGGCCGACGTTGCGTTCGAACTCTTTCAGCTGCTCGACGCGCCGTTCTACTGCTTCCATGACGCGGACGTGCGTCCGGAAGGCAAGAACTTCGCAGAAAACACCAAAAACCTGAACGAGATCGTCGACTACTTCGCCGAGAAACAGGCCGCCACCGGCGTCAAGCTGCTCTGGGGCACGGCGAACCTCTTCTCGAACCGCCGCTTCATGTCGGGTGCCGCGACCAATCCCGATCCGGATGTTTTCGCTTACTCCGCCGCGACGGTGAAGACCTGCATGGACGCCACGGCCAGGCTCGGCGGCGCCAACTACGTTCTCTGGGGCGGCCGCGAAGGCTATGAGACCCTGCTCAACACCGACCTCAAGAAGGAACTGGACCATCTCGGCCGCTTCCTCAACCTCGTCGTCGAGTACAAGCACAAGATCGGCTACAAGGGCACGATCCTGATCGAGCCCAAGCCGCAGGAGCCGACCAAGCACCAGTACGACTACGACGTCGCGACGGTCTACGGCTTCCTCAAGAAGCACGGCCTCGAAAACGAAGTGAAGGTCAACATCGAGCAGGGCCATGCGATCCTCGCCGGCCACTCCTTCGAGCATGAGCTGGCGCTCGCCAACGCCCTCGGTATTTTCGGCTCGATCGACATGAACCGCAACGACTACCAGTCGGGCTGGGATACCGACCAGTTCCCGAACAACGTTCCGGAGATGGCGCTCGCCTACTACTACGTCCTGCAGGGCGGCGGCTTCACCACCGGCGGCACCAACTTCGACGCCAAGCTGCGCCGCCAGTCGCTCGATCCGGAAGATCTGCTGATCGGCCATATCGGCGGCATGGATGCCTGCGCCCGCGGTCTCAAGGCTGCCGCCAAGATGATCGAGGACAAGGCACTCTCCGGCCCGCTCGACGCCCGCTATGCCGGTTGGGATTCGGCCGAAGGCCAGAAGCTTGCCCGCGGCGAATACTCGCTCGAGCAGATCGCCGAGTGGGTCGAAGCCAAGGACATCAACCCACAGCCGAAGTCCGGCAAACAGGAACTGCTCGAAAACATCATCAACCGTTACGTCTGATCGGCGGTTGACTGTGGGGGAGAAGGCCGGGGAGCGAAAGCTTTCTGGCCTTTTTCGTTGATCGCGGCGGCCCGCGGCGATGGCCTTGAAGCGTGCGGCGAGATACGCTGCTGGCGCTCGGGCGCATTTGCGGGCGGCCGAAGGGATCCGACAGAAAGGACATGGCAGCGATGGCCTATCTCAGACAAGGCATGCTTGCCGCGGCCACGATGCTTGCTGTAGCGACATCTACGAACGTGGCTTCCGCCCAGCCCTGCGGGCAGGACACCTTCGAGGGGGAGGCGTATATCGTCTGCACAATCGAGAAAGGAAAGGGCGATCTCCGCTTGTTCTGGAAGAGCGCGGATGGGGAGCCGTACCGCTATTTCGCCAGCGTTGCCGAGGCCGTTCGCGGCAAGGGGCGGACTTTGGCGTTTGCGGTCAATGCCGGCATGTATCTGCCCGACTTTTCGCCGATCGGTCTTTATGTCGAGGATGGCCGAGAATTGCGACCTGCCAACAGGGCGCGTAGCGATGGATCCGCCGCTGGTTCGGTGCCGAATTTCTATAAAAGGCCGAATGGCGTGTTCTTTCTCGATGGCGCCGGCGCCGGAGTACTTCCTACGCAGGAATTCCTGAAGCGCCGTCCCGCGGTCCGTTTCGCCACCCAGTCCGGTCCGATGCTTGTCATCGACAATAAACTAAACCCGATCTTTATCGTCGGATCGACGGACCGGACTCGTCGCGGCGGAGTCGGCGTCTGCGGCGATGGCGCGGTGCGCTTCGCGGTCAGCGAAGACGAGGTGAATTTCCATGATTTCGCGCGGTTGTTTCGCGACCATTTGGCGTGCCGCGATGCGCTGTTTCTCGATGGTGGTCGAGGTGTCGGCTTCTATAGTCCGGAGATGGGGCGCAATGACAAATCCTGGCATGGCGGGTTCGGCCCTATGTTCGGGCTTGTCGAGTAGCACGACGACGGCGATGCAAGCTGCCGGATGGCGCGTCCCGCGTATCTTCGGCTCGATCGACATGAACCGCAACGACTACCAGTCTGGTTAGGATATCGACCAGTACCCCACCTCGGCACAGCGAGGTAACACCAACCATCATTGTGGCTTGCGCGGCAAGCGGCGGTGAGCGTAGACCACCTTGCTGCAAACGGGAGGGCTGATACATGGGCGACAGTGAACGTGATTGGACCGCCCTCGTGCAGGCGGTCGCAGACAGCCCCAAGCGCGACAACAGCGTCTATCACACGGCAATGGCCGAGGCGCGGCAGGCGTTTGAAGCCGGCGAGGCGGCTCTGGGAGGGCCGGTCCAGGTCAAGACGAAAACGAAGATGAAGCGAAGCGGCGAATACGTCGTGAAATGGGTGATCAAGCGGGTGAAATGACTTGCCGACATTCGATCGGATGACCGAGGAATGCTTGCTTAGGGATGGTCCGCGGACGTATCCTTAGCTTTCGCGAGCCTGCCCCAGCATGCGGCCGAGGTGAAGGGCCCGGGAAGAGGGAGGATATCATGAAAATCGCATCGATATTCGCACTCGGTTGGATTGGCTTCTGTGGGACCGCTGCCTTTGCCTTGGCAGAGGATGCGCACACAATGTTCGCTCCCGCTGATGTCAAATGGATCGAGGCGCCCAAAACGCTTCCTGCCGGAGCGCAAGCGGCGGTCTTGTTCGGCAATCCCACCAAGAAAGGCTTGTTTGCCCTTCGGCTCAAAGTGCCGTCGGGGTATGCGATCCCACCGCACACGCATCCAGGCTATGAAGTGGTCACGGTCATATCCGGGGCTGCCAAATTGGGCATGGGCAAAACTGCCGATCGGAGCGCCACGAAGGCACTGCCTGCGGGCAGTTTCTTTGCCTTGCCGCCGGGCACGGCGCATTTCGTTTACTTCGACGATGAGACTGTCGTCCAAATCAACACCAACGGCCCATGGAGCATTAAGTACGTCAACCCGGCGGACGATCCTCAAAAGTCGCAATAGCCGATAGCCAGTTGCGGCACGAAGGCCACTGTTCCCGCCGCCAGTGCGGCGGGACGTCCGTGCCAGCGTCCGGAGGCTTAGCTGCTGGCGTCAGCGTTTCGTCCACCGACGCGAAGGCGCTCCAACGGAATTGCGCACCACAAGGTCCGGCCGCAGCAGGATTTCGGTCTCCGCCGGCTGGCCGTCGGAGAGAAATTCCAAAAGGAGCGCCATGGCTTGTTTGCCGATCAATGTCCGCGGCTGGCGGATGGTGGTCAGCGGCGGCGACATGAAGACGGCCTGTGGCACATCGTCAAAGCCGGTCACCGAGAAGTCGTTCGGGATATCGTAGCCGCGAGCGCCAAGGCCGATCATCACGCCGATCGCCGTCTGGTCGTTCACGCACATGAAGGCAGTCGGCAGCGTGTCGCGCATGAACAGCTGTTCGACGGCATGGCGGCCGCTTTCCAGTGTCCCGTCGCCTTCCAGCACGATGCGCATATCGGGTGCAACGCCCGCCGCATCGAGTCCCGCATCATAGCCCTGACGCCGCCGGCTATAGGCAAGGCGCGTGCGCGAATCGCCGATGAAGGCGATCTTGCGGTGGCCCTCGGCCAGCAGCAGGTCGACCGCCTTTCTGGCGCCCTCCACGTCGTCGACGCCGACATAGGGGATGCCGCCGTTGAAAACGGGCTCGAAGACGCCGACGCTCGGCGGCAGGCGGGCGGTCATCGTTTGGTGGCCGAAGGGCAGGATGCCGGTAAAGAGGATCAGCCCGGCGGCCTGGTTCGAATTCAGGAACTTCAGATATTCAAGGCCGCGTTGCGCGTCATTCTGCGTATGGCCGATCAGAATGCCGTAGCCATGAGCGCGGGCCTCGTTCTCCAGGCCGACGAGAATGTTGGAGAAGTTCGGGTCGCCGATATCTGGGGCGACCACTAGAATCATGTTCGACCGGCCGAGCCGCAGGCTGCGTGCCATGAAGTTGGTGGTGTAACCGGTGATGGCGATCGCCTGGTTGACTTTCAGGCGCGTGGAGTTGGCGACTTTCTCCGGCGTGTGGATCGCCCGCGATACCGTCGCGATCGAAACCTCGGCGATCCGAGCGACGTCTTCTATGGTTGCGGGCGTGGAATTCGACACTGCGTCCTGCCTTGGGATGCCTTCGCCGCGACACTACACAGACTTGCCGAGAGGTCAAACGCCGGGACCGGCAGATCTGTGCGTAACAACGATGTAAACCTTTACATGCATCGTGTAAAGGTTTACATATGGCTTCAAGCGGATGGGAACCGCAGGGAGGAAGCCAGTCAATGAGTGTGGATTCTGTCGACGCCGCGCCTGTGGTGTTGTCCGCGCGGCGCATCTGCAAGTCGTTCAGCGGCGTGCAAGTCCTCTTCAGTGTCAATTTCGATCTGCGTGCCGGTGAGATCCATGCTCTCATGGGCGAAAACGGCGCCGGCAAATCGACGCTGGTCAAGGTAATGTCGGGGTTCGAGCAGCCGAGTTCGGGCGACATCTTGCTCGACGGCAAGCCGGTCGTACTGCCGGCCAATGGTGCGGCCGAAGCGCTCGGCATCGTGCTCATCCATCAGGAATTCAATCTCGCCGAGCATCTCACTGTCACCGAGAGCCTCTACCTCGGTCGTGAAGTCACGCGTTTCGGCGTGCTCGATCGCAAGTATATGCGTGCCGAGACCCGCAAGGCGCTCGATCTCCTCGGTTCGCATGTCGATGAGAATGCCATCGTCGGCACGCTGTCGATCGCTGACAAGCAAATGGTGGAAATCGCCAAGGCAATCAGCCGTGATGCCCGCGTCGTCATCATGGACGAGCCGACAGCCGTGCTCTCGCGGGAAGAGACGAATTTCCTGTTTCGGCAGGTGCGCAAGCTGCGCGACAAGGGAACGAGCTTCATCTTCGTGTCGCACAAGCTCGATGAAGTGATGGAGCTCACCGACCGGGTGACAGTGCTGCGCGACGGGCAATGGGTCAAGACGGCCCCCACCTCGATGCTCGACGGCGAATCCATCGCCCAGCTGATGGTCGGGCGCGAGCTTTCAAGCCTCTATCCGACCAAGGTGGAGCCCAATGTCGACGAGGAAGTCGTCCTTCGGGTCGAGGGCGTTTCGACGGGCTACGTGCAGAATGCCAGCTTCGAGGTCCGGAAGGGTGAGATCATCGGATTTTCCGGGATGATCGGCTCCGGCCGCACGGAGCTGATGGAGGCGATCGCCGGGCTTCGCGCCCGCGCGTCCGGCGAGGTCGTCATTCGCGGCGAAACCGTGCTTTCGGGCGATGTGCATGCCGTCAACGGCGCCGGGCTTGCCTACATGACGAAGGATCGCAAGTCGAAGGGCCTGCTCCTGCGTTCGGGCATGATGACCAATCTGACGCTTCAGTCGCTCGGCCAGCATTCGCGGCACGGCTATCTCAGCCCGAGCAGCGAGGCGGCGGCGCTCGCCAAGGCGCGGCGGCGCTTCGATATTCGCGTTCGCGACACCAATATCGTTGCCGGCCGTATGTCCGGTGGCAATCAGCAAAAGCTGCTGCTTGCCAAGGTCATGGAGACCGAGCCCGAGATCATCATCATCGACGAGCCGACGCGCGGTATCGATGTCGGCACCAAGCAGCAGATCTATCATTTCATCTCGGCGCTGGCGCGCGACGGTCGATCCATCATTGTCGTCTCCTCAGAGATGCCTGAGGTGATCGGGCTCTGCACACGCGTCGCCGTGATGCGTGAGGGGCGGATCGTCGGCGTGCTCGAGGGCGACGAGATCTCCGAGCAGGAGATCATGCGCTACGCAGCCGGATTGAAGAAGAAAGCCGCCTGACGCTGGCGGGAGGCGGCTGCGCTCAGCGCCGCACAGGTATGATGCCCATCAAAATTGGGGCGGGAGGTTAGTTTGGAGATGAGTGTGCACGAGGAGACCAGGGAAATCAGGCGTCGCCCCTGGCGGGATATCGATCTGCGGGCGGTTGCGCCCTTTGCAGCCCTGATACTGCTGTTGATCGTCGGCGCGCTGGTCAATCCGAACTTCATTGGCATCACCAACCTTTTGAACGTCGCGACGCGCTGCGCCTTCATCGCCATCATTGCCGTCGGTGCCACCTTCGTGATCTCCGCGGGCGATCTTGATCTTTCTGTCGGGTCGATGGTGGCCTTCGTCGCCAGCCTGATGATCCTGTTGATGAATTCCGGCGTGATTGCCGATCCGACGTTGATGCTGGCCGCTGCGGTCTTGTTCACGCTGGTTGCTGGCGCGCTCTGCGGGCTTGCAAATGGTCTGATCACCACGGTCGGCAGGATCGAGCCGTTCATCGCCACGCTCGGCACCATGGGTATCTATCGCGGCCTGACGACGTGGCTCAGCCAAGGCGGGGCGATCACGCTGCGTTCGCCCGACATCCAGACGCTCTATCGCCCGGCCTATTTTGGCAGCATTCTCGGCGTGCCGGTGCCGATTGTCGTGATCCTGGTCGTGACTGCAGTGGCAGCCTTCATCCTCTACCGCACACGCTACGGCCGCCATGTCGTCGCCGTCGGTTCCAACAGCGATGTGGCGCGCTACTCCGGCATTGCGGTCAATCGCGTGCGCACGATCGCCTTCGTCATCCAGGGGCTCTGTGTTGCCATCGCCGTGCTGCTTTATGTGCCGCGCCTTGGATCGACCTCGGCAACGACCGGTATCTTGTGGGAGCTGCAGGCAATCACCGCCGTCGTCGTCGGTGGTACGGCGCTGAAGGGTGGTGCCGGCCGTGTCTGGGGCACGATCTGCGGCGCCTTCATTCTCGAGCTCGTCGGCAACATCATGCTGCTGTCGAACTTTATCAGCGAATATCTCATCGGTGCGATCCAGGGTGCGATCATCATTATCGCCATGCTGGTGCAGCGCTCGCTGGTCCGCAAATCGTAGGCGGACTGGCTCCAGGAATTGGCCGGGATCACAGGGCGTCCGGTTGACGGGTAGGAAAAAGTCCCTGACGTTTATTGGGAGGAAATAGAATGCGCAAACTCATGTTGGGTCTTGCGGTTGCGGCCGTCACGCTGGCGGGTACCGCATACGCACAGGACAAGAAGTTCACCATCGGCGTCTCCATTCCGGCCGCCGACCATGGTTGGACCTCGGGCGTCGTGTTTCATGCCGAACGCATCGCCAAGAAGCTGATGGAACAGCATCCGGGCCTGAATGTCATCGTCAAGACCTCGCCGGATGCCGCCAGCCAGGCCAACGCCGTGCAAGATCTTGACACGCAGGGCATCGATGCACTCGTTATCCTGCCGTCGGATCCGGATCCGCTCGTCAACGCCATCAAGGAAGTCAAGGGCAAGGGCAAGTACGTTGCTCTTGTCGACCGTGCGCCATCGACCAACGATGACACCGTCCGCGACCTTTACGTTGCTGGCAACAACCCGGCGCTCGGCGAAGTCGCCGGCAAGTACATCGCTGCCCAGACGCCGGACGCCGAAGTCGTCGTCATCCGCGGTCTGCCGATCCCGATCGATCAGCAGCGCCAGGACGGCTTCGACAAGGGCATTGCCGGCTCCAAGGTCAAGGTTCTTGACCGTCAGTACGGCAACTGGAACCGCGACGATGCCTTCAAGGTCATGCAGGACTACTTGACGAAGTATCCGAAGATCGACGTGGTCTGGTGCCAGGATGACGACATGGCTGTCGGCGTGCTGCAGGCGATCGAGCAGGCCAAGCGTACCGATATCAAGTATGTCGTTGCCGGCGCTGGCTCCAAGGACATGGTCAAGAAGGTCATGGACGGCGATAAGATGATCCCGGTCGACGTTCTCTATCCGCCGGCAATGGTCGGCACGGCAATGGAGCTGACGGCTGCCGGCCTCTATGGCCAGGTTCCGGTGCGCGGTACCTTCGTCCTCGACGCGACGCTGGTGACGAAGGATAACGCCAAGGATTTCTACTTCCCGGACTCTCCGTTCTGATCTGAAAAATTCAGTGCGGCGCCCGTTCGACAGGACGGGCGCCTTTCCTTGATCGTGCCACTTGCTAGTCAGGCAGGCCGGCGTTGGCGAGATCGGCGATGAAGCGGTCGATGAAGCCTTCGGTCATCACAGGATTGTCACCGAAATAGAATTCCCGCCGGGCGTCGGCACAGCTCATACCCGGCCGGAAACGATGAAGCCTGGAAATTGCTTCTCGGGCCTCGTTTATTTCGCCTTGCCTTCCGAGGGTCGCAACCAGAACGATCGCCGGCCAGAAGGTGGCATTCGGTGAGCGGAGCGATGCGCGGGCTGCTTTGGCCGCTTCCGCCATGTCGCCCAATTGATAGTTCGCGATCGCGAGAATGTTATGGAAGGTCCAAAGATGCGGATCGCGAGGACTGAGACGGAACGCTTCCTTGATCTCGGCGATGCCTTCCGCGGGGCGCTCGACGTAGCAGAGGACCTGGCCGAGCGCGAAGTGAGCCTGCGCAAAACTCTGATCCAGCTGCAAGGCGTTGCGCAGATGCGCTATTCCCGCCTCCGTCGCCCCATCAAGCGCAAGCGCTCTGCCCAAGGCGAGGTGCGCGGCGGGTTCCTTCTGATCCAGTCCGATCGCCCGTTCGGCAAGGTCGATCGCCTCGCAGATGCGCTCGGCTCGCTCGTCGAGAGGGCCATACCAGCCGAGCTGAATGTGAACGTAGGCCAAGCGGGCCTGCGCCTGCGCGAAGGTCGGATCAATGCCGATTGCCTGCTCGAAAAGCGCCTTGGCGGTCTTCAGTTCGTCAAGCGTGAACCGGTACAGATGCCAGAGTCCCTTCAGGTAGATTTCCCAGGCATCCATGTCGAACACCGTGCGGCCACGAAGGGCGGCGAACTCGATGGAGCCCAACTCCGGTTCGATCGTTCCGGTGATCTCAGAAGCGAGCTGGTCCTGAACCTCGAAGATGTCGGCCAACGTTCGGTCGTAGCGTTCCGCCCAGAGCAGCGTGCCATCCGTACCGTTCAGCAATTGCGCGGTGATACGAACGCGATCGGCCGCGCGGCGCACGCTGCCTTCGAGCACGTATTTGACGCCAAGGTCCTCCGCCACCTGCTGCGCATTGGGCTGCCGGCCCTTGTAGCTGAAGGAGGAGTTGCGGGCGGCGACCAGCAACCAGCGACAGCGGGCCAGCGTGGCGATCAGCTCGTCCGTGAAACCGTCCGAGAAATGTTCCTGTTCCTCGATGCTCGACATGTTGCTGAAGGGCAGCACGGCGATCGAGGGGCGATTGCGCACGGGTCGGGCGGCCTCTTCCTTCGGCGCGGCAAGCGATGGAAGCTGTTCGCTTTCCGTCGTCCACCGCCAGACGCGGATCGGCCGCTCGATGTTCTTGAGCTTGCGGTTGCCGAAATCGATTGCCCGGAAGTCGAGCTTCGACCGGATCTGGTCGTTGACCTGTTGAGAGACGCAGATTCCGCCCGGCGGCGCCAGCGCCTGCAGGCTTGCGGCGACGTTCACGCCATCACCGAAGATCTCCTCGTCCTCGACCAGTACGTCATCAACGTGGATGCCAATTCGCCACAACATGCGTTGATCCGGCTCGATGGCCTCGTTGCGTTGAAGCAATGCTCTCTGAATTTCCATAGCGCAGCCGACGGCATCGACCACGCTCGCAAATTCCGCCAGCGTGCCGTCGCCGACAAATTTGACGACGCGTCCATGATGCCTGCCAATGCTGGGGACGATGACTTCGCCGTTGTGCGCTTTCAGCGTCGCGAAAGTGCCGGTTTCGTCAAAGCCCATCAGCCGGGAGAAGCCGACAACATCCGCATCCAAGATCGCTGCCAGACGCCGCGTCATGCGCCAACCTCCTGGTCCAAAGACAGTAGCACGGCACGGCGTGATGTCTACCGCCGCAAGGCCCGATGGGGGCGCTCGGATCGAAAGCAGATGGTATAGGCGTGACGTGGTGGAAAGGGCAAATGCGGTACGTACATCTTGCGGCTCGAGGCAGGCCGTGGTTAAGTCGGCCGCCTTCGATTTTCGCCCGGCCGGCAAATTTGCAGTTTCGCCGAAATCGGCTTGCAGACTTCAAATCGCGTGCTAGAACTCTACCAGAAACGTTTACGGTCATCTTTTAGGGAGGAATTGACATGAAAACGATCAAGGGCCCAGGCCTGTTCCTTGGACAGTTCGCGGGCGATGCCGCGCCTTTCAACTCGTGGGATTCGATCACCAAATGGGCGGCCGACATCGGTTACAAGGGCGTGCAGGTTCCGACCTGGGCCGGCCAGCTGATCGACCTTAAGAAGGCGGCTTCCTCGAAGGATTATTGCGACGAATTCGCCGGCGTGGCACGGCAGAACGGCGTCGAAGTCACCGAGCTTTCCACCCATCTTCAGGGCCAGCTTGTCGCGGTGCATCCGGCCTACGACGAAGCGTTCGACGGCTTCGCGGCACCCGAGGTGCGCGGTAATCCGAAGGCGCGTCAGGAATGGGCTGTCGAACAGGTCAAGATGGCGCTGACGGCCTCGAAGCACCTCGGCATCAAGGCACATGCGACCTTCTCCGGCGCGCTCGCTTGGCCGTTCGTCTATCCGTGGCCCCAGCGCCCCGCCGGTCTCGTCGAAACCGCCTTCGACGAGCTTGCCCGCCGCTGGAAGCCGATCCTCGATCACGCCGACGAGAACGGCGTCGACGTCTGCTACGAAATCCATCCCGGCGAAGACCTGCACGATGGCATCACCTACGAGATGTTCCTGGAGCGCGTCGGCAACCATCCGCGCGCCAACATGCTCTACGATCCGTCGCACTACATCCTGCAGTGCCTCGACTATCTCGAGAACATCGACATCTACAAGGACCGGATCAAGATGTTCCACGTCAAGGATGCCGAGTTTAACCCGACCGGCCGCCAGGGCGTCTATGGCGGTTACCAGGGCTGGGTGGAACGCGCCGGCCGCTTCCGCTCGCTCGGCGACGGTCAGGTCGATTTCGGCGCGGTCTTCTCGAAGATGACGGCCAACAACTTCGACGGCTGGGCCGTGGTCGAGTGGGAATGCGCGCTGAAGCATCCGGAAGACGGCGCACGCGAAGGCGCCGAGTTCGTCAAGGCGCACATCATCCGCGTCACGGAAAAGGCATTCGACGACTTCGCCGCCGGCGGCACGGACCAAGCGGCCAACCGACGTATGCTCGGTCTCTAAGGCCGCGGCCCTTCTCTACAGGAAGGGCCGCTTGGAACGCAGCGGGAAGGGGTTCTCCCTTCCCCAGCCACCGAGGAACGGGCTGTTTTTGCCCTACGCATTTTTGGAGGAACCAATGACAATTGAAGCATTCACAGAACAGGCGCGAGAACCGCGCATCCGTCTCGGCATGGTCGGCGGCGGTGCAGGCGCGTTCATCGGCGCCGTCCATCGCATCGCTGCCCGCATCGACGACCAGTACGACCTGATCGCCGGCGCGCTGTCGTCGACGCCCGAGAAGGCGATCGCATCGGGCCGCGACCTCGGCCTCGATCCGTCGCGCACCTATTCGAGCTACCGCGAAATGGCGATCCGCGAAGCGAAGCTGAAAAACGGCATCGAGGCCGTTTCGATCGTCACGCCGAACCATGTACACTATGACGCCGCCAAGGAATTCCTGCGTCGCGGCATTCACGTCATCTGCGACAAGCCGCTGACCTCGAACCTTGCCGACGCCAAGAAGCTGAAGAAGGTGGCCGACGAAAGCGGCGCTCTTTTCATCCTGACTCACAACTACACCGGCTATCCGATGGTTCGTCAGGCACGCGAGATGATCGCCACTGGCGAGCTGGGCGATATCCGCATCGTCCAGGCGGAATATCCGCAGGACTGGCTGACGGAAGCCGTCGAGCAGACGGGTGCCAAGCAGGCTGTCTGGCGCACCGACCCGGCGCAGTCGGGTGCCGGCGGTTCGACCGGCGATATCGGCACGCATGCCTATAACCTCGCCTCCTTCGTGTCCGGCCTCGAACTCGACAGCCTTGCCGCCGATCTCGACAGCTTTGTGCCCGGCCGCCGGTTGGACGACAACGCCCACGTGATGCTGCGCTTCAAGGCAAAGGGGAGCGAAAAGCCGGCCAAGGGCATGCTCTGGTGCAGCCAAGTGGCGCCGGGCCACGAGAACGGCCTGAAGGTCCGCGTCTACGGGACCAAGGGCGGTCTCGAATGGGTTCAGGCCGATCCGAACTACCTCTGGTTCACGCCGTTCGGCGAGCCGAAGCGCCTGATCACGCGTAGCGGCGCCGGTTCCGGCCCGGCCGCAGCCCGCGTTTCGCGCATCCCGTCCGGTCATCCGGAAGGCTACCTCGAAGCCTTCGCGACGATCTATACCGAGGCGGCACATGCGATCAACGCCCACAAGAAGGGCAAGGCCGTCGACAAGGCGGTTGTCTATCCTACCGTAGATGACGGTGTGAAGGGAGTTGCCTTCGTCGAAGCCTGCGTTGCTTCCTCGAAGAAGAACGGTGCCTGGGTCAAGGTCTGACCTTTACTCCACCAGACTGACTGATACAACTAATGAGCGCGCTTCCTGCAATATTAGGGAGTGCGCTCATTGTCGTTTAACAATGCTGTGGCAGAAATGAGTGCAACCAGATGGAGAGACGTTCGATGAAAGCTTCTTCGAGAGTTTTGACATGCGCCTTTGCGCTCGCGGCTTTTCCGGCGCTGTCGCAGGAGGTCCCCAATCGCGTGCCGAACTTCTATGCCGGCCAGCGTGTTCCCGGCATGGTGAACGTGCAGACGACTGTATCCCTGTCGGTGCCTGTCGAGGCCGGGCAGGAAACCGGTGAACAGATCAAGGCCGCCCAGAAAGGGTTCTACCTGATGGCGGGAGGGCAGTGCGATCTCATCCTGCAGACGCTGGCAGAGAGCTGCCAGATCATTAACCTCACGAGCAGCGCGGATCTCAATCGTGGTTCGCGAAACGACATTATCGTGCGTGGCACCGTCTCGATGGCCGTGAAGCTCAAGGACAGCGCGCAGAAGCCCTAGCCGTTTATCGGCATCGTGGCTCGAAGCGGCAAATCTGCCGCCTCGAGCCAGGCATTTGTTAGGCCGCGGCCTGCTTGCGCTTGGTCAGCGCGTCAACGCTGAAGGGGCCGCCGCCGGCTGCAACCAGATAGAGAAAGAACGCTGGTGCTCGGCTCTGGTACCTGCCGCCATACTCCCCGACCTCAACCCGATTGAACAGGCTTTCGCCAAAATCAAGCACTGGATGCGCCTGGCTCAGAAGCGAACCATCGATGACACCTGACGCCACGTCGGACACCTCGTCACAACCATAGAGCCCCGCGAATGCAGCAATTACTTCGCCAATGCCGGATACGCTTCCGTCAAAACCTGAAATGCTTGCCCCCTTACCAGCATCGCAAATTCACGACTTCTGATGTCGGCGCTATCAGCGTTTTCAATATGATAGAAATGTTGCGGCCGGTCTTCATCCGTATCCGGCCGAATCGTCGCTGATTGCTGGCCGGCGCAGCTCCAATGATGTCGGTTCGGTCGTCCGCCGCCTTGATTTCGGCGTGGTGCCCACCTAGATTGCGGCCATCGCCAATACCAACAGGATGTGTGCAGCAATGGATTTCACCCCGATCGCAACGCCAGTTCGCCTTGCCATTCGGGAGCCCTTTATCCATGCCTGCATCCATTACCCTGTCCAATCTTTCGTGGTCCACGCCTGACGGGCGGACCCTTCTTTCCAATCTCGATCTGAGCTTCGGCGCCGAGCGAACCGGTCTCGTCGGTCGCAACGGCGTTGGCAAGACGACGCTGCTCAAGCTTGTGGCGGGCGAATTGCAGCCGCAATCCGGCAGCATTGCCTTCGGCGGGCGGCTCGGCATCCTGCGCCAGGCGGTGCAGGTGGAGGAGGGCGCAACGGTCGTCGACTTCTTCGGCGCCAGCAATGCTTTGGCCATCTTACGTCGAGCCGAGGCCGGTGAGGCCACTGCCGACGAGATTGCCGTGGCAGATTGGACCGTCGAAGCGCGCATCGCTGCAGCACTCGAGCGTGCCGGGCTCGATGCCCAGCCGGAGACCCTGCTTGCCTCGCTTTCCGGCGGGCAGCGGACGCGCGCCGCTCTCGCAGCGCTCGTCTTCTCCAACCCTGATTTCCTTATCCTCGACGAGCCGACGAACAATCTCGACCGGGATGGGCGCGAGGCGGTTATCGCACTGCTTGCCGGCTGGCGTGCCGGCACCATCGTCGTCAGCCATGATCGGGAACTGCTCGAGACCATGGATGCCATCGTCGAGATCACGACGCTCGGCGCCCGGCGATACGGTGGAAACTGGAGCGCCTTTCGGGAGCGCAAGGCCTTAGAGCTGGCCGCCGCCGAACACGATCTCGCGGATGCGGAGCGGCGCGTGGCCGATGTGGTCCGCAGCGCTCAGGTCACGGCGGAGCGGCAGGCCCGCAGCGATCGCAACGGCCGCAAGAAGGCGGCAAGGGGCGATATGCCCCGTATCGTCGCCGGTGGTCTCAAGCGGGCGGCGGAAAACACCAGCGGCAACAAGGTTCGCCTTGGCGAACGACGCCGTGAGGAGGCGATGGAAGAGGCGTCCGCTGCGCGGCAGCGGATCGAGATCCTTCAGCCCTTCTCGGCGCAGCTTGCGCCAACGGGGCTGCCGCCGGGCAGGGATGTTCTGCGGCTGGATGGCGTCACCGCCGGCTATGGGCCGGGCGAGCCGATCATCCGAAACCTTTCCTTCGCCATGACCGGCCCCGATCGCGTCGCGATCGCCGGTCCGAACGGCTCTGGCAAGACGACGCTGCTGGCGCTGATCACGGGCACGCTACAGCCCTGGTCAGGCACGGTCGCCGTCATGACCGGCTTTTCGCTGTTCGATCAGAGTGTCAGCCTGCTCGATCGATCACTGTCGATCCGCGAGAACTTCCGCAATCTCAATCCCGATGCCAATGAGAATGCCTGCCACGCAGCGCTGGCGCGTTTCATGTTTCGGGCGGATGCCGCCCTGCAGCAAGTTTCGACGCTCTCTGGCGGGCAGTTGCTGCGCGCTGGCCTTGCCTGTGTGCTTGGCGGTGCAAAGCCGCCGCTGCTGATCCTCGACGAGCCGACGAACCATCTCGACATCGATTCCCTCGCCGCCGTGGAGGCGGGTCTGCAAGCCTATGACGGTGCGCTGCTTGTCGTCAGTCACGACGAGGTGTTTCTGGAGAATATCGACATATCTCGGCGGCTTCAGCTTCCGCTTGGCGAAGAGGTTCTCCTCTAGGCGCTGAGTGCGGTGTCAAATATAGAGGCCCGCCATCTTGCGCCAGGCACCTGCCCGGTGAGCACGGCCTTCCCAGACATGGAGCTGATGGCCGACCTGCTTTTCCGCAAGCAGACGGCTGAGGTGATAGTTGTTGTCCAGGAAAGGGTCGGCGTCACCGATGGTCAGGACAATCTCGACCTCGCGCAGCTTCGCCAGCTGCCGGCCGCCATGGAGCCCCGGCAGGAAGTGCGTCGGCGTGTGGAAATAGACCGCATCATCGTAATAGCCGTCAAACAGATCGCCGAAGGATTCGACCCCTATCGTCAGGTCGTAGCGGCCGGAAAAGGCGACGAGCTTGCGGAACAGGTGCGGATGCCGAAAGACGAGGCTCGCGGCCTGGAAAGCGCCGAGGCTGCAGCCATGCACGATGGTGCACTCATGTCCGTTTTTCGACGCCATGAGCGGCAGGACTTCATTCAGGATATACTCTTCGAAGGCCGTGTGGCGACGGATGCGTTCGGCCGGATGCCGGTCGTAGCCGTAGAAGGTCTCTGCGGCCAGCCCCTCGATGCAATAGAGTTGCAGTTGGCCGGCTTGCAGCTTGTCGGCAAGGCTTTCAACAAGACCGAGCCTCTCATATTCCCAGAAACGTCCCTCGCGCGTCGGAAACATCAGCACCTTGGCGCCGGCATGGCCGAACACCAGTAGCTCCATTTCGCGATGCAGGCGCGGACTATGCCAGCGCAAATATTCCCGGTTCATAACACCTTGAAAAAATCTCGGACTTTCTCACGCAGAATCGCGTTCTGCTCGGTGCTTCCAGGATAATCGAAGTGTCCAGCGTCCAATATGAAGGTTTCATTATACTTTGATGTCGGCAGGGCGTTGGCCACCGCGTACTGGCAGGGCGGCGCGACGGCGGGGTCGAAGAGGGCGACGGCTGCCAGCATCGGCACCTTGATCCGGCTTGCGGCAGTTGCCGCGTCGAACATGCGCAGGGTCTTAAGCACGCTTCCATGAGTCTTCTGATAGGTCTGCACGGAAAAGGCGCTGCCGACGGTCGGCAGGGTCAGCCATTGCTCCCGGTCGCCGAAGGTTGGGACGACGAGGTGGCCGCGGCTGATGCGCGGATCGAATGGGATCGCCAGTGCACCGATGCCGCCGCCGAAGCTGATGCCGCTGTAACCGATGTGACCGGCAAGCCACGGATAGAGCGTCAGGAGCGTTGAAACGGCGAGCCAGAGATCATCGACACAGCCACCGATGATGTAGGTGTCCGGACGGTCTATGCCCTGCAGGACGTGGCCAGACGCATCAAGCGGGATTGGCGGGCGGGCGCTAAGCGACAGGCCGCGGGAGCAGGGGAAGAGAATGGCCGCCTCCTCGACCGGCAGGTCGAAATCCGGCGCGTCGCGACCGCCGTAGCCGTGGCCCACCACCAGCCCGCGGCGCACCGGCCGTTCGCGCGGCAAAAGCAACCAGCCGCCGATCTCGAAGCCACCGGTGGAGGTGTAGGCGATGTCGACAACCTGCCAGTCAGGATGCGTCAGCTTGCTCTTTCTGAGCACCGGCTGCGGGTCGGTAGCGATCGCCTTTTCGTATCGGGCCTGCCAGAACCCGTCGAAGCCCGCCGGCGCCTCCGGCGGGACGATTGCCTTTAAGTCGGCAGGCGTCATGCCGTAGGTGGGGTCGAAGGCGAAAGGATGTGTCGCGGGAATGCTCATGAGAGGGTTGTTTCGCGAAAAGACGCGTAATGCAAGGCAGTGGCATCGGCAGCACGCGGAACGGCGGCAAGGGCGCGACTGAAACGTTACAGCGCTGTCATTTCCACCCTGTACAACGCCCGCTCGCTTGGCTAAACCGCCCTCGAAACCAAAAGAATGGGATTTCCATGATCGATCCGAAGACCCTTGCTGCCTGCTTCCCGGGCGATTTCACCTTTGGCGTTGCGACGGCAGCGTTCCAGATCGAGGGCGCTTCCAAGGCAGACGGCCGCAAGCCTTCCATCTGGGACGCCTTCTGCAACATGCCGGGCCGCGTCTTCAACCGCGACAACGGCGATGTCGCCTGCGATCATTACAATCGGCTCGATCAGGATCTCGATCTCATCAAGTCCATGGGCGTCGAAGCCTATCGCTTCTCGATCGCCTGGCCACGCATCATCCCTGACGGCACCGGTCCGGTGAACGAGGCGGGGCTCGATTTCTACGATCGTCTCGTCGATGGCTGCAAGGCGCGCGGCATCAAGACCTTCGCAACGCTCTACCATTGGGATCTGCCGCTGCTTCTCGCCGGCGACGGCGGCTGGACGGCGCGCTCGACGGCCTACGCGTTCCAGCGCTACGCCAAGACCGTGGTGGCCCGCCTTGGCGACCGCCTCGACAGCGTCGCGACCTTCAACGAGCCGTGGTGCATCGTCTGGCTCGGCCACCTCTACGGCATTCATGCGCCGGGCGAGCGCAACATGCAAGCCGCGCTCCACGCCATGCACCATATGAACCTCGCGCATGGCCTCGGCGTCGAGGCGATCCGGGCCGAGGCGCCGAACGTGCCGGTCGGGCTCGTACTCAATGCGATGTCCGTCATGCCGGGCTCTGACTGCGCAGCCGACAAGGCGGCGGGCGAACGCGCGCACCAGTTCCATAACGGCGCCTTCTTCGATCCGGTCTTCATGGGCGAATATCCGAAAGAGTTCCTGGAAGCGCTCGGCGACCGCATGCCGGTCGTGCAAGAGAGCGACCTCAGGATCATCAATCAGAAGCTCGACTGGTGGGGTCTCAACTACTACACGCCGCTACGCGTTGCCGACGATCCTGATAAGAACGGCGACTTCCCCTGGACGGTCGAGGCGCCGCGCGCCAGCGACGTGAAGACCGATATCGGCTGGGAAGTCTACGCGCCCGGCCTGAGGAACGTCGTCGAGGATCTCTATCGCCGCTACGAGCTGCCGGAGTGCTACATCACGGAGAACGGCGCCTGCTACGACATGGGCGTCGTAAACGGTGAGGTCGATGACCAGCCGCGCCTCGACTACTATAGCGAGCACCTCGATGTCGTCGCCGACCTGATCAAGGACGGCTATCCGATGCGCGGCTACTTCGCCTGGAGTCTGATGGACAATTTCGAGTGGGCAGAGGGCTATCGCATGCGCTTCGGTCTCGTGCATGTCGACTATGACACCCAGGTCCGCACCGTGAAGAAGAGTGGCAAGTGGTACAGCGAACTTGCCGCACAGTTCCCGAAGGGCAACCACAAGAGCAGCTGACGAGCGCATGGCGCGAATCGGCGCCGTGGCTTAAACCGGGCGCATGGAAAAGCCGCTCTTCCTCTATGCGCTCTGCGGCAGCCAGCGAAAGGCTTCGACCAATCGCCGGCTGCTCGAAGCGCTGCGCGACAATGCGCCGGCAGGCGTTTCGATTGAGATCAGCGAGCTCATCGGCGAGCTGCCGATCTTCAACCCTGATCGCGAGGGCGAGAACACGCCTGTCGTTGTTGAAGAATTCGCGGCCAAGGTCCGTGCGTGCGATGGCATCGTCATCGCCTGCCCGGAATATGCCCATGGCCTGCCGGGCGGACTGAAGAACGCGCTGGATTGGCTGGTCTCCCGCGACGAGGTGCCGTTCAAGCCCGCGATGATCGCGCATGCCTCGCATCGCGGCGATTTCGCGCTGGACCAACTGACCGAGGTCGTGAAGACAATGTCGTTTCGGCTTGTCGACGAGGCCTTTCTACCGATCTCGTTGCTCGGCAAATCGGAGGACGTACAGGCCGCCGTCCTCGCCGAGAGCGTCCAAAGCGGTCTTCTTGTATCAGCGCTTGTAAAATTCTGCGCTGCAATCAATCGCGCCGGGATCTAGCTTGTTTTCTCAAGCTTTTGAAACTATTGAGAAAATATGCGCGTGTCTGCGTTATTCGCACGCTTTTGCCAAATCGTGGACGATTAATCGTTATATCGCCCTTTAACCGTTTTTTGAGCCATTCGCTGGCAGACTTCCTTGATCGGGGAGCAGTGAATGCGGGCATTTTTCGAGGGCGGCAGAAAAATTTCGGGCATCGGTCGTCATGCGACCGTTGCCGGCGTGCTTTTTTCTTTTGCCATTGTCGTCGCGATTGTCACGGTCATGGTGCTCAGCGCGCTTGAACGCGTTGCGGAGCGATCGAATGTGCTGGACGACGAGCGCTCGTGGGAAACCATATCCGGCGCACTGAAGACCTTCGAGATGCAGTTGGGCGCGACGCTCAACGACTACGCGGCCTGGGACGATGCCGCGGTGAACGTCTATACGGCCGATGGTATGGCCTGGACGATCAGCAACTACGGCGAAATGTCGGTCAACAGCTCCCTCTTCGACATGGCGATCGTCATCGATGATGAGAAGAAACCGATCATGGCGTACCGGGAAGGCAAGCCGATGGACGGCTCGCTGGACGAATTCTTCTCCCCATCGCTCTGGATGCTTTTCAACAAGGCAAAGGCTGCGGGGCCACAGAACAATCCGGAAGCGACGGGCTTCATTGGCACCAAGGCCGGTATCGCGGCAGTCGGTGTGGCGCTCGTTCGCGAGAAATCCGGTGCGCTTGACGTGCCGGCCGGAAAACATCGCTACCTCATATTCGTGCGGCACCTTAGTGCCGACAAGGTCGCCGAGCTTGGTGCGACTTATGTTATCGGTGGGTTGAAACTGGTCGCTCCGAACTTCGAAGCCCCCTATTCGGTGACAATCTCGGACGCGCAATCGGTTGCCCTTGGAAAGCTTATCTGGATGTCGCGGGCTCCCGGCGATATCGGCTATGGCGAAGTTCGTCCAATGGTCGTCGAGGCGCTCGGGCTTGTCGGCCTGTTCTTCGTCGTTCTGCTCATCATCGGCTGGCTGGCGCTGCGGCGCCTCAAGGCGGAAGAAATCAATGCCCGCGAGGAAGCCAATCGTGATCGGTTGAGTGGCCTGCTGAACCGCGACGGGCTTGGAACGGCAATCGACGCCTTCGTTGACGAGGCGGCACAGACACGTCGCAACGTGCTTATCCTCTATCTCGATCTCGATGGCTTCAAGGAAGTCAACGACGCTTATGGCCATGGCACCGGCGACCAGCTGATCCGCGCGGTCGCCGCTGGCCTTAACGTGCTCATTCCGGAGAACGCCGTTCTCGCCCGTATCGGCGGCGACGAGTTTGCCATTGCTTTTGTTTCCGAGAGCGAACAGGCGGTTGCCCTGCAGCTTTCCGAGCAGATACTGGATTTCCTGGCCGAGCCGCTGGAGATCGGTCGACGCGTCGTCGTCATCGGCGCGAGCATCGGTATCGCGATGTCGGAAGGTGGCACGATCGACCGTGAAGAGCTGGTGCGCCGGGCCGACCTTGCCATGTATAAGGCCAAGGAAGCTGGCCGTGCACGCATGACACTTTACGACCCCGCCATGGACGCCGATCGCGAAGAGCGCAATGCGCTGGAACTCGATTTGCGCATGGCGATCGAAGGCGGCGACTTGCAGATCGCCTATCAGCCGCTGATCGATGCGGCGACCCATGAAATGACCGGCGTCGAGGCATTGGTGCGGTGGAACCGACCGGGTCACGGACCGGTCTCGCCTGAAGTCTTCATTCCTGTCGCGGAAACCAGCGGGCTTATCGAGGCGCTAGGGCTTTTCGTGCTGCGCAAGGCCTGCGAAACCGCCAAGCAGTGGCCGGAACTGCGTATCTCGGTCAACGTTTCTCCGGGGCAATTCCGCAACCCCGCCTTTGCCGACTATGTCCGCTACGTCTTGAAGCAGACAGAGATCGAGGCCAAGCGGGTGACGCTGGAAGTCACCGAAGGCTATATGATCCAGAACCCGCAGCGCACACGCCAAGCGATCGAGCGGCTAAAGGCGCTGGGTGTCAAAATTGCGCTTGATGACTTCGGTTCGGGCTTCTCGTCCATCGGTTATCTGCGCCAGTTCGGTTTTGACCGGATCAAGATCGACCGCTCGCTGGTCATGGATATCCTGGAAAGCGACAGCCAGCGCGAAATGCTGCAGGCAACAGTGGCGCTGGCCCGCTCGCTCGATATACCGGTCACGGCCGAGGGTATTGAGACCGAGGAGCAGGGCATTGCGGTGCGGCTCTTCGGCTGCGACACGTTGCAAGGCTACTTCTTTGGCCGGCCGATGCCGGCCGATCAGATCACCGAGCGGCTGATGCAGGCGCGCGCGGCGAAGGTCACAACGCGCCGCACCAATGCAGCCTGATCAGGTTCCGATGTGCTTCTGACCGCGCTTCTTGGCAAGTGCGATCTGATGCTGTCTTTGGCGGTAGCGCAGGCGGTCGTCCTCACTGCGCGTGCTGTAACAGTTGCTGCAGGAGACGCCTTCCTCGTAGTGGGGTGAAGTAGTCTCTTCAGCAGTGATCGGATTGCGGCAGGCGTGGCAAAGCTTGTGCTCGCCCTCCTTCAGCCCGTGCTCGACCGACACGCGCTCGTCGAAGACGAAGCAGGCGCCGTCCCAGAGGCTTTCTTCCTGCGGGATTTCCTCGAGATATTTCAGGATACCGCCCTTGAGGTGGTAGACCTCGTCGAAGCCCCGTTCCTTCATGAAGGCGGTGGCCTTCTCGCAGCGGATGCCGCCGGTGCAATACATGGCAATCCTCGGCTTGTTGCGGAGGCCTGTATTGTTGCGCACCCAGTCTGGAAACTCGCGGAAGGTCTTGGTCTGCGGATCAAGCGCGCCGCGAAAAGTGCCGATCGCCGTCTCGTAATCGTTGCGCGTGTCGATGACGATGGTATCCGGATCGGAGATCAGCGCATTCCAGTCCTGCGGTGCCACGTAGGTACCGACCACCTTGTTGGGGTCGATGTTCTCGACGCCCATGGTGACGATCTCTTTCTTGAGCTTCACCTTCATGCGCAGGAAGGGCATCTTCGATGCGCGGCTCTCCTTGTGCTCGAGAGCGGCAAATTCCGGCTGCGCACGCAGATAGGCGAGCACTGTCTTGATACCCGCGTCCGGTCCGGCGATCGTGCCGTTGATCCCTTCATGCGCCAGAAGCAGCGTCCCCTTCACGCCGTTTTCTTCGCAAAGCGCCTGCAGCGGCTCGCGCAAGCTTTCAAAGCGCGGCACGGAAACGAAATGATAAAGTGCCGCGACGAGGAAGGGGCTCGCCGCTGCCGTCGATTGGGTCAGCGTGTCTGTCATGCGGCTGCAAATACAGCTTTCGGGCCGTCTGCGCAATTGGGGCGTTTCAGCTCACCTGAGCTCGCCAGAGCAATTCGATCCGGTCCGCTTCCTCCTGCGGATCATCGGCGAAGGCGTCCTCTGCCCGTTCCAGTGCCGCATGTCGGTCCTCCTGCTGGCGGAAGATGACCGCATCGAGCAGGCGCGCGAGATCGTCGGCATTGGGAAAATGTTGCGGCTCGGCCTCCACCAATGCGCAGAGCACGTCGAGGTCATGGATATGACCGAGCAGATCGATCAGGCTGCTCGTCACCTCGTATTTCGCCTTCATCGCTGCCGGCCAAAGCGGCCGAAGCAGCCGATGGTATGCCCGGTAGTCCTGTGCCCGCTTGCGCAATGTGTGAAAGGCTTCCGCTGAGGCCTCGGCCTGGCAATGCTCGATGGCTTTCCTCGCCTTCAGCGTTGTCTTGCCCCAGCCCCTGGCGACAAGCTGTGCATTCCGACGCGGGCCGCCGTTGAAGTGGACCTCTTCCAGCGCTGCAATGGCGTCCCTCAGCACCTCCGGCGCTTTAGTGAGCTTCCTGTCGATATCCACCTCGGCGTCGGCCATGTGGTCGCGCCGGCTTTCCAGTGCTGCGACAATGCGGCCAAGTGCTTTCGCCTCTCCTATGTTGCGGGCGTTTTTCTTCAGGTAGGCGGCGGTTTCGATCAGCGCTGTCGCATCTCGGATCGCCGAAAGAGACATCGCTACATCACGAAGCCGAGCGTTCTCGTGTTCGCGAAACGCCGAGACTTCGCTGGCCACCAGGCGATAAAGGGAGCGCACACGCTTCAGGTTTTTGCGAAAAGCGTGGATCGCCTCGTGCTTGCCCTCTGGTCTTTCTTCAAGCGTACGGATCGCATGAGAAAGCTGGCCGGCAGCGGCCTTCCTGAACTCTGCAGTGAAACTGTGGTCAGGCCGTATGCGAAAGGGCATGCCGATCGTGCTCGTATTCAGTGGCAAGCGCCTGGTTTGAATAGCGGAAATCTCCTGTCACCTCGCGGCCGATCCATGAAGGCAGCGCGGGGTTGTCGCTCTCCGAGCGCATCTCCACTTCGGCGATCACCAAGCCACGGTGCTGTCCGGCAAACACGTCAACCTCCCAGACAAAACCGCCGTGGGGGACGCGATAACGGGTTTTCTCGATGATGATGCCGATCGCGTCGTCAAGCAACTGTTCGGCGTCGGCGACGGGGATATCGTATTCGAATTCCTCGCGGGTCATCGTGCTGCGGCCGATCTTGACCGTCAACCGTGCCTTCACGTTGTCGAGCACGCGCACGCGCACGGACCGATCATCCATCGAGGCGATATAGCCTTGTTTTAAAAGGGATTTCGTCTCCGCTCCAGAGCGCCAGGCATCGCTGTGCACCAGAAACTTCCGCTCGATTTCTTTCGCCATTCCCGGTGAACCTTGTGTGACGATTTTATTACGCTAGCCCAATTTTATCGCCATGGGTACCCATTCTATTCCAAAGAAGGGTTTCGGCTCGACAAAGCTTACCCTTAGGGTTATTTCGGTCCCGAATTCAATCGGTTCAAAAGGATCACGCGGCCATGGGCGAGAAGACAGAAAAGCTCCTTTCCATCCTGAAACTCCAGCCTGTTGTCCCGGTCCTGATCGTCGACGACGTCAAGTCCGCCGTTTTGCTGGCGCGTGCCCTTGTCGCAGGCGGTCTGAAGGCAATCGAGATCACCATGCGCACGTCGGCCGCACTCGATGCCGTCCGCGCCGTTGCCGACGAGGTCGAAGGCGCCGAGGTCGGAGCCGGCACCATCCTCAATGCCGCTCATTGGGACGCCGCGGTCGCTGCCGGCTCGAAGTTCATCGTCAGCCCCGGCGCGACGCAGGAACTGCTCGATGCCGCAAGCGCTTCGTCCGTTCCCCTGCTGCCGGGTGCTGCGACCGCCAGCGAAGTCATGGCGCTGCGCGAAGAAGGCTATCAGGTCCTGAAGTTCTTCCCGGCAGAGCAGGCCGGTGGCGCCGCCTATCTCAAGGCACTGTCCTCGCCGCTCGCCGGCACCGTTTTCTGCCCGACGGGCGGCATCTCGCTGAAGAACGCGATGGACTACCTGTCGCTGCCGAACGTCATCTGCGTCGGCGGCTCCTGGGTTGCGCCGAAGGAACTGATCGCCGCTGGCGATTGGGCCGGCATCACCAAGCTCGCGTCGGAAGCGGCAGCGTTGAAGGGCTGATTTCGGAGAAAACTGCGTTCAATGCAGGCGGATGCTCCACCTGCATTTGGTATTTTCGCTGCCGATACCTATCTCCCCTCTGGCCTCTAGACAGGGAGATGATGAGGAATGTTCGACGCGAAGAAGCTTCTTGAGCAGTTCTTGGGTTCGCAGGTGCCGGGTGTCGGCGGTTCTGTCCGGGACCGGGCGGGTGACGCGGTCCAGATGGCCAAGGACAATCCGTGGAAGGCAGGCGCGCTGGCAACCGTGCTTCTGGGGACCAAGACCGGCCGCAGCATGGCCGGCAATGCGCTTGCTATCGGCGGTCTCGCCGCGATCGCGGGTCTCGGCTACCAGGCCTACAAGAACTATCAGGCAGGGCAGGCACCGGCGACGCCATCCGATGCGCCGCCGCCAAAGACGGCTGTGCTGCCGCCGCCCGCCGAGTCGGGGTTCGGTGCGGCCTCGCCTGCGCAAAGCAACGAATTCGTGCTCGTTCTCATCCGCGCCATGATCGCGGCGGCAAAGGCCGACGGCCATATCGACGACGGCGAACGCGCCCTCATTCTCGACAAGGTCAAGGCCGCGGATGTCAGTGGTGAAGCTGCCATCTTCGTCGAACGGGAGCTGTCGCAGCCGACGGATATCGATGCGCTGGTCGCAGCCGCCGTCACCGAGGAGCAACGGGTGGAGCTCTACACCGCCTCGCGGCTGACCATCGAGCCGGATTCGCGCGCCGAGCGCGGCTACCTCGATCTGCTGGCCGGTCGCCTCGGTCTTCCGGATGCGCTGGTCGACCACATCGAGGCGACGGTTTCCTCTGCCAAGGTTGGTTTGTAAGCGTATCAAACGGCCAGTTGCCTTTCCCGGACGGCTGGCCTAAGCCATGTCTCCTTATCTGGAGGAGCGCATGCGCGATCTATCGAATTTCAAGGGTTGCCCGGAACCCCGGCCGGTGACCCTCAAGGGGCGTTTTGTCACCGTCGAACCCTATGTCCGCGAGCAGCATCTGCAAGCGCTGTGGGATGGCCTCGGCGGCATGGGCATCAACCCGCTGCTGCGTTATTTTGCGCAGCCCGATTTCACCGGGATGGATGATTTCGCCAACTGGCTTCATTCGGTCTACTCCAAATCGGGCTGGCTGACGCACATCTTCCGTGACAACAGCTCCGGCAAGATCGTCGGCATGGCGAACTACATGCGGGCCGATCCGGCCAATGGCGTGATCGAGGTCGGCGGCGTCGCGCACGGTCCCGACATGAAGCGCTCGCCGCTCTCCACGGAAGTTCACTATCTCATGGCGAAGCATATCTTCGAGGCACTCGGCTACCGGCGCTACGAGTGGAAGTGCGATAATCTGAACGAGGCGAGCAAAACGACGGCGGCCCGCTACGGTTTCACCTTCGAAGGCGTGTTTCGCCAGCATATGATCTCCAAGGGCCGAAATCGCGATACGGCGTGGTTTTCGATGATCGATTCCGAATGGCCCGTCCTGAACGCAGCGTTCGAGGCCTGGCTGTCGCCTGACAATTTCGATCCGGACGGCAAGCAGAAGCGCCGGCTGGAGGAGATCCGCGCCGAGATCAGCAAGGAATCAGCCGCATGACGGCTCCGAAATCGGAAGGCCGTTCGCAGGCGATTGCGGCGGCCATCATCCTCGTGGCGGCTGGCCTGGTCCTCTATTTCATGCCGACCATTGTGCTCGCACTCGGCAGCTACTCACCTTATCTGGCGGCTGGCGTCGGCGCCTGCCTGATCCTTGCCTTCTTCGTTGTCTTCTGGCTGAGAGCACGCTATCAGCGCCGGCGCGGCAAGTAGCGCTGCAGGCGTTTGACTAGCTCTGCAGCGAGGCGCCGAGCAGCAGCGCGCCCATGGCAATCACCAGCAGGGCGCCTAGAATTTCTATCGTATTGCCGATCCAGGTCGAGGCGGCAGAGCCTCGGCCTGCGAGCCGCATCGCCGTGCCCTTGGCGGCAACGGCGAGCGTTGCCAGGAGTGCGACTGTTACAGCGGTGCCGAACGACATCGCGATCACCGACAGGACCCCGCCGAGATAGAGGCCGTTCAGCAGCGAGAAGGTCATTACCAGCAGCGCGCCGGAGCATGGGCGCAGGCCGACCGCGATGATGGCCGACCAGGCTTCCCGGATATTGAACTTTTCCGCGCCAAGTAGGGAGGGGTCTGGCATGTGTGATTGGCCACAGGTCTCGCAGGCCATGCCTGCAATGAATTTGTGTCCGGCCTTGAGCGCGTCTGCCTCGCCGAAGGCGTAGCTCGAGCCCTGCTTTTGTTCCTCATTCTCCTTCCAGTCCAGCATCATGCTGACGGGGCCGGAGGAGGTTGTCATAACCTCGCGGCGTGGCATGCCGCCGATGATCCCGCGCAGTTTGCGAAACAGCAGCCAGCACCCGAAGAGGGTGACCATGATGAAGCTGGCGATCTCCATCGCCTGCGTCGCTGCCGTTAGGGTAACGCCGGTGCCGCGCAGCACCAACCACGCTCCGCCGACCAGCGCGATTGCGACCACTCCCTGGAGGAAGGCGGACACGAAGGAGATCGATACGCCCCGCCTCAGCTCGATTTCGTTGGCGATCATGTAGGAAGAGATGACGGCCTTGCCGTGTCCGGGCCCGGCGGCATGAAAGACGCCATAGGCGAAGGAGAGGCCGATCAGTATCCAGAGATGCCACGAATCCTCGCGCATGGCGCGGAGCGCGCCCGTCAGCGCGCGATAGAAGGCCTGCTGCTGCGCGTTCACATAGAGTAGAATCGGTGCCAGCGGGCCGCCGGTCGGCTGGAAGCTCGGTTCCGACGTGCCGATGCCGAGCGGCGACTGCGCATGTGCAACGGCCATGCCCGCGATGAGCGCGAGTGCTATTTCCAGGGCAAGCGGCCGAAGGCGGTGCCTCAGCATGTCACGTCCAGTCGCGTCGCAAAGAGCTTAGACATGTTCGTCCCCGTCGGATCGTTGAAGAAAGCGTCGGTTAGGGACTGCTTGTTCTCGGCGATCACCTGGTCTGCATCCGGGCGAACGACCTGGTGCTTGCAGCTCTTGAAGCTGTCTCCGGCCAGGACCAGCTCGTTGTCGCTCGGAAAGTCGATCGACGTATAGAGCGTCGGGTCGTAGACGCCGAAGGTCAGGCGGCCCTTGAGCGGCATTTTTTCCGCTGGCTTGACCGCGAAGAACATCAGGAGCTGGCCCTGCTTGTAATCCACATGGATCAGATCGGGCTTCCCCACCTTGATGTTCTTACCGTTCATCGTGAGGTTCATGTAGTAGTCGTAGTCGACCAGAGAATCCCGCACGGTCTTGCCGACCTCGGCCAGTTCGTTCGGATCGAGCTTCAGGTCAGTGTTCTTGTCGAAATCCATCACGACGGATGACGAGAAGACCTCGTCGAAGCGCCAGACGTTGCGCAGTTCGGCAACATTGCCGTCATCGTCGGCGACGACCTCCAGCCGCGCCTCGACGAACACGTGCGGGTGTGCAAAGGCGGCGGCTGGCAGAAGCGACAGGAGCGACGCCATCAGGAATGTCGATTTCTTCATGCGTGCTCTTGCTGGGGGATCCCGTTGTTCACCGTGATTCCTCGCCAGAAAATGGGACGGAATTGGGACCAGCGCGGAGCGCCCGGCCGATCAGGGGTGCTTCCTGAACCAATTGTGAAGATAATCGACGAAGATTCGCACCTTGGCCGGCAGATAGCGCCGGTGCGGATAAACGGCATAGATGCCGCGATCGGTCGGAATGTAATCGTTGAACAGCGTCACCAGCTCTCCGTCTTCGATCGGCTTGCGGGCGATGAAATCAGGGATCAGCGCAACGCCAATGCCGGCAAGCGCCGCGCGCAGCGTCGCATGCGGGCTGTTGACTTCCATGGGGCCGGCGACGGCAACCGCGAAGGAGCTGTTGTCCGGATTGTAGAAACGGATGCTGCCCTGACTGCGCGAGTTGGTGTCGATGATGAAGGGGACGTTCGAGAGATCCGAGGGGTGGGCGAGATCGGGATGACGCTCTATGAAATCTGACGTTGCGCAAAGATGGACGCGGAAATCCGAAATCTTGCGGGCGATCATGCCAGAGTCCTCGAGCTTGGTCACGCGGATCGCGACGTCGAAGCCTTCCTCGATCAGATCGACGAACCTGTCGTCGGCCGCGATATCGAGGGCGAGATCGGGGTTTTCCTTGGCGAAATCGATCAGCGATTGTCCGACATCGGCATCGACAAAGGTGCGTGGCACCGAGATCTTCAACCGGCCTTTCAATTGCGCATTATTCTCGCGCACGAGATCGGCGAGGTTGTCGATCTCCTTGAGGATATCGGAAGCAGTACGATAGTAGGTGTGACCGGCTTCGGTCATGGAGAACTGGCGGGTGGTGCGGTTCAGCAGCAGGGCACCGAGTTCGTCCTCCAATTCACGCACGTATTTGGACAGCAGCGCCTTGGAACGGCCGGTGCGCCGCGCCGCGGCCGAAAAGCCTTCTGCTTCAACGACATCGATGAAGGCGCGGATGCGGGTGAGTGTGTCCATGGCTGATGTCTCCGAGCGCGTCGAACCGGCAGTCAAATCAATTGCTTGCTTGCCGTTTCACCACGTTGAACAAATTGCGGTGTATTGTTCAATTATTTTCTGCCGGGAGATGCGAAAAAACCGCTTGATTATGACGGTGAATATTCCTATCTCGTGGTCAGCCCAAAGTCGCACGTGCCCATGGGTGTCCGCCGAACCCTCGAATTGGTGAGGAAATCGGTAAGGTACCTGGAATTAACCCCTCCAGTCGCTATTCCGGCCAACCGGAAAATGCGAGGACGCCTGAAGCAACGACGGTGCGGGCCTTTTTGTTCTCTCCCTGCTTTCCATCAGCGGGGGTTACTGAAGAGGCACACCTTCATTGCCGGAAGTGCGGTTGGGATTCTCCCTCCAATCCATGGCAGACAAAGCCGGATCCATGTCGCTTATGCGGCGTTGATTCATCATTTGCGCGATCCAAGCGCTTGCTAAGGTTCCGGGGTCTCCACCGGCTGGTTCCTATGCGAGTGATTGGTTGCCCTTTGTCCTCCGGGTTTCCCGGAGCTCTGGAATTGGAAGAGGGATTGATATGACCACCCAGCGCATCCGCGACTTTCTCGCAACCCGACGTCCCGATGGTCCCTGCCTCGTGGTCGACCTCGACGTCGTGCGCGACAACTTCTCTGCTTTCCGCCATGCGATGCCGGACAGCGCGATCTACTATGCCGTCAAGGCAAACCCGGCTCCTGAGGTCCTGAAGCTGCTCGCCGACATGGGTTCCAACTTCGATTGCGCGTCTGTCGCTGAAATCGAAATGGCGCTCAACGCCGGTGCGACCGCTGCCCGTATTTCTTACGGCAATACGATCAAGAAGGAACGCGACGTTGCCCGCGCGCATGCGCTCGGCATCAGCCTCTTTGCGGTCGACAGCCACGAGGAAGTCGAGAAGATCTCGCGTGCCGCTCCCGGCGCCCGCGTGTTCTGCCGCGTTCTGACGGATGGCGAAGGTGCTGAATGGCCGCTATCGCGCAAGTTCGGCTGCGTGCCGCAGATGGCCGTCGACGTTCTTGTCTACGCGCACCAGCTGGGCCTCGAGTCCTACGGCGTATCGTTCCATGTCGGCTCGCAGATGACCAAGGTCGATGCCTGGGATGCGGCGCTTTCCGATGCCAAGCGCGTCTTCGTTCAGCTGGCCAAGCAGGGTATCCACCTGCAGATGGTCAACATGGGCGGCGGCTTCCCGACCAAGTATCTGCGCGACGTTCCGTCGGCGGAAGCTTACGGTCGTGCGATCTACCAGAGCCTGCGTGATCACTTCGGCAACCAGATTCCGAAGACGATCATCGAGCCGGGTCGCGGCATGGTCGGCAACGCCGGTGTCATCAAGACGGAAGTCGTGCTGATCTCGAAGAAGTCGGACAACGACGCTGCCCGCTGGGTGTTCCTCGACATCGGCAAGTTCGGCGGTCTCGCCGAAACGATGGACGAAGCCATTCGCTACCCGATCCGCACCGAGCGCGACGGCGACGAAATGGAGCCTTGCGTAATTGCCGGCCCGACCTGCGATTCGGCCGACGTGCTGTATGAAAAGAATCTCTATCCGCTGCCGATCTCTCTTTCGATCGGCGACGAGATCCTGATCGAGGGCACCGGCGCCTACACGACCACCTACTCGGCGGTCGCGTTCAACGGCTTCGAGCCGCTGAAGGCCTACGTCATCTAATGGAGCTCGCCCCGTAACCAGCCGGGGCGGCACTCTCACAATTCATATCAATCGCCGCTCATAACGGTTTTGGGTACGGGAGGCCACGATGGCCGCTGTTCTTGATGCTGTCCGCGCATTCTTTGCGCCTTCTGTTTTCACCATCGACGCCGAGAATGCCGGCGATGTCGTGGCGCGCGAGAATTTGCTCGATCGCGTCATGGGCCCGAACCGTCGCAAGAAGTCGTCGGAGAAGATCCGCCGCGGTCGCGTTCCGGCGGAAGGTCTGGCGCTGGTTGCGCGTGATCGTGACGGCCATGTCATCGGCACCGTGCGTCTGTGGAATGTCGAGGCTGGCGTCAATGCCGAGGGCGCGCCGATCAATGCATTGCTGCTCGGACCGCTGGCAGTCGATTCCAGCTTCGAAGGCAAGGGCGTCGGCTCGGCGCTGATGCGCGCTGCCGTTCTGGAAGCGAAAAACCGTGGGCACGGTGCGATCCTGCTCGTCGGCGATGCCCCTTACTACGAGCGGTTCGGCTTTTTTGCCGAGAAGGCTCAACATCTCGTCATGCCGGGTCCCTTCGAACGCTCGCGCTTCCTGGCGCTGGAGCTCACCGAAGGCTGGCTTGACGGTGCTGCCGGCATGATCGTTCCCTCGGGACGGATGCTGGCAAGCGCGCCGGTCCGCAGGGCGGCGTGATCGGCACAGCCTCTCCCCGACGGGGAGAGGCCTTTTTTCCCGGTTTCGGAAATCAAGTTTAGAGGCGCCGGAAGACCGGCGAACGCGTAGCCTAAACTTTTACGACTGCTTGCCCCCTTAGGCTTCGATCACTTCACGACGCTTGCGTCGATCAATTGTGTTCCGGCAGTCTGAACGACATTTTCAGGTATAGCGGCGATGAAGAACATCGTGAAAGCATAGACCGCGAATATAGTCGCTGCGGCAGTGGCCCTTAGAATCATTCATGCACTCCTATTCTCAGGAGTTCAATGTGGGCTCAAAAAGTGGCTTTCCAAAGAGTTTTCTGAACGCCAGATGAACAAAAAACTGTGAGAGCTAAAATTAATGATATTTTAGCAACACCTGAGTTTCGGCGCGGTGAGTATTGTATTCATGGTTTGTTCTCATGGATCTGCAATTATTTCAATCATTTAGATGAAAATTTCGGCAGAAGTTTTCCGCGCGCGGTGCAGGCTGATCTATGATCGGCTTGTCGTCGGGCAGGGAGCCGGGTTCATGAACCGTGCGTCCACCGTTCATATTTCTGCGCTCGACGGCGGCCGCAGAAGGTGGGTCTCACGCCGTCGGGGCGGGTAATCCAGCCGGAGAAGCCAGGTCGGGAGACGTTCCTGCCCGTGCTGGTCAAGCCGGCAAGCCGGATGCGGTCGGGCAGGCGGAGCAGCCTGACACATCATACAGCAATACCTCAGCCGTCTGCCCATCCCGTTGGGTTGCCGTCGCGGAGCAATGGCTCAACGCGGCACTTCGGCTTGCCCCGTGAACGCGGCTATGCCTGCAGTGTCGCTTCGCGATCGCCGACGGCGGCCGACCATAAACTTTCACGTCCGCGTGAGCCGCGCCGGGCGAGCGATGATTTCGCGGCGCGCCTACGCTAGTTCAGCGGGATGATCACGCGCCTCGCTTTTTTCGTCGTTCTTCTGCTGTCCCCATTTGCTGCCGTCGCGCAGCCGGAGAATGACCGGACGGCGGTTCTCCTCGGGAGGTTATCGTCACGCGCGGATTTGAAACCGCTGAAGACGGTGATCGTCGCCAGGGATGGGCGGACTGTCGCGGAGCAAGGCTATCGCGGCCACACGGCGAGCGAATCCGTCAACATCAAGTCCGCGTCCAAGTCGATTGTCTCCAGCCTCGTCGGCATTGCAATCGACAAGGGGCTGCTCGCAGGGCCGGAGCAGAAGATTGCATCCATTCTGAAAGCCGACCTGCCTGCCGATCCCGATCCGCGGCTCAACCAGATTACCATCGGCAACCTGCTCTCCATGCAGGCGGGGCTTGGTCGTCTGTCAGGTCCGAACTACGGCCGCTGGGTCGCCTCGCGCAATTGGGTGCGTTTCGCACTTGCCCAGCCTTTCGACGACGAGCCCGGCGGTCAGATGCTCTATTCGACCGCTTCCACTCACCTTCTCTCGGCGATTCTGACGAAGGTCGGCGGGAAATCGACGTTGGCTCTGGCTCGCGAATGGCTCGGGCCGGTCGACGGTTTCCGAATCGGCGCGTGGGAGCGGGATCCGCAGGGTATCTATCTCGGCGGCAATCAGATGGCGATGACGGCTCGCTCGCTGCTGGCTTTCGGCGAGCTCTACCGCAACGGCGGCAGGACGGCTGACGGCACGCAGGTGGTACCGGCGGACTGGATCGCGCAGTCGTGGCAGCACCGCACCAATTCCCGCTTCTCCGGCGACGACTATGGCTACGGCTGGTTCTCGCGGCAGATCGGCGGCGAAGAGGTCCACTTCGCCTGGGGTTACGGCGGCCAGATGCTCTACATCGTGCCCTCATTTGGCATGACGGTCGTGATGACATCGGACGAGAGCGGCCCGTCCGCACGCACCGGCTACCGGGATGCCCTGCACGGCCTTTTTGGCCGAGATTATTGCAGCCAGTCGCCCAACCTGAATGAGCGATTTCGGCCCATCGTTAAAAAGCGAGCGAGCTGTAAAAACAAAATTCAACAGCGCGGTTATAAGGTGCGCCGGCCATAGGTTGGAGAGCGCCCGAAATGATACTGGACCTGAGAACGATCTACGTCGTTTCGGCCATGACATGCCTCGTGCTCGGTAGCGTGCATCTCGCGGCGTATGGGACCGGCCGCTTTGGACGCTGGCCGGCATGGTGGGGCATCAGCAATCTCCTGATCGGTATTGGCTCCTTGTGCGTTTCGCTGCGGAATTTCGTTCCCTCGTTCGTCTCCCTTGACGTCGGCAACGTCGTGACAATCGCCGGTTACCTCCTGACATTCGTTTCCGTTCGCGTTTTTGCGGAGCGGCTTGTCGACAAACGCTACTGTGCGCTTGCCGTTGCCGGCGTCAGCTTGCCCGTTCTGCTTTTCACGGTCGATCCCGCCACGGTGTCAGCCCGTATCTTCTATGTTTCAATCGTATGCTGCCTCTGTGATCTTGCGATCTTGCGGGAAGGCGCCGCCATTCACCGGCGCGAGAAGCTGTTCTCGGCCGGGCTGCTTGCCTGGCTCTATGCGCCGACCGCGGCGATCTTCCTGGCTCGTAGTCTGTTTGCGGCATCCGGCCAGATCGCCGGACCGGGCGCCTTCGGCGATAGTGTTGTTCATGGATGGATGGGTGCCACGGCGGTGGTCTTCTTCGCTCTGCGCAGCGTCGTGATTGTCCTGATGGCCGCCGAGCGCAGCAGGAACAAGCTCATCGATCTGGCGCATCGTGATCCGCTGACCGGCGCGCTCAATCGCGGCGGTCTGGCCCAACGCCTGCCATTCAAGCGAGCGCAGTCGTTTGCGCTGCTCGCCATCGATATCGACAATTTCAAACAGTTGAACGACCAACACGGCCATGTGTTGGGCGACGACATATTGCGGCTCTTTGCCCGAGTGGCGCAGACGATGTTGCGGCCCAGCGATCTGCTGTCCCGTCAGGGCGGCGACGAGTTCCTGGCCGTTCTGAAGGACATAACCGATGCCGAGGCGGTGCAGACCGCCGAAAGCATGAGGCTGGCGTTTTCAGCGGCCGTTGGGCAGGTCCCGGGGCTGACAGTCTTTCCGACCCTCAGCATCGGCGTTGCCACTTCTGGCGAGACAGATGTCGATTTCGAACAGCTTCTGCGAAAGGCGGATGAGGCGCTATATGCTTCCAAACGCCGGGGCCGAAACCGCGTCGAAGCGTCGGAGGGTGAGCAGGCCGCCTGAGCAGTGTGCGGTGGCGGCGAGGCCTCTTCGCAAAAGGTGACGAGGCACCACTGCCCTTGCGGAGCCTCGGCTATCCCTCACCTCGAGCCGGTATTTTTGGGCGGCACGCTCTTGCCTAGGCTGCGATATCGACCACGCCACAATCGCCGGCTTCGGACGCGAAGGCCAGCAGCTTGCCGTTCTTGCTCCAGCTCATCGAGGTAATCGCGCCCTTGCCAGGGCGGCGCAGCAGCGCTTCCTTGCTGTCGGCAATGCGCACAGCGAGGATCATGCCGTCGATGAAACCGATCGCCAGGATGTCTTCGACAGGGTGGAACTTCACCGAGGTCGCCATGATGTTGGCGCGGGTGCCGAGTTCGAGCGGTGCCTTGCCCATCGGGCCGTCCTTGCCCTGGAACGGCCAGACGATCGCGGCCGGCGCGCCTGAGGAGGCAAGCCATTTGCCCTTCGCCGACCAGGAGAGCGATTTCACCTTGGCCGGGTAGCCCGTCATGCGCATGTGGCGGGTCTCGGCGCCGGCCTTGGCGTCGAGCTTCCAGCCATGCAGCGCATTCTCCTGCATCATGGTGACGAGGAAATTACCATCCGGCGAGAAAGTGACGCCGGTGTGGGCGCCTTTCCATTCGAGATCGACGGGCTTGGCAGCGGTCCCGACCCAATGCAGCGACACGCCATTATAGCGCGCAGCGGCAATGCGCATGCCCTTCGGGGCAAAGGCGAGGCCTTCGACGGTGCGCTCTTCGGTAAATTCCTTGGTCGTGCCGTCGGCGAGGCGCACGAAAGCGCTCTTGCCATAAGAATAGGCGACGGCGCCCTGCGGGCCGGCGGCAAGCTGCGAAATCCACTTGCGCGGCGCGCTGGCAAGCTCGGTCACGCCGGCGTCGGCCGCGATGCGCAGCACCTTGCCGTCCTCGCCGCCGGAGATCAGGCTCTCGCTGTAGGGATCTCGGATGCAGCTCAGCATGCCCTGATGGGCTTCGCTCACCTTCTCGCCGCCATCGAGACGGTGGAAGGTGCCGGCGGCATTGGCGAAGAAAGGGGTGTCACCTAAAAATTCGACGGCCAGGATATGGCCGTCGAGATCGAACGGGGCAACTGTCGGCATCAGGCTGCCGCCTCGCACGCCTTGAAGGAGGCTTCGAGCTTTTCGCGATCGAGTTCGCGGCCGATGAAGACGAGCCGGGTCTCATGCTTCTCACCGTCCTTCCACGGGCGCTGGTGATCGCCTTCGACGATCATGTGCACGCCCTGCACGACATAGCGTTCCGCATCGTCCTTGAAGGCGATGATGCCCTTGAGGCGCAGGATGTTCGGCCCCTGCGTCTGCGTGACCTTCTGGATCCAGGGGAAGAACCGTTCAGGGTTCATTTCACCGCCGCGCAGCGAGACCGACTGCACCGTCACGTCATGGATCGGCGACATGGCGCCATGATGATGGTGGTCATGGTCGTGATCATGGTGGTGATGGTCATGATCGTGGTCGTGATCATGCGCATGGTGATGATGGTGGTCATGATCGCAATCCGGACCGCAGACGTGATCGTCGTGGTCATGGTCGAGGAAGTGCGGATCGTTTTCCAGCGCGCGCTCCAGATTGAAGGCACCCTGATCGAGAACACGTGCGAGATCGACACCGGAGCGGCTCGTCTTGTAGACGCGCGCCGAGGGATTGATGGCGTGGACGATGTCTTCGATCTGCGCCAGCTCTTCCGGTGTTACGAGGTCGGTCTTGTTGATCAGGACGACGTCGGCAAAGGCGATCTGGTCTTCGGCCTCGCGGCTGTCCTTCAGGCGCAGCGGCAGATGCTTGGCGTCGACGAGGGCAACAACGGCGTCGAGTTCCGTCTTGGCGCGCACGTCGTCATCCATGAAGAAGGTCTGGGCGACCGGAACCGGATCGGCCAGGCCCGTCGTTTCAACGATGATGCCGTCGAAACGGCCGGGGCGGCGCATCAGCCCTTCGACGACGCGGATCAGGTCGCCGCGCACGGTGCAACAGACACAACCATTGTTCATTTCGTAGATCTCTTCGTCGGATTCGACGATGAGGTCGTTGTCGATGCCGATCTCGCCGAACTCGTTGACGATGACTGCATACTTCTTGCCGTGGTTCTCCGACAGGATGCGGTTGAGCAAGGTGGTCTTGCCGGCGCCGAGGTAGCCGGTGAGAACGGTAACCGGAATTGGCTTCTGCTGGGTGGGGATCGCGTCGGTCATAAGAACCTCGAGAGATGGCACGCCCGGGGGCGGGGCTGAAAATTCGTCGGTCACATATAAGGAGTTGCGAGCGGCAGTTCAAAGGGTTTTGTATGTTATAAGATCACATCGCGACGGGATGGTTTTCAATCAAGCTCTGCTGCGTCGAATGCGTCGACGTCCTGCAGCAGTTCGACCAACCCCTTTACGGAATGTGCAATCAGTGCCTCGCCTTTTTCCGCTGTCGCCAGCGATGCGTTGCCTGCCACGCCTGATGGGCTGAGATCCGACATTTTCCATCCGAAGGCATGTGGGCCGTAAGCACGCAAATGTTTGAAGCGGGCGGCAAAGTCGGACTGGCGGGACGGGAAGTCAGCGGCCTTGGTCACGTCGACCTTATCAGGGTGAAGCGCCAGCATCACCGACGTCTCGATGTCGCCGCCGTGGATGTCGATCGCTTTTGCCTCGGGCGAGATGATACCGGCGGGAACGCCGAAGCGTGTCCAGCTCGTCGCCACCGCTAGCATGTTGAAACGGACGCGAGCTTCCGTCGCAACGATCGTCATCAACGGCGAGTTGCCGCCATGGGCATTCAGCATCACCAGTTTACGAATGCTCATGTCGGAGAGCTTTCGGGCAATGCCCAGCCAGCGTTCGATGGCCTCGCCATATGTCAGCGTTTGCGTGCCCTTCACGTCCATATGCTCGACCGAGTAGCCGACATTTTCGGTCGGTAGGAACGTCACCGGCAGGGCGGCGGGAAGGGTGGCCTTGAGCCGGGCAACGATGCCTTTGGCGATCAGCGTGTCGGTCTCGAAGGGCAGGTGAGGGCCATGTTGCTCACGCGCGCCGAGCGGCAGAACAGCGATCCATCGGCAGCGGTCTGCGGGCGGCAGGTTCGGATCGTTATCCTCGAAGTCGCGAGAAGGCTCCGTCATCCGGCTAAGACCTCTTGTTTATGACGAAATGATGCGCAATGTCATAACGCAGCGTTCTCAATGCTTAGCGCATAACCCCTTAAATCGAAATCGATTTAGGGGACACTATTATGAATGTTCTGGCTCCCTTGCACAGGCAAGGTGCGTGCAACGCAGCAAAGTCAAAGGGATGGCGATGGGGAAGAAGCACAAGGACGGAAAGAAGCAGAAGTCCAAGAAGAAGGACCAGACCGAATATACAGTCGTCGATCTTTCGCCGGCTTTGACGCAGGCGGCTCGGTCGATGCGCACCGTCTTGTCGCGCAACCTCCTCGAAAGTGGCCTCTATGCCGGCCAGGACGGCGTGATCCTTCTGCTTGCCGAAAGTGACGGGATGACCGCCGGCGGGCTGGCGCAGAAGCTTGGCGTCAAGGCGCCCACGATGACACGCACGATCGGGCGCATGGAGGCGCAAGGGTTCCTCGAGCGCAAGGCGGATGCCGACGATGCCCGCCTGACCAAGGTCTATCTGACCGAACTTGGCCGCGGCAGTGTCAAGGCAATCGAAATGGCGTCCTCGGCCTGCGACCGGATGGCAACCCAGGAATTTTCCGAGAAGGAAATCCGCAATCTTGTCCGTCTGTTGAAGGCAATCGACGGCAACTTGCAGTCCGCCGCCATTCCTCTCGATGAGCCTGAGGAAATCTGACAGATTTGTGAAATTACGAATTGCCTCGCTGCGTTTAATCTTTTAATTAAACATTTTAATAATGCTCGACTCTTCTGATGTCGGGCGCATGAAAAACCGCGCGTTGCCTGGGGAGGACACGTGGCTCAAAAGATAAAGCTTTCGACGATCGCCGAAACGCTCGGCATTTCCACAGCAACCGTATCTCTTGCCTTACGTGACAGCCCGCTCGTGGCTGGCGCCACCCGAGACAAAATCAAGGAACAGGCGCGGGCGCTCGGCTATATCTACAATCGCCGCGCTGCCAGCCTGCGGACGTCCCGCTCCGGCATCATCGGCGTCGTCGTGCACGACATCATGAACCCGTTCTATGGAGAAATCCTGAAGGCGATTGAAAGCGAGCTCGATCGCAGCCGGCACACCTTCATTCTGTCGAACCATTACGACTCCGTCGAAAAGCAGCGCACCTTCATCGAAACGTTGCTGCAGCTCGGTGGCGACGGCGTCATCATGTCGCCGGCAATCGGCACACCACCGGAGGATATGCAGCTCGCTGAAGACAACGGCATGCCGGCGATCCTGGTTGCCCGCTCGTTGGACGGATTGGACCTTCCGACCTATCGTGGTGACGACAGCTACGGCATTTCGCTCGCTACCAACCATCTGATCGGCCTTGGCCATCGGTCGATCGCCATGATCGGCGGCACCGACCAGACGTCCACGGGGCGCGATCGCTATCAAGGCTACGTCAACGCGCTGCGCAAGGCCGGCATCGAAGTGGATCCGGGTCTGCGCATTCCCGGCCCACGCTCGATGCAAGGGGGCTTCGAGGCAGCGGTGCATTTCCTGTCGTTACCGCAAAAGCCGACAGCCGCCGTCTGCTGGAACGATCTCGTCGCGATCGGCCTGATGAACGGCATCGCCCGCGCTGGTCTCGTTCCGGGCAAGGATATCTCCGTCACCGGCTATGACGATCTCGAGGAAGCGTCGATATCGATGCCGGCGCTGACGACGGTCTGGAACGGCCAGGCGGAAGTCGGACGTCTTGCAGCCCGCGCGCTTCTCGATCGCCTGGCCGGCAGCCACGAGCCGGACGGCCTCCATCTCATCAAGCCCGAGATGCGCATCCGCCAGTCGACCAGCCCCCACCGTCCGCGCTCGTAAGCAAGCCAAGAGGAAATGCCATGTCCCGCATCGCTGTTCTCGTTCCCGGGAAGATACACGAGCGCGTCCTGACGCGCCTGAAGGAGAGCTTTGACGTTATCGAAGCCAATCCGGCGACGCTTGACGCGCAGGCCGCGGGCAAGATTCGCGGCGTCGCCGTCTCGGGCGCGTTCGATGCGGCTGCGATCGACGGCCTTCCGAATGTCGAGCTGATCTCCAGCTTCGGCGTCGGCTATGACGGCGTTGATGCGAAGCACGCGGCCACTAAGGGCGTGATCGTTACGAACACGCCCGATGTGCTGAACGACGAGGTCGCCGATACTGCGATCGGGCTGTTGCTCAACACGATCCGCGAACTCCCGCGTGCGGAAAATTGGCTGCGTGCCGGTAACTGGAAGCCAGGACAGAACTATCCGCTGTCGCGTTTTTCCCTGAAGGGGCGGCATGTCGGAATCTACGGTCTTGGCCGCATCGGCCAGGAGATCGCCAAGCGCCTGGAGCCCTTCAAGGTGAAGATCAGCTACCACACCCGCACGCGCCACGCCGATGCGCCATACGGCTACTATCCGTCGCTGAAGGATCTCGCCGAGGCCGTCGACACCCTGATTTCCATCGTCCCGAAAACCCCGCAGACCCACAAGACCATCAATGCGGAAATCCTCTCCGCACTTGGCCCTGACGGCGTTTTCATCAATGTCGGGCGTGGCTGGACGGTCGATGAGGATGCGCTTGCTCACGCCCTGAAGTCCGGAACCATCGGTGCCGCAGGTCTCGACGTTTTCTACGACGAGCCTGATGTGCCGGCTTCGCTGCTCGATCTGCCGAACGCCGTGCTTCTGCCGCACCTTGCGTCAGGCTCGGTGCCGACGCGCAATGCGATGGCGGATCTGGTCGTCGATAATCTCGTTGAGTGGTTCGCAAAGGGCAGACCTTTGACGCCCGTGCCGGAGACGCCGCCAAAGGCGTGAGGCCCCATCGACCGGTCCTTTTGAGGGCGGGCGAAACGGAAGCTTGCGGCACGGCTTGAACGAAGCGGAGTGCGCATACATCTATCAGGATGCCGGTTCTGTTCACTGCAACCGTGCCGGGTCTCGCTGATCGAACATGGTTAGGAACGAAGCGTCATGAACGAAATGCGACGCAAGCTGACGACCATCTTCTCTGCCGATGTTCAGGACTATACGCGGCTGATGGGCGCCGACGAGGAGGGTACTCTCGCCATGCTCAAGTGGTCGCGCGATGCGATGTCGCGCCTGATCGGCGCGCACGGCGGCCGGGTGATCAATACCTGGGGCGACGGCCTGATTGCCGAATTTCCGAGCGTCGTCGAAGCGGTGCGCGCTGCCATCGACGTCCAGAACGAGCTCGTCGGCATGAATTCTGCCCGGCCGGCGGAGGGACGGATGCTCTACCGGATCGGCATCAATCTCGGCGATGTCATCGCCGAGGGTGACGATATTTATGGTGATGGCGTCAACATCGCCGCCAGGCTTCAGGCCTCGGCACCGGCCGGTGGCATCGTGATTTCCAACACGGTCTATGACCAGGTCCGCAACAAGGTTGCGGTTGGCTTCGACTTTCTTGGGCCGCTGACGGTGAAGAACGTCAGCGAGGCGGTGCCGAGCTATGCTGTGCGGATTGGAGACGACGTGTCGACAGCGCCCGCGCCACCGGCTCGTCCGCTACCCGCGGCTGCCGCGCCCGAACCGAGCCAGCCCTTTGGTCCGAGGGTGCGGAAGATTGGCGGCGTGTTCGCGGTTATCGCCATCGCTTTGATCGCGATCAATCTCGTGTCGTGGCAGGGCGTCTTCTGGGCCGTATGGCCACTTCTCGGCCTTGCCTTCGTCTCGGCGATGGCCTGGGTCCGCAAGCAGAGCCGTTTTGACCAGCGAATTGCCGGATTGGTCGTCATCGGCATTGGCATCGTCATGATCAATCTGCTGGCATGGCATGGGGTGTTCTGGGCGATATGGCCGCTCCTAGGCTTGGCGGTCACCGTCGGCCTGCGATGGGCCATGCGAGGGTAAAGGCCAGAGCTCCTGCTCTCGCTTCTCTGCCTATTCGAATAGTCTCATCAGGCCCATGGTCACTCTATCGCCATCCGGCAGGGCCAACGATCTGCCGCGCGCCCGCATGGGACAAATTGATTCGACTGCCTGTGACCGCTGTGATCCACTCGCCAGGTCTTATTGCCAATCTCAAAGTATCCAAACCAGGGAGCTGAACATGGGCAATACTTCTGTGCAGAGCGAGACTACGGTCAGGACTCCGGCAATGCGGACGGCCGACATGAAGCTTGAGGTCATCGTCGTCCCGGTGTCGGACGTTGACCGTGCCAAGCAGTTTTACGCCAATCTCGGTTGGCGGCTCGACGCCGATGTCGTCACGGGCGACGATTTCCGGGTCATTCAATTCACGCCTCCGGGTTCGCCGTGCTCCGTCATCTTCGGCAAGAATGTGACGGCCGCCGCGCCCGGTACGGCGCAGGGGCTCCATCTTATCGTCTCCGACATCGAGGCGGCTCGCGCCGAACTTGTGAAGTATGGCGTAGACGTGAGCGAGGTGTTCCATGATGCTGGCGGCGTATTCCATCATGCCGGCGAGAATTCCCGATTGACGGGACCGCATCCAGAACATCGCAGCTACGCCTCTTTTGCGTCGTTCAGCGATCCCGATGGCAACGGCTGGCTGTTCCAGGAAGTGACGGCGCGATTGCCTGGCCGAATAGACGCCGACGAGACGTTGTTTGCGTCGTCAACCGATCTTGAGGCAGCTTTGCGCCGGGCGGCGGCCGCCCATGGAGAGCATGAGAAGCGCATCGGCAAGCACGATGATGACTGGTCCACCTGGTATGCGGCGTACATGGTCAGCGAACGGGCAGGCCGGCCCCTGCCATCGTGAGTTGCTCGATGACGCGTCGGCGATTTGCGGGTCGATCAGGCGGAGGTCTTTTCGGCCGCTTTTGAGAGTTTGGCTGCAGCGTAGCCCCTCACCGCATCGCCGAAGGCGGTGAAGATCTGGTTCGATGGCTTGTCGGTCTCAGCCCAGTATTCCGGATGCCATTGAACCCCGACCGCAAAGGCCGGAGCATCGGTCACGGACACGGCCTCGATCGTACCGTCTTCGGCCACCGCCTCCACTTGCAGGCGCGGCGCGGTCTTGGCGATGGCCTGGCGATGAAGAGAGTTCACCCTAATCTCGCCAGGGCCGACGATGGCCGCGATGCAGGAGCCTTCCTTGACGAAGACGCTCTGGCGGATCGCGTACTTGCCGTCACGGTCCACCTCGGCCGGCGTGCGGTGATCCCATATGCCCGGCTGGGTCTGGATCTCGCTGGCGAGCGTGCCGCCCAGTGCGACGTTGAGCTCCTGAATGCCGCGGCAGATTGCGAGCAGCGGAATGGCGCGGTCGATGGCGCGGCGGATCAGCGGCAGGCTTGTGGCGTCACGCGCGATATCGAAGGGCCCGTCGGCGTCGGTCGCCGTTGCGCCGTAATAAGACGGGTGCACGTTGCTGGCCGAGCCCGAGACGAGAACGCCGTCGACGCGGTCCAGAATCGCGTCCGTGCCGTAGCCTTCCTCGAACGCCGGAATGATGAAGGCCATGACGCCGGCGGCGTTCAGCGCAGCGCGGACATATTGATGCTGGACGGCGTGCCATGTGGCACCGTCGAAGGTGCGGATATCGGCAGGAACGGCGACGATCGGCTTCGTCATTTTAACCCCGGTCGGTAGATGCGGTTCGTTATTGTGAGAGCCGAGAACGGCTTGGAAGTCAACGTCTCGGCGCAATCGCTGGCGGAATTGCGGCGCTGTCGGCCGGTTGCTCGGGCGTGTCTTGCCTAACTCGCTGATTTTGATGCAAATGCGCTTGGCGCCATATTGCCGTCGTGATGCCAAAGACTAATGGGACAGTGCTTGAAACACGGTCGCCACCGTGCTTAGGTTCCCGCCATTGCTGCGGGCAGAGACGAGGGTTCACCTCGCAGCACCATCTATACGGGAGGTTTTTGATGGATCGTCGTTCATTCATGAAGAAAGCAGGAACCGCCGGGGCCGGCGCGGTCGCTGCTGCGGGTACATTGGCGGCGCCCGCCATTGCACAAGAGAACCCTAAGATTTCCTGGCGCATGACGTCGTCTTTCCCAAAGAGCCTCGATACGATCTATGGCGCGGCGGACGATATCTCCAAGCACCTTGCCGCAGCGACTGATGGTAACTTCACCATCCAGCCCTTTGCCGCAGGCGAAATCGTTCCGGGCCTGCAGGCGGCTGATGCCGTCAGCGCCGGCACGGTCGAGGCAGCGCATACCTGCTCCTACTATTTCGTCGGCAAGGATCCGACCTACGCGATCGGCACGGCAATCCCGTTCGGTCTCAACGGACGCCTGACCAATGCCTGGTTCTACGAAGGCAACGGCAACAAGCTGATGAACGAGTTCTACGCCACGCAGGGCATTTACGGCCTGCCGGCGGGCAATACGGGCGCTCAGATGGGCGGCTGGTTCCGCAAGGAAATCAATACGCTTGACGATCTGAAGGGCGTCAAGATGCGTATCGCCGGTCTTGCCGGTCAGGTCATCAGCAAGGTTGGCGTCATTCCACAGCAGATCGCCGGCGGTGACATCTATCCGGCCCTCGAAAAGGGCACGATCGACGCTTCCGAATTCGTCGGCCCGTACGACGATCTGAAGCTCGGTCTGCACAAGGTTGCGAAGTACTACTACTATCCCGGCTGGTGGGAAGGCGGTCCGACCGTTCACGCCTTCTTCAATCTGGAAAAGTGGAACAGCCTGCCGAAGCACTATCAGGCGGCGCTGACCGATGCCTGTGCCTTTGCCAACACCAACATGATGGCGAAATACGATGTGAAAAACCCGCCGGCGCTGAAGCAGCTGGTATCGGAAGGCGCGACCCTGCGGCCCTTCAGCCAGGACATCTTGGAAGCTTGCTTCCAGGCGGCCCTCGGCATCTATGCCGAGATTTCGGCATCCAACCCGTATTTCAAGAAGATCTACGAGGATCAGACCGCGTTCAAGCGCGATGCCTACCTCTGGGCGCAGCTGTCGGAATACACGTTCGACACGTTCATGATGATCCAGCAGCGGGCCGGCAAGATCTGAGCGCTGGCTCAGGCCGAGACAAGAAAAAGCCCCGGATTTCGGTCCGGGGCTTTTTTGTTGTCAGTTGATCTTGGGTGGTTGGCTGAGATCGGTGGCCGGTGGCGCGGGAGTTGCCGGCGCGGGCGCCGGTGGCTGGCCGGGCAGGCCATTCAGCGGCGGCAAGGTCAGGCCGGGCATCTGTGGTGAAGCGCCGCCCGGTGTTCCCAGCGGTGGCAGCGACAAGCCGTTGCCGCCGAAGCCGGGCACCTCGATCTTGATCGAGTTCGGATCGATCTTCGGCCCCTTGTCGAGCCAATAGGTTACCGATTGTGGCCAGAAAATCACGATCGCAACCAGGATCAGTTGCATGCAGACCCAGGGCAGGGCACCCATGTAGATATCCGAGGTCTTGACGCTGCGATCGGCGATGGAGCGCAAGTAGAAGAGCGCGAAGCCGAACGGCGGATGCATGAAGCTCGTCTGCATGTTGACGCAAATCAGCACGCCGAACCAGATCAGGTCGATGCCGAGCGCCGAAGCAACCGGCGCCAGCATCGGGATGACGATGAAGGCGATCTCGAAGAAATCGAGGAAGAAGGCCAGCACGAAGATGAAGATGTTGACGAAGATCAGGAAGCCGACGGGGCCGCCGGGGATACCCGACAGCATGTGCTCGATCCAGCGCGAGCCATCCATGCCCTGGAAGACGAGGCTGAAGCAGGTCGAGCCGATCAGGATCATCACTACCATCGAGGTGATGTGCATGGTGGAGCGCATCGCTTCCTGCATCAGCGGCCAGGTGAGACGGCGATGGATGGCGGCAAGCACCATGGCGCCGACGACGCCAAGCGCACCGGCTTCGGTGGGCGTCGCCAGTCCCATGAAGATCGTGCCGAGGACGAGGAAGATCAGCACGATCGACGGCACCATTCCCGACAGCACCTTCAGGAGCAGCCCCCAGGTGAAGTCGCCGCGCACTTCCTTCGGCAGCGGCGGCACGGTGGCGGGCTTCAAGATCGACAAGATCAGGATATAGCCCATGAAGATCGCGACCTGCAGGATCGACGGGCCGATAGCGCCGAGATACATGTCGCCGACCGATTTGCCGAGCTGGTCGGCAAGCACGACGAGCACGAGGGAGGGCGGAATGACCTGGGTGATGGTGCCGGAGGCGGCGATAACGCCGGTGGCGAGCCGTGGGCTGTAGCCATAACGCAGCATGATCGGCAGCGAAATGACGCCCATGGTAATGACCGAGGCAGCAACGGTGCCGGTGATGGCACCGAGCACGGCGCCGACAAGGATCACCGCGTAGGCAAGGCCGCCCGGAATGCGGCCGAACAGCTTGCCGGTTCCCTCCAGCAGGTCCTCGGCAAGGCCGCAGCGCTCCAGGATAGCGCCCATGAAGGTGAAGAAGGGGATGGCGAGCAGCAGGTCGTTGGAGACGATGCCGAAGAAGCGCAGCGGCAGCGCTTGCAGGAAGGCTTCGCTGAAATGTCCGGTGGCGATGCCGATAATGCCGAAGAACAGGCCGACGGCAGCCAGCGAAAAGGCAACCGGAAAGCCGTAGAGCATGAAGAGGACCATGCCCACGAACATGGCCGGCGGAATGATGCCGAAATCAAACAATGGTGTTCCTCCCGGTCCGGCTTACTGCAGCGGCTTTTCGTATTTTGTATCGATCAGGATGTAGCCGGTGAGGGCAGCAATCCTCTTGATCAACTCCGAGATGCCCTGAAGGGATAGCAACCCGAAGCCGAGGAGGAGGATGAGCTTGACCGGCCAGCGGATCAGGCCGCCGGCATTGGCGGAGATCTCATGCTGCTGGTAGGAGGACAGGAAGAACGGCCAGCAGAGCCAGGTCAGGAAGATGCAGGCCGGGATCAGGAACACGATCAGGCCGATGATGTCGATCCAGATCTTCGTCTTGTCGGAGACTGCGCCATAGATCAGGTCCACACGCACGTGCTCGTTCATGCGCAGCGTATGAGCAGCGCCCAGCACGACGATGAAGGCGAAGAGATACCATTGGATCTCGAGCCAGCCGTTGGAGCTGTAGTTGAGAGAATAGCGGATCAGCGCGTTGGCGGCGCTGATCAGACAACAGAACAGCACCATGTATTCGGATAGTTTGCCCATGAATTGGCTGACCGCATCGATCAACCGGCTGACGGTCAACAAAGCCGGCATGCCTTCCCCCTTGTTATGTCGCGCGTTTTTATGCGCCTTTTATCTTTTCACCGGTTTAGACCACGGCTTTTCAAATTGAAAGATTAAAGGGGGCGTGTTGGAATATAGTCGTACAGACCCTCCCAGACGCGCGTGGCGTTAGTCGTGAAGCGGCAAGACAACCTGTGGCTAGCCGCTAAGCCCGAAAAACTTCTCCAAATGGCTGCATAAGTCCTTGCAAACGCTAAAATTCATCCCAGGGTTTTGAAAAATTCGACAAAATGTATCGATTACCCGAAATCAATTTTTAAAGGGTTGCGGGTAAGGTTTCGCCGCACAGGGAAAGTATGGATGAAGCCACATAACCCGAACAGGGTCCCTCCCGACGTTTATCTGTCGTTTGTCAGCTCCCTCTTCGGGAATCGCATGACACTCGTCGCGGGCGTCGTCGTGCATGTGGTTGCCTTCCTCGCCGTTGCCCTGAAAACCAGTTCTCCATTCTATGTCGTCCTGTCGGTCGGTTTCCTTGCCGTTTTCGCTGGCCGGATGGTGACCTTCCGCATGTTCGACAAGGTCGACAAGCGGACGCTTTCGCGCGAGCAGATCGAACATTGGGAAACCGTCTACGTCATCGGTGCCGCGTCAACCGCGACGATCCTCGGCATCGGCAGCGGTTACGCGATCTTCATCCTGCAGGATCCGTTCGCCGAGCTCGCCTGCATCGCGGTCACCATGGCGTCGATGGTCTCCGTCGTCGGCCGAAACTATGGATCGCAAAAGGCGATCGACCTGCAGACGCTGGCCTGCTGTCTGCCGATGATCATCTGCAGCCTGATGGCGCTCGACTTCTATCGCGCGATCCTGTCGGCTTTCCTCATTCCGTTCGGCCTGACGACGCGGGCAATGGCCAACGGCGTGCGCGAGTTCCTCTATGAGAACGTCATTGCGCGTCGCGAGATCTCGATGATCGCCGACCGCTTCGACACGGCACTCAACAACATGCCGCATGGCCTGGTGATGGTCGATCCGGAAAACCGTATCCAGGTTATCAACCGCAAGGCCTGCGACCTTCTGAAGATCGGCGACCCTGAGCGGCTGAAGGAACGCGACCTCGGCGCGGTGCTGCGCTACGGCGCCCGCTACAGCTTTATGGATTCCACGCAGCCGGAGCTGATCCTGCGGCAGATGACGCATGTCGCCGAGGGCAAGCTTTCGCGCACGCTGATTCACTTTCCAGAGGATCTGTCGCTGGAGTTTTCGGCGAGCCGCCGCGCCGATGGCGGTGCCGTCTTGATTTTCGAAGACGTGTCGAGCCGCGTGAAGGCGGAGCAGAAGATCCTGCACATGGTTCGCTTCGATGCGCTGACCGGTCTGCCGAACCGCGAATACTTCAGCCATCTCGTGCAGGACTACCTGACCAAGCACCAGAAGAAGCGCGGCCCCGTCGCCTTCATGGTTCTCGATATCGACGAGTTCAAGCATGTTAACGATATGCGCGGCCACATCACCGGCGACCGGTTGTTGTGCGCCATCGCAAGCCGTATCGCCAAGCAGGCGGGCAAGGCCATCGTCGGCCGCTTGATGGGTGACCAGTTCATTCTCTTCTTCCCGCATGCGAAGGACATGGCCACGCTCGACGCGGAGATTCACCGCTTCCACGAGAGCATCCAGGGCAATTACGAGGCGGATGACGTCACCTTCCTCGTTTCGCTGAGTGCCGGCTTTGCGATCCTGGAAAGCGATGCCTTCGCGATGGAGGAGTGGAGCATCAAGGCTGATCTCGCCCTCTTCGAGAGCAAGTCGAAGCAGCGCGGTGGCATTGCCGGCTTCGAACGCGAGATGGACGGTCGCTATATCGAGCAGCAGAAGCTCAAGGCGGATCTGCGCGAAGCGATCGGCAACCAGGGTCTGAGCGTTGCCTACCAGCCGATGTTCAAAGCGGACGGAACGCGCATCGAATGTGCCGAGGCGCTGGCGCGCTGGGTGCATCCCGAGAAGGGCGCGATCCCACCGGATGTCTTCATTCGCCTTGCCGAAGAGATGGGCATCATCTCCGAGATCACCCGCTCCATCCTGATGAAGGCGTGCAAGGACTGCATGAACTGGCCGGATCATATCGCGGTTTCGGTCAACCTGTCGGCGCGCGATCTGCGTGACGCCGACATTCTTGCCGTGGTCGCGGAAGCGCTCGAGGCCTCGGGCCTCGAGCCAGCGCGACTGCATCTGGAGATCACCGAAAGCTGCCTGATCGACGAGCCGGCTGCGGTGCGCGCGATCCTCGCCGAACTGAGGGCACGCGGGATCACGATTGCGATCGACGACTTCGGCACCGGCTTCTCCAGCCTCAGCTATCTCGACACGCTGCCGCTCGACATCGTCAAGATCGACCGCTCGTTCCTGCGCAACATCGTCGAGGACGGGCGTCGGCTCAAGCTGCTGCGCGGCACCGTCAACCTGGCGCGCGAACTCGGTCTGAAGATCGTCACCGAAGGTGTCGAGACCACCGAGCAACTGGCCTTGCTCAACAAGTATCGCGCCACCGATCTCGTGCAGGGCTACGTTTTCTCGCCGGCAGTTCCGGCGCAGAACATCGCCATCCTCTCCCAAAGCCTCAGCCGCCGCACGGCGCCGCGTCGTCGCTCGAAAGTTGCATAAGCCCGCTCGCTCTTGCAGCCGAGGATGCATCGCGCACACGCAGCGCCGTTAACCTTAACAATTCAAATATAATGCAAATTCTCGCACCGTTCTTGCTCTTCCGCTGGTTCCATATGATTAATGCTTCGTTAACAGGCGAACCGAGCAACTATGGCAGACAACCCTTTAAAGACGAGTGATTTCAGCAGCAAACTCCTCGAAATAATGAACCACGTCGAATACCGCCGCGTCGAAAGCGGCGAGGATATGGAAGAGGTGGAGCGCCTGCGCTACAAGGCCTACAAGGCCCGTGAAGTGCTTCCAGTCGCCGCCAAAAGCATGATCGACGAGGCCGACTTCGACAGTCAGGCCTATGTTTTTGGACTGTACTATTATGAACAGCTCGTCAGCACGATCCGCATCCATCACGTGACCCCGGACCATCGTGTCTCACAATCGGGCGGTATCTTTCCGGTGGAAATGGATGCGTTTCTGGATGCCGGACTGAGCCTGATCGATCCGGCGCGCTTCGCTGCGGATCCGGAACTCAGCACGGAAATGCCGTGGATTCCCTATCTTACGCTGCGTCCGAACATCGTCGCTGCCGCGCATTTTCGCGCGGACCGTGTGATGCAGCACGTGCGCCCGGCGCATGCGGCCTTCTACAAGCGTGTCTTCTATGCCGATACCGTCGTCGCGAGCCGCATGACCGAGACCTACGGTTTCGATCTGACGCTGATGGCGACCAATGTCATCGAGGTCGGCCGAAAGCTCCTGACGCGCTATCCCTTCTTCATCTCCAGCGCCAGCGAACAGCGCATGATGTTCTCGCGCACTCCCAATGACACGCTGCCGCCGCTCACCATCATCCCGACGGCACGTTTCATGGCTGAAGGCGATCTCGGAACCGATCTTCCGCTGTGATCCCATCCGCTTGAATTTGGCTGAGAATGCACGCCTGCCTGCGGCATTCTCATGCATTGCGCTTTATCATAGCTTTGTGTAATCCCTCTGCAGGGAAATTCCCTCGCGGGATCGAGGGAATCACGGCAGTCGACCGGCCGCATTGCTTTATCGGCCGGGAAGTTTGAGGGAGACGATATTCATGGCTGAGCATCACACCGGACCTGCCGAAGTTGGCGCGCCGATGGATTACAAGGAACATGAGCAGACTTACAGCATGTTCCTTGCCGCAGCGAAGTACGGCACGCTGTTTCTTGTCGCGCTCCTGCTCGGCATGACCGCTGGCTTCTTCACCGGTGCTGGCTTCCTTGGCGGCCTCGTCGTCCTGCTGATCGTCTTTATCGCTGGCCTCGTTCTGCTGCGCTAAGCGCGGCGTGGGAGGGGCGCTTTTCCAGAGCTTTGACTGAATGTTCGGACTGAGCAGGGAGGACCTGCGGCAGGCTGGCTGACCCGGAGGAGGGGGCGGTTGGGCAATATTGTTTTTGTCGCCAAAGAAACCACGGGAGATGAGACGCGCGTCGCCGCGTCCGTCGAAACCGTAAAGAAGATGGTAGGGCTTGGGCTCGACGTCGTCGTCGAGGCCGGAGCGGGGACCAAGTCGAAAATTCCGGATGCGGAGTTCGAAGCGATCGGTGCACGGATCGGCTCCGTCGGTGCTGCGGCCACGGCCGATGTAGTGCTGAAGGTGCGCCGTCCCACGGACGAAGAGATCGGTGGCTACAAGAGCGGCGCGATCGTGATTGCGGTCATGGATCCCTACGGCAACGACGAAGCGATCGCCGCCATGGCCAAGGCCGGGCTCTCCAGCTTCGCCATGGAACTGATGCCGCGCATCACGCGCGCGCAGTCAATGGACGTTCTTTCCTCGCAGGCAAACTTGGCAGGCTACCAGGCAGTCATCGAAGCGGCGGCGGTGTATGATCGGGCCATGCCGATGATGATGACGGCCGCCGGCACCGTTCCGGCGGCCAAGGTCTTCGTCATGGGCGCCGGCGTTGCCGGGCTGCAGGCGATCGCCACGGCTCGTCGTCTCGGTGCTGCGGTCTCGGCGACCGACGTTCGCCCGGCGGCGAAGGAACAGGTTGCTTCCCTGGGTGCGAAATTCATCGCCGTCGAGGACGAAGAATTCAAGGCGGCCGAGACCGCTGGCGGCTACGCCAAGGAAATGTCCAAGGAATACCAGGCGAAGCAGGCGGTTCTTGTGGCCGATCACATCGCCAAGCAGGACATCGTCATCACCACGGCGCTGATCCCCGGACGCCCGGCACCGAAGCTGGTGTCGCGCGAGATGCTGAGGTCGATGAAGCCGGGTGCGGTTGCCGTCGACCTCGCCGTCGAGCGCGGCGGCAATATCGAAGGCGTCAAGCCGGGCAAGGTCGCAGACGTCGACGGCGTGCGCGTTATCGGCTTTGCAAACATGGCCGGCAGGATTGCCGCCAGTGCCTCTCAGCTCTACGCCAAGAACCTCGTCACCTTCCTCGAGACCATGGTCAACAAGGAAACGAAGACGATCGCCCTCAATCTCGAGGACGAACTGATCAAGGCGACGATGCTGACGCATGCGGGCAATGTCGCGCACCCGGCGTTCGGCGGCGCGAAGAAGGGGATAACTGATGGCCAGTGAAGCAATGGACAAGGCGCTGGAGCAGCTGAACCAGGCTGTGAATGCGGTGACGGCTGCTGCCGCTCATGCCCCCGAAGCGGCAAGTGCCGCAACCGGCGGCGCGATCGATCCCTTCGTGTTCCAGTTCGCGATCTTCGTGCTGGCGATCTTCGTCGGCTATTACGTCGTCTGGTCGGTGACGCCGGCGCTGCACACGCCGCTGATGGCTGTCACCAACGCGATCTCCTCGGTTATCGTCGTCGGTGCGCTTCTGGCGGTCGGCATTTCGACGAGTGGGCTTGCGACCGGCTTCGGCTTCATCGCGCTGGTCCTCGTCTCCGTGAACATCTTCGGCGGCTTCCTTGTCACCCAGCGCATGCTGGCGATGTACAAGAAGAAGGACAAGTGAGGACCGCATGACCAGTATCGCAGCCTTCCTCTATCTTGTTTCCGGGGTTCTCTTCATCCTGGCATTGCGCGGACTTTCTCATCCGGCCACCAGCCGCAAGGGCAATCTCTACGGCATGGTCGGCATGGGGATCGCCATCCTCACAACGCTGACGCTGGCAACGCCGTCCTTCGGCGGTTTCGTGCTGATCGTTCTCGGCCTTGCCATCGGCGGCGGTGCGGGCGCCTATATCGCCCGCGTCATTCCGATGACTTCGATGCCGCAGCTGGTCGCCGGCTTCCACTCGCTGGTCGGCCTTGCCGCCGTGCTGGTGGCGGCTTCCGCGCTCTACACGCCGTCATCCTTCGGCATCGGCAACATCGGTGAGATCCATACCGAGGCGCGGATCGAAATGGCGCTCGGTGTCGCGATTGGTGCGTTGACTTTCACCGGCTCGATCATCGCCTTCCTGAAGCTTGACGGGCGCATGTCCGGCAAGCCGATCCTCCTGCCTTTCCGGCATCTGATCAACGCCGCTCTCCTGGCGCTGATTGTGCTCTTCATCATCGGCCTGGCCGCGACGGAAAGCCATGTTGACTTCTGGGCGCTCGTCGCGCTGTCGCTGGCGCTCGGCGTGCTTTTGATCGTGCCGATCGGCGGCGCCGATATGCCTGTCGTCGTGTCGATGCTGAATTCCTATTCGGGATGGGCGGCGGCCGGTATCGGCTTCACACTCGGCAACCTGGCGCTGATCATCACCGGTGCGCTCGTCGGCTCTTCCGGTGCGATTCTGTCCTACATCATGTGCAAGGGCATGAACCGCTCGTTCATTTCGGTCATCCTCGGAGGCTTTGGCGGCGAAACGGCTGCAGGCGGCGCGGACAATTCCGACAAAACGGTCAAGCTCGGCTCGGCGGAAGATGCCGCTTATCTAATGGCGAACGCCTCGAAGGTCATCATCGTTCCAGGTTATGGCATGGCGGTGGCGCAAGCGCAGCATGCACTTCGTGAAATGGCCGACAATCTGAAGAAGAACGGTGTCGAGGTGAAATATGCGATCCATCCGGTCGCCGGCCGCATGCCGGGCCACATGAACGTACTGCTGGCCGAAGCGAACGTGCCTTACGACGAGGTCTTCGAACTCGAGGATATCAATTCGGAATTCGCGCAGGCGGATGTCGCCTATGTCATCGGCGCTAACGACGTTACCAATCCGGCGGCGCGCGACGACAAGACCTCGCCGATCTACGGCATGCCGATCCTCGACGTCGACAAGGCCAAGACCTGCCTCTTCGTCAAGCGCTCGCTCGGCTCCGGCTATGCCGGCATCGACAATACGCTGTTCTATAAGGACGGCACGATGATGCTGCTCGGCGATGCCAAGAAGGTGACCGAGGAAATCAACAAGGCGATCGGCCACTGAGGCCTCGTCAGGTTGCTGATCACAGCGAGGGCCCGGCTTTCGATCCACGCCGTTGTTTTGCCCCGTAACCGGCAGAATGGTTGGTTCAATCGGACTGACGTTGTGTTCTTAGGCGACGCATCGCTCCACGGGAATAGAAAGGAGAGAGGCAGGGGCCTCTCTCCTCCCCGGCGCGACCTGCGATCAGGTGGCAGCCGGCGCCAGCGTCAGTTTCTCCACGCCGAGCGCGAGGTTCAGGCCTTCCTGGGCCTGCACGTTCAGTGGCTGGAGCATGAAGGATTGGTTTGTACCACCGGCAATCACCTTGGCACCCGCACCCGCGCCGAAGCTCGCATCGGCTCCTACGCCGTAATACTCACCGGCCAGCGCGTAGTCGGGAATATCGGTTCCGGTCTTGGCCAGAACCTGCCATATCATGACTGTCTTGCCGGTCTGGCCGACATCCAGGCCGAATTTCTGAATCTTTCCGGCATAGACGACCTTGGGTCCGCCTTCCGCCGGCGTGTAGGTGCAGAGCAGGTTCTTCTGCGAGGTGAAGATCAATCCCTGACCGCCCTCCGATCCGCAGACGAGCTGACCGAGCGCGATGTAATTTGCGGCACTTGCCGGGTTTGCGATGGCGGCTACTGCGGCAGCCGCCGCGGCAATCATCGTTTCCCTGAACATGGTCTTCTCCTTTCGAGTAGCCTTTCCGAAACGAACGTTCGGCGGGATTGTTCCGTGGCCTATGCACGCTCCAAAGTGCGGCGAGGGGCCGTCAATGCCCAGTAAAAGCCTTCCGGCCGGAAGTCGATTTCGATGGTGCCACCAAAAGCGGCAGCGGCGTGGTTCTTGATGATCGTCGTACCAAAGCCTGAGTTCTCTGGCGCGCGCGCGGGCGGACCGTCACGCTCCTCCCATGCGAAACGAAGCATGGGTTCGCTACGCTCTTCGTCTCGCACGTTCTGCCAGCTCAGCAAAACACGGCCATGCGGCACGGAAAGGGCACCGTATTTCACCGAATTCGTTGCCAGCTCATGCAGAACGAGGCCGAGGTTTTGCACCACCTCGGGCCTCAGCGTGAAATCCTTGCCCGATATCTCGACCTGCTCGGCAGCCTGCGGAAAACTCTTGAAGTGGATGTCGATCACCCGCCGCAGCGATGCGCCTGCCCATTGCTCGCTGGTGAGCAGATCGATCGAGCGTGAAAGGCCTTCGAGGCGATCGACTACCGCTGCCTGGTATGCCTCGACACTGTCGGCGCGCTTGGCGACCTGGCGCATCATCGCCTGCACCAGGGTCAGCAGGTTCTTGGTGCGGTGCACGAGTTCGTTCATCACGAAGTGCAGGCGGTCCTCGGTCTGGCTCCGGTCGAAAGAGGCATTGGAGAGCGCGACCGCGACCTGGTTGGCCTCGATAACGCTGGTCTCGATCGGCGCCACGATGTGGCCTTCGCCCATGCGATTGGCCATGTCGGCGATCGCGCGGATCGTCGTGCGGACCTGGCGCGCTACCACATAGGCGGCCAGAATCGCGACAAGCATCAGCGCCAGGCCGCCGATGACCAGAAAGCGCCATGTCGTCAGTATCGACGCCTGCGCCGTGGCGACGGGTCCCCAGATCACGGCCTTCCAGGACCAGCCCGGAATCTGTGCATAGCCCAACATTGCCCTCGGCAGGACCTGCCTATCTTCGTAAACGCCGCTGGAATTGACCAGCGACGGCAGGATGCTCGGATTGAAAGGTTGGCCGAAGCCGATATTCGTGGCGCCGGCGGAGGCCACAACATGGCCGCCCTGATCGATGACCGCGGCGGACCAATCGTTCGGGAGGCCTTCCGTGGTGACGAGCCTCGCAAGGTCCCTGGCGTTCTGCGTGATGATCAACGCCCTGACCTTGCCGGTCTGCATCGGCATGGTGACGTTGTAGACGAATTCGCCGCTCGTTCGCCCCATGAACACGTCGGAGGCCTCGATCCTGCCGGATTTGATAGCCGCTTCGACAGACGGGAGATTGCCAGCCTTGCCAAGAGGCTCGCCATAGTCCCGGCGGGTGTTCAGGAGCTGCTGCCCGTTTTCGTCGATGGCGATGACATACAGATTGTCTGCCCGCAGGGATATTTCGGTGCGCGCGTGGAAGGCAGCGAAGTCGTTGCTCTCCAGTTCCGGCGAATTCGACAGCAACCTTAAAGTTGTAGCCATGTCCTGAAGCTGGCGATCGATGGACCGGGCGAGAGCGGTGGCATCCTGCGCTGTTTCACGCTTCAAAATCGAGCGCTGGTTGTCTTCCAGCTGCGCCAACAGAAGTGCCACGAGGGCGAAAATCGGCAGAGCCGTCGCAAGCGCCATCGCGATCAGGTAAGTCCCGATCGACGCCTTCGGAAAGAAGCGGATGCGGCCTTTCATGAGCCTATACTGCGCTGGTTTACGCGGCCGAAAACGCCGGCGCGCCCGCCGCTTACGGGCATGAAAGCAAAAAACTGGATCACCGCAATTGCCCTCAACGCGCCCCGGCTCTCCTGATAGCCTGCTATCGAAACGACTGCATGTTAGGGACAGGTGTTGGTCCTTGCAACACACTAAAACATGTCGCCTGGCAATTCGCAAATTTTTGTTCGATTTGTGGTTTCAGCCAAATCTTCCGAGGCGGAAGGAAGCGAGAAATGGATCCGCATCACCCGAAAGAATCTCGTTAGACGCGAGTAGACCGACGAGCGGCGCGAGCGTCACCCCGGAGTGCAGCACGGTAATATAAAGGCCGCTCTGGCCGCAATTGCCGATGATCGGGAAGCCGTCCTTGGGCGTCGGACGGTAGCCAACGGTGAAGAATTCCATGCTCAGCCGGTCGCTCTCCGTCAGGCTGTCCTTCATCTTCGCAAAGAGTGCCGAGGCCGTCGCGTCCTGGTCGGCGCCCGGATCGGTGCCGCCGAAATCGGAGCCGGCGATGATGCGGCCGTCGGCCGTCTGGCGCATATGGAGGTCGGTCGCCATCACGAGGCCGTTCAGCCGCTTCTCGAATGGACGGGAGTGGACGATCAAGCCGGGCGGCGCCCCCAGGGGAAGTGTGACGCCGACGGAGGCAGCGAGAGGCGCACTGCCGGCGCCGGCCGCCAGGACAACATGGTCGGCGCCGATAATACCGGCCGATGATACGACCCCGGAAATCCGTTCGCCACTGCGAATAAATCCATCGACGGCAGCGTTGACGAACTTGGCCCCTTTGGCTTCCGCATCGGCGAGCAGCAGCCGCGCTGCCGCCACCGGCTCAACCGCGCCTTCCTCCGCGACCAAGAGAGCAGAATCGGGCAGCTGCTTCAGGTAAGGCTCGCGGGCCGCAATGGCTGCGCGGTCCAGCTGTTCGATGCCATAGCCCCACGACGCATGCTCGACGGCAAACGCCTCGAGCCGATCGGGCGGCAGGTCCCAGCAGATGCCGCCGCACCAGGACAGCGGCAATCCGGGGAGCTCGCGGGCCAAACGCTTCCATTCGGCCATGGAGCGGCGGCGAAAGTGAAAATAGAATTCCGGGTTGCCCCAGCTCGCATTGATCCAGGCAAAGGAACTGGTGGTGGCTACACCGCCGATGTCCTCGGCAACGACAGTGACGGCGGCGCCCTCACGCGTCAGGTGCCAAGCGATGGAGGCACCGACAATGCCGGAACCGACGACGACTACATGCTGTTTGGCTGTCATCGTCGGTCTCCTGCTTATGCCTTAGCCGGTCGTCGCTGCGCCTACGCGGGCCAGGCCGTCCTTCGCCGGCTGGTACTTCGGATCGAGACCGATCGCATGACGGTAGGAGCGGGCCGCCTTGTCCTTTTCGCCGCGACGCTCGTAAACCAGCGCCTGATTGGCCCAGGATTCGGCGACATTCCCATTGAGCTCGATCGCGTGATTGAAGTCGGCAAATGCGTTGTCGTCGTCGTTCAGCGCGATGTAGGAGATGCCGCGACCGTTGTAGGGTTCCGGCGCGTTCGGCGAGAGCGAGATCGCCTTCGAAAAGTCGTCGATCGCCTTATCCTGCTGATTGCGCTTCTGATAGATCAGGCCGCGATTGTGATAGGCGCGGCCATCGGTCGTGCCGTTCTGAATCGCCTTGTTGAAATCGTTGAAGGCAGCATCGTCCTGGCCGGCGGTGCGGTAGACGTTGCCGCGGCCGATCAGTGCCACGTCGTAGTTCGGGTTGATCTGCAGCGCGGTGCTGTAGTCCTGAATCGCCTGCTGCTGCTGGCCCATGTTGCGGTAGACCAGCGCGCGGTTGGCGTAGGCCTGGTAGAAACGCGGGTTGAGCTGTAGCGCCGTATTGAAGTCGTTCAACGCTTGGCGGAAATCGCCGCCGCGGCCATAGGCTGAGCCGCGAACGTTGTAGCCTTCCGGATCCTTCGGATTGGCATTGATCACAGAGGTCAGCGAGGCGATGTTTTCCTGCGAGCCCTGCGCCTTATCGATGCGGATGATGGCATCGGACGTGTTGCTTGTCGTGCAGCCAGCAAGGCCTAGCGCGGTGACGATTGCGAAAACCGGTAGAACAGCGATTTTCGGCGAACGCAGAGAGCGGGTCTTGGTGATGTCAGCCATACGGGCTTGTTTTCCCCCAGTGCAGCCGGTCCGTTTCAAGGACGGGCTTCAGCAGCAATTAAAAAAGGCGGCGGCGAATAGATCGCCCCCGCCAACATGCATCTGAAAACGTCGAAATAACGACAGCTACGCTTAGCGTGCGACGAGACCTTCGCGCTGTGCCCGCTTGCGAGCCAGCTTGCGAACACGACGAACGGCTTCGGCCTTCTCGCGAGCGCGCTTCTGCGACGGCTTTTCGTAGTAGTCGCGCATCTTCATTTCGCGGAAAATACCTTCGCGCTGCATCTTCTTCTTAAGAGCGCGGAGAGCCTGATCGACATTGTTATCGCGGACAAGTACCTGCACGAGAATCACGTTCCTTTGGTTTGGTTGGTGCCGGCGTCGGCAAGGCGCCAGAGGCAAAAAATATACGGTTCGCGCGGCCGGAGCCTTGCGATTGAGGATGCGGATAGCAGAATGGCGGGTGGAAGTCCATATGCTCTCGCGGTTCTTGCCGCAAAAAACCGCCGCTTGTCCCCAGTGCCGCCCTTATTTGAGACCACACAAGGCGGCTATCCAGCATAGCTGGGTGTCCCTGACGCGTCGCGGATTGGCGTTGGCCGACCTGCCTGAACCTAAATAGCCCGCTTCCTTGCCTTGTTTATTCCGCAGTTTGCGTTATATGTAAGTCATCGACTGTTGGTTGTGACCTTTGTCAAAGAGCGCGAAGCTCCGTCAGATTTCCTCTCAAAATCGATCTTAGCCTTGTGAATAGACGCATGGCAGTAACGACCATTGAAAGGAGATCGTTATGAATTCAGGTACCGTTAAGTGGTTCAACAGCACCAAGGGCTTCGGCTTCATTCAGCCGGATGACGGAAGCACGGACGTTTTTGTTCATATTTCTGCGGTTGAACGTGCTGGTCTGGGCAATTTGTCCGATGGCCAGAAGATCACCTATGATCTGGTTCGCGACAAGAAGTCCGGCAAGAATTCTGCCGACAACCTGCGAGCAGCCTAATCTCATTCGGCCCGGCTGACCACGGATGTACTGGCAGCTGAGAGCCTGATGGCGAAGGTCGGGGTTAAACCCGGCCTTTTATGCTTTTTGACGATCAAGACAGTTCGGTGAGACCAAATGGCACGAATGCCAAGATACGCTGTCGGCGACAGTATCGTTCTGAAGGACGGTTTCGTTCGTACCGAAGAGGCGAGCAGGACCTGTAAGATTGCGGCGATTCTTCCGTCTGACGGCAGCCGCCCGCAATATCGGGTTCGATTCGAGACCGAAAACTTCGATCGGCGCATTCTTGAGAGCGATATCGACGTGAACCAGTCGGCATCGCCGACGCGAAGAGTTGACGCGGCTGCTGATATCCAGGGCGGATCCTGGTTGAAAACTTCAAGCATTAGGGTGCGGAAGTAGTTTCCACTCTGACCAACCGGCAAACGAGTTTGCCGCACGAAAGGAAAGAATTTGCAGGTTCTCGTTCGAGACAACAATGTCGACCAGGCGCTCCGTGTCCTGAAGAAGAAGATGCAGCGCGAAGGTCTGTTCCGCGAGTTCAAGGCGCGCAGCGCCTATGAAAAGCCATCCGAGAAGCGTGTCCGCGAAAAGGCCGAGGCAGTTCGCCGCCAGCGCAAGCTTGCGCGCAAGAAGCTTCAGCGCGAAGGTCTCCTTCCGGCCCCGAAGAAGGCAGTCCGTCCGGCCCGCTGAACTACCCATCGGGCAGGCTCCGTCTAGATAGAGAGAGCAGATGACTTCAAAAGACGAATTCTTCAATCCGGCCAAGCTCTCCCCGCGCGATAAGGCGGCTACCACCGATACGACAGCAAAAGCGATCATCACGGCAGAGGCCGCGGCTCGCGAAAAGAAGACGGAGAAGCTGAGGGCGTTGCGCTTGCAGCAAGAAGCCGAAGCGCCAACGCCCGCCGCGCCTGCCAGGAAGCGGCGGACTGCGCCCAAGTCGGCTCCATCCTCCTAGGAGCCTCGCGCCAGTGCGCGCGAGGGCTTTCTTAGCCTGATGGAATAGAGCCAGCCTCTCTGCCTGGTGGGCAGTCCACACGGATCGTTTGAGGCAGGTGCGAAAGCGTCACTGCGCCGTGACCTGTTGGAGCGTTGGCACCATTTCCACGACGGGCGGGTTCCATTTTCCTGTCGGCGCTTCACTTTTCGGCCCGTAATGGCGCATGGTCAGGTTGAACGGCCCTGCGGGTGCCAGTAGCCAGTTCGCTTCTTTTCCCTCGCCCGGGCTCTTGTTCTGGAAGTAGAGATCAAGCGACCCGTCCGCATTGTAGGCGAACGGCATCCAGCTGCTGACGGCAAACCGGTTCAGGCTGTTGGCGACTTGGAATCCCTCCGGATCGTAAAGCGTGACGGACCAGAACGCCTTGACTGGTGGCAGGCTCTCTTTTGTCGAAGTGAATCTTATAGCTGTTTGCGCCGTTTAGCGGATTTCCCTTCTCATCGCCGAGGTTGAGCGGATAGATCGCGTCCTCCGGCAGGTTTGCGCCAAGCCCGAGCTGCGCGACGATCGCCCGTTTCAAGTAGTAATTACCGTAGACACCCATGGTGTCGGTGTTCATCGGCCAGTTGTTGGCAACGCGAGCAAGTTGCGATTTTCCAGTCCATCAGCTTTTGAGCTTCGGCCGGAACATCTTTCAAAGCCTCGGCGATGTCGGGCGCGACCTTGCTTTTATCGAAGCTCTTGCCCGGCTCTATCCCGATCCGCTTCATCCGGCCTATGATCGGCTGGTCGGTGGCGTGCGGCGGATTGACCTTCAGCAGTTCCGTTGCCTAGGCGAAGAAGTCCTCTGCCGCCATCCCGTCGACTGTCGTCTTTGGCGGAGTTTTCATATCGATGTCAGGATCGATCGTGACCTTGGCCGGCTCGGCCGTTTTACCCCATTGCGACAGTGGCGTGACCGTGTAGCCAGCCTGGATCTTGTGAACGGCGTCGTAGTCGGACGGTCCATCCGGTTTCGTACGTCCGATGACCCAAACATACGGTGTCGGTGCATCGATCCGTTGCGTTCCGGCGGGGAGCTCCTTACCTGTCCAGCCAGGGGGAACGACGGCAAAATCGGCTTTCGCGGTTCCCGTCGTACGCCAGCCAGGCGAGGCGAATACAGAGTAGAGCGTGTCGAAATTGGGCCGAACGACATCCCTGAATTCCGCAGTCGGAACTGCGGGACGTCGGTGAACATGTTGGCCGGCCGTCGTCCCATTGTCTTGCCAGCCTCAACGTTGGTTGCTTGCTCGCGGGTGAGATATGCATCGACGCCGATCGCTGCCGCATCCCCCTTGGCCAGAGCGTCCTCGGCGGCGACAGCCGGACCGTTGAGGTATCCTCCGGACAAGAGCAGACCAACTGTAAGGGTGATGAAATGCGATTGCAGGACGAAACCTCCCAATGACCCCACAGCAGGCTTCGCAGCCGTGTTGGTCTGTTTCAATTGATGCCAGATCGGACACCGACCCATATGCGCCGACGTCTGGCTTATGAATATTGCCTCTGCTGCGGACGCGGGGGCCTCAACGCCCAGAAAGCGCTTGCGCAGCGCGTGAACTATGCGCTCAAGAATTGTAAGTGCAGACACTCTAAAATAAGAATGATGGAGAGACCGGAAACCGACGCAGGCCGGTCCGACTTTTCCCGCTGGTGTTTACCCGCCGCGAAGAGACTACGCGATCTCGTTCATTCTTGCTGTGTGTCAAAAGAAAAGCCGCTTCGCGTCGCAAAAGAAACGTTGTGCCGCATTTGGATTTGCGATTTGTATGGCCGACGAGAAGGGACCTTTCCCCGAAGGAGATGAAGGCGGATGCGCAGATACTCGGTTTTTGCCGTGGCACGGGAGGCCTTGCGAGGCCACAAGGGCTGGGAGAAGCAATGGACTTCGCCGGAGCCCCGCGCCGAATACGACGTCATCATCATCGGCGGCGGTGGGCATGGTCTGGGTGCGGCCTATTATCTCGCCAAGGAGCACGGCATAACCAATGTCGCGGTCCTCGAAAAGGGCTGGCTCGGCGGTGGTAACACCGGTCGCAACACGACCATCATCCGCTCGAACTATCTCTACGACGAGAGCATGCATATCTACGAGCATTCGATGAAGCTCTGGGAGAACCTGTCGCAGGATCTCAACTACAATGTCATGTATTCGCCGCGCGGCGTGATGATGCTGTCGCACAATGTGCATGACCAACAGTCCTTCAAGCGCCATATCCATGCCAATCGTCTCTATGGCATCGACAACGAGTGGCTGACGCCGGAGCAGGCCAAGGCCTATTGTCCGCCGCTCGATATCTCGGCCAGCGCCCGCTATCCGATCAATGGCGCTGCCCTGCAGCGCCGCGGCGGCACGGCGCGCCACGATGCAGTGGCCTGGGGCTATGCCCGTGCGGCGTCCGATCGCGGCGTCCACATCATCCAGAACTGCGAAGTGACCGGCATCCGCCGCGGCCCGGACGGGCGCGTCACGGGTGTCGAGACGAACCGCGGGTTCATCGGCGCCAAGAAGGTCGGCGTTTCGGCGGCCGGCCACACGACGACGGTCATGAAGATGGCCGACGTGCGCGTGCCGTTGCAATCGAGCCCGCTGCAGGCGCTGGTGTCCGAACCGCTGAAGCCGATCTTCCCTTGCGTGGTTATGTCCAACACCGTGCATGCCTATATCTCGCAGTCCGACAAGGGCGAACTCGTGATCGGCGCTGGCACCGACCAGTACAATTCCTACAGTCAGACCGGCGGCCTGCAGATCATCACGCATACGCTGGATGCGATCTGCGAGCTGTTCCCGATGTTCCGTCGCGTCAAGATGATGCGCCAGTGGGGCGGCATCGTCGACAACACACCGGACCGTTCGGCGATCCAGTCGAAGACGCCGGTTCCGGGGCTCTACGTCAACTGCGGCTGGGGCACCGGCGGCTTCAAGGCGACGCCGGGTTCGGCCAATCTCTTCGCGCATCTGATCGCGCGCGACGAGGTGCACAAGTTCAATGCCGGCCTGACGCTGGACCGTTTCCGCACCGGCCGCCTGATCGACGAAGCCGCCGCTGCCGCTGTCGCCCACTGACACGAGGACACCATGCTTCTTATCTACTGCCCATACTGTCAGGAAGAGCGCTCCGAGCTCGAATTCCGCGGCGCCGGCGATGCCCATATCGCTCGCCCGACCGACATTGCTTCCATCTCCGACGAGGCGTTCGAGGAATATTTCTTCCTGCGCGACAACCCGAAGGGGCTGATCTTCGAACGCTGGCGCCACCAGCACGGATGCGGCCGCTTCTTCAACGCGGCGCGCGACACGATCAGCGACAAGTTCATCATGACCTATAAGGCAGGCGAGCCGAAGCCTGAGATCGGCGAAGCCGCCGTTCCACACGCACCCGTCGAGACCTACGAAGCGCTCGAAGGAGAAGCACAATGAGCGGCACGAACCGTATTGCAGGCAAGGGCCGCCTGACCCCGGCCAGAACCGCGCGCTTTACCTTCGATGGCAAGAGCTATACGGCGCTGGAGGGCGATACCGTCGCCTCGGCGCTGATTGCCAACAACATCCATCTGGTCGGCCGCTCGTTCAAGTATCACCGCCCGCGCGGCATTCTCTCGGCCGGCGCCGAAGAGCCGAACGCGCTGATCGACGTTGCGCGCGACAGCGCCCGCAAGCAGCCCAACGTGCGTGCCACGGTGCAGGAAGTCTTCGACGGCATGATCGTGCAGTCGCAGAACCGTTTCCCATCGCTGTCCTTCGATATCGGCGGCATCAATAACCTGATGTCGCCCTTCTTCGCGGCTGGCTTCTACTACAAGACCTTCATGTGGCCGAAGGCGGCCTGGAAGCATGTCTACGAGCCGATGATCCGTCGCGCAGCCGGTCTCGGCGTTGCGCCGAAAGAAGCCGATCCCGATCACTACGCCAGCCGCTACGCGCATTGTGACGTGCTGGTCGTCGGTGCCGGCGTCGCCGGTCTTTCGGCAGCCCTTGCTGCGGCTCATGCCGGTGTCAAGGTCATCCTCTGTGACGAGCAGGCGGAAGCCGGCGGTGCGCTGCGTTTCGACAGCGGTGTCAAGATCGACGGTCTCGACGGTTATGAGTGGGCGCAGAAGACCGTTGCCAGCCTGAAATCGATGGACAATGTGCAGGTTCTCACCCGCACCACTGCCTTCGGCTACTACAACCACAACTTCGTCGGTCTCGCCGAACGCGTCACCGATCATGTCGCGAACCCGGGCCGCCACCTGCCGCGTGAGCGTCTGTGGCAGCTGCGCGCCAAGCGTGTCATCCTCGCCAACGGCGCGATCGAGCGCCATATGGTGTTCCCGAACAACGACCGTCCGGGCATCATGCTGGCCTCGGCCGCGCGCATGTATCTCAACCAGTACGGCGTGGCCGTCGGCCAGAAGGTCGGGGTCTACACGGCGCACGACTCTGCCTACGAGGCCGCCTTCGACCTGAAGCGCGCCGGTGTCGAGATCGCCGCGATCGTCGATTGCCGGCACACGCCCGGTGCTGCCGTTCTGGCGGAAGCCCGCTCGCTCGGCATCGACGTGCTCGCCGGTCAATCGGTCGTCAACACCTCGGGCAAGCTGCGCATCTCGTCCATGACCGTTGCCCGCAACGGCGGCGGCTCTCCACGCAAGATCGCGGTCGACGCGCTGCTGGTCTCGGCCGGCTGGACGCCTTCGGTGCACCTGTTCTCGCAGTCGCGCGGCAAGGTGAAGTTTGAGCCGGAAACGCAGCGTTTCCTGCCCGGCACCTATGCGCAGGATTGCCTCTCCGTTGGCGCCTGCAACGGCACGGATGATCTGCAGCAGACGATCGAGGAATCGCTGGCCGCGGGTGAACTGATGGCCCAGGCAGTCGGCAAACCATCCGGCGGCAAGATCAGCATCACCGCCGAGCAGGCGCATCAGTGGACGGGCGGCATGATCGGCGCTGCCGAAGGGGCGGGTCCGGAGACCCGCACCAAGGCGTTCATCGATTTTCAGCACGACGTCTGTGCCAAGGATATCCGCCTTGCCGTGCGCGAAGGCATGCACTCGATCGAGCATATCAAGCGCTTCACCACGAACGGCATGGCGTCGGATCAGGGCAAGCTCTCCAACATGCATGGTCTGGCGATTGCCGCCGAAATGCTGGGCAAGGAGATCCCGCAGGTCGGTCTGACGACCTTCCGTGCGCCCTACACGCCGGTCACCTACGGTACGCTGATCGCGCATTCGCGCGGCGAGCTGTTCGACCCGGCGCGCAAGACGCCGTTGCACCCGTGGGAAGAAGCGCAGGGTGCGGTGTTCGAGGATGTCGGCAACTGGAAGCGCGCCTGGTTCTATCCGCGCGCCGGTGAGACGATGCATCAGGCGGTCGCCCGTGAATGCAAGACGGCGCGCGATGTCGCCGGCGTGTTCGATGCTTCGACGCTCGGCAAGATCGAAGTCGTCGGCCCCGACGCCGCCGAGTTCATGAACCTCATGTACACCAACGCCTGGGACACACTGAAGCCCGGCAAGTGCCGCTACGGCATCATGACCCGCGAAGACGGCTTCGTTTATGACGACGGCGTCGTCGGGCGTCTGGCTGACGATCGCTTCCATGTGACGACGACGACCGGCGGTGCGCCGCGCGTTCTCCACCACATGGAAGACTATCTGCAGACGGAATTCCCGCATCTCAAGGTATGGCTGACTTCGGTGACCGAACAATGGGCGGTCATTGCCGTGCAGGGGCCGAAGGCACGCGAAATCATCGCCCCGCTGGTCGAGGGCGTCGATATTTCCAACGAAGCCTTCCCGCATATGAGCGTTGCCGAGTGCACGGTCATGGGCGTGCCGGCGCGTCTGTTCCGCGTGTCGTTCACCGGCGAGGTCGGCTTCGAAATCAACGTGCCGGCCGATTACGGCCAATCGGTGCTGGAAGCGGTCTGGGCCAATGCAGAGCCGCTCGGCGCCTGCGTCTACGGTACCGAAACGATGCACGTTCTTCGCGCCGAGAAGGGCTATATCATCGTCGGGCAGGATACGGACGGTACCGTCACGCCTCACGATGCCGGTCTTTCCTGGGCGGTTTCCAAGAAGAAGACGGATTTCGTGGGCATTCGCGGGCTGAAGCGACCGGATTTGGTGAAGGAAGGCCGCAAGCAGCTCGTCGGTCTTATCACCAAGGATCCGAACCTGGTGCTCGAAGAGGGTGCACAGATCGTCGCCAACCCGAACGAGCCGAAGCCGATGACGATGCTCGGCCATGTGACCTCGTCCTACTGGTCGGAAAATCTTGGGCGATCGATCGCCTTTGCGCTGGTCGCCGATGGCCGCAAACGGATGGGCGAAACGCTCTATGTGCCGATGCCCGACAAGACGATCGCCGTCGAGGTGACTGATATGGTGTTCTTTGACAAGGAAGGAGGCCGCATCAATGGCTGATATGGCAGTTCGCAAATCCGCTCTTTCCGGCCAGCATGGCGGCTCGGCCACGGTACGGCTGACGCCAGCCTCTGCGGCAAGCCGCGTGGCGCTTCGCGCGCCGGCGGAGTCGCTCAAAGCTCTTTCCTCCGCGCTTGGTGTCACGGTGCCGGCTTCCCCGAAAACCTCCGGTCGCAAGGGTGGTCGTGCTGCCCTCTGGCTCGGCCCGGATGAATGGCTTGTCATCGACGAATCCGGGGCAGACCTGATGGGTGCGCTCGCCAAGTCGGGCGTGCTGCATTCGGCCACCGACGTCTCGCACCGAAACGTCGCGGTTATCGTCTCCGGCCCCGGGGCGGAAGCGACGATCTCCGCGGGCTGCCCGCAGGATCTGTCGCTCGAGGTCTTCCCGGTCGGCGCCTGCTCGCGCACGCTGTTTGGAAAGGCCGAGATCGTGCTCTTCCGCACCGAGGACGATACATTCCGAGTCGAATGCTGGCGTTCGTTTGCGGATTTCGTATTCGGCCTGCTGGCCGAGGGCGCCGAAGACGCGGCGCATTAAGCGCTGCTAACTTGCAATGCCCGATCGGGGATGGTGCTCTTGTGCCGTCCCCGATCGGCTTCAAGTTGTATGACGGCTGTCATTCGTGTCATCATCCACCGGGCGCGCGCGGTCCGTATCGAAGCGCCGTCGCAACGAGTGGGGGATGTCTTTGATGATGCTGCATCACGTTTCCATTGTCGCCATGGATCTCGACCGTTCCGTCGGCTTCTATCGCAATGTCTTCGGTCTCGAGCAAATCGAGAGGCCACCTTTCAGTAGTGTTGGAGCGTGGTTCGCCTGCGGGGCGCTGCAGGTCCACATCATTGTCAATCCGGCCGGAACCTTCCGGCGTGCGGCGACCATAGACACGACCGACGGACATTTCGCGTTCCGTACCGATGATTTCGAGGGATGTATCCGGGGGCTGATTGCGAAGGGTTTTCGCGAGGATGCTCCAGAGGGCGATCCCTGGCGGTTGCGTGTTAGGCGCAATGGCCCGGCGGGGTTTCCACAAGCCTATCTGCTCGATCCCGATCGCAATATCGTTGAAATCAACGGCGCGCCATAGCGACGCGTCAAACACCGCCCACCAAAGTCAAGAGCATAAGGTCTACGCGTCTTCCGGCCGGTCCTTGGGGTCGAACTGGATGATGGTGATCCACCGCGCGGTGAGCGCCGGTTTCTTCTCGTTCTCGATCTCGATTGTGACCTCATAGGTCGTCATCAGCATGCCGGCGCCGCGGAAGCGGGCTTCGGCGAGGACAAAGTGGCCGCGGATGCGTGCCCCCGATTTGACCGGCGAGAGGAAACGGACGTTCTCGAAGCCGTAATTGATGCCCATGGTCTGCTCGCGGACCTTCGGCAGGCTGTCGTAGTTCATCGCCGAGAGCAGCGAGAGGGTAAGAAAGCCGTGGGCGATGGTGCTGCCGAAGGGACTTGATGCAGCGCGCTCCGGATCGACGTGGATGTACTGATGGTCGTTGGTCGCATGCGCAAACGCATCGATCATGGCCTGATCGACGACGATCCAGTCCGAGAGACCGGTTTCAGTGCCGACCAACCCACGTACATCCGCGAGCGAAATTTCCTTGGCCATTGATTCCCCATGAGAAAGCGGCTGCGCAAGCCTTACAATGGGATTGTGACGATTGCGACAAGGAATTGCAGGCGGGAGCCCGTCAGATCAACTTTCGAGATAGAAAGAGACCGAGCGGCGCGGTACGATGGCAGAAGTTGCGGATTTCTCCGGCGCATCCGGGGCAAGAAGCCGCCATGAAGGCGGTCCGGGTAATGTAAAGATTTCCTCGCCGCCCGAGCGATTGAAGAGAACCGCCAGCCGCGTGGCCTTGTTGGTTAGGCCATCGCGCGTCGAAAGCACCATTCCGAGCGTGGAAAAGTTCGGCGTCTCCCACTCTTGCACGCTCATCGCCCGGCCGGAGGGCGAGATCCATTCGACATCGCCGTTGCCCTTGAGGAAGCCCATTTCCGAGAAGGCGGAGAAGCGCTTGCGCAGGCCGGAGATGAATGCGGTATGGGCGATAAGATCGTCGTCGAGCCCTGCCCAGTCGACCCAGGTGATCTCGTTGTCCTGGCAATAGGCATTGTTGTTGCCGCGCTGAGTGCGGCCGGCTTCGTCGCCTGCCGTCAGCATGATGCTGCCGCGGGTGGCAAAGAGCGTGGAGAGCAGCGCCTTCAGGTCGTCATGGCGCTTGCGAATAATATCGGGGTAGCGGGTTTCGCCCTCGACACCGTTGTTCCAAGTGTGGTTCTCGTTGTGGCCGTCGCGGTTTTGCTCACCGTTCGCCTCGTTATGCTTGCCGCTGTAGGATACGACATCCCTCAGCGTGAAGCCGTCATGGGCGGCGAGGAAGTTGACGCTGCGCGTCCCTGTCCCAGCGTTTCGGGAGAAAATATCGGAGGAGCCGGCAAGGGTGGTCGCGAGCGGGCCGGTCTTGTAGTCGTCGCCGCGCCAGTAGCACCTGACATCGTCGCGCACGCGGTCGTTCCATTCGAGGAATGGTGCCGGAAAATTGCCGAGCTGATAGCCGCCTGGGCCGATGTCCCAGGGCTCGGCGATCATTACGCGGTCCGCCAGCACATCATCGGCGAGCATCGCCGTCAACGTTTCGCCATGTGCCTCGAACCCGTCTACGGTGCGGCCAAGTACGGGGGCGAGGTCGAAGCGGAAACCGTCAATCCCTGCGCCGAGCACAAAGTGGCGTAGGCTGTCGATGATCAACTGCCTGATATAGGGATGATCGCAAGCGACGGTGTTGCCGGTTCCGGTATCGTTGACCAGTTCGCCCGGCCGACCGGGCAGGTGGCGATAGAAAGAGAGATTGTCGAGGCCGCGCAGCGACAGCGTCGTGCCGAAGCGGTCGCTTTCGCCGGTGTGGTTGAAGACGAGATCGAGGATGACGGCGATGCCTTCCGCATGGAGCGTCGCAACGGTGTCGCGTAGTTCCGCCATGCCGCCAGGGGCAAGCCGCGGATCGAGCGCCATGAAGGCAATGGGGTTGTAGCCCCAGCTGTTTCGCAGACCGAGCGGCGGCAGATGCCGCTCGTCGATCCACGCGGTGATCGGCATGAGCTCGACGGCGTCGACGCCGATGCGCTTGAGATGGGTAATCACCGAGGGATGTGCCAAAGCCGCGACCGTGCCGCGCTGGGCTTCGGGGACATCCGGATGCAGGATGGTGAAGGGCCGGACAGCGACTTCGTAGATGAAGCCGCCCGGCTTGAAGAGGGGCTTTGCCGGTCTTACCGTGATATCGCGGGTGACGACCGCCTTCGGCACGAGATGCTGTGTCTCGGCGCCGAAGGCGCCGAGCAGGGGATCGTGGTGGAAGGGGCGATCGAGTTCCTTGGCGTAGGGATCGACCAGCAGTTTCGACGGGTCGAACCAAAGGCCGCTGTCAGGCGCATAGACGCCATCGGCGCGGTAGCCATAGAGCGCGCCTTCCTTCAATCCGTCGACGAAGAGGCGATGGACATGGTCATCGCCGCGTTCCATCGGCAGGCGGGCCAGTTCCTTGTCGTCGTCGCTGAACAGGCACAACTCGATCTGTCCGGCATTGTGCGACCAGACGGCGAAATCAACGCCGGTCTCAAAGATGCTTGCCCCGCCTTGCCCGGATTTGTTCGCCGCCATGCTGCTCCGGTCAGGTGATCACGGAGGGAGCATCGCGGCCTGTGCGGCTGCGGATATCCGCAATGGTCTCGGCGGCGGCGATAAGATCGGCGAGCGCCTGCTGCGTCTCGATGTTGTGGCGGGTGGAATCCGGTTCGTACCGCTCGAGGTAGACGCGCAAGGTGGCGCCCGATGTTCCCGTTCCCGAGAGACGGAAGACAACGCGCGAGCCGCCTTCGAAGAGGATACGAATGCCCTGATGCTCGCTGACGGACTTGTCGACCGGGTCGTGATAGGCAAAGTCATCTGCCTTCTCGACTTTCAGTGGGCCGAAGGCCTGGCCCGGCAGGGAAGCAAGCTGGCTGCGCAGGTTGGCGATCAGGCCGTTTGCTGCGTCGGTATCAACGCCTTCATAGTCGTGGCGCGAATAGTAGTTGCGGCCATAGGTCTGCCAGTGCTGGGTGACAATGTCCTCGACGCTCTCGCCGCGGACGGCCAGAATGTTCAGCCACAGCAGAACCGCCCAGAGGCCGTCCTTCTCGCGCACGTGGTTGGAGCCGGTGCCGGCGCTTTCCTCGCCGCAGATCGTCGCCATCCCGGCATCGAGCAGGTTGCCGAAGAACTTCCAGCCGGTCGGCGTTTCGTACATGCCGATGCCACGGCGCTCGGCGACGCGATCAGCAGCACCAGACGTCGGCATGGAGCGGGCGATGCCGGCGAGACCGCCGGAATAGCCGGGCGCCAGATTGGCGTTGGCCGCGAGGATCGCAAGGCTGTCGGACGGCGTCACGAAGATGCCGCGGCCGATGATGAGGTTGCGGTCGCCGTCGCCATCGGATGCTGCGCCGAAATCGGGCGCATCGTCGCCCATCATCTCGTCGTAGAGTTCCTTGCAGTGAACCGGGTTCGGGTCGGGATGGTGGCCACCGAAATCGGGCAGCGGCATGAAATTGCGAACCGAGCCGGACGGGGCGCCGAGGCGGTTTTCGAAGATTTCCTTCGCATAGGGGCCGGTGACGGCGCTCATCGCATCGAAAGCGATGCGGAAGCCAAGGCTGATGAGGTTGCGGATCGCGTGGAAGTCAAACAGCTCTTCCATGAGCGCCGTATAGTCTTCGACCGAATCGAGCACCGAGAGAATCATGCCACCGGGCAGCTCGTCCTTGCCGATGCGATCGAGGTTCACATCCGCGAAGTCGGCGATCTTGTAGGTGTCGATCACCTTGGTGCGCGCATAGATCGCGTCGGTGATCTTCTCCGGCGCCGGACCGCCGTTGCTGATATTGTACTTGATGCCGAAGTCTTCGGTGGGGCCGCCCGGGTTATGGCTGGCCGACAGAATGATGCCGCCGAAGGCCTTGTACTTGCGGATGATGTGCGAGGCTGCCGGGGTCGACAGGATGCCGCCCTTGCCGACGATCACCTTGCCGAAGCCATTGGCGGCGGCCATCTTGATCGCCTTCTGGATGACTTCCCGGTTGTAGTAGCGTCCGTCGCCGCCGATGACAAGGCACTTGCCCTGGAACCCTTCCAGCGAATCGAAGATCGACTGGATGAAATTCTCGGCATAGTTCGGCTGCTGGAATACCGGGACTTTCTTTCGCAGGCCCGACGTGCCCGGCTTCTGATCCTGGTAGGGCTTGGTGGATACGGATTTTATCATTTTCTCTCACTTGCCTTTGGGGGCGAGGCTTGAATAGAGGGCAGCGTAGCGCTCGGCGCTCTTTTCCCACGAGACATCCGATTTCATGCCCTGCTTTTGCAATTGGGTCCAGACTTTTTGATCGGCGTAGAGATGTAGCGCGCGGCGGATGGCCTGCAACAGGCCCGATGCCGTCACAGGCGAGAATTGTATCCCGGTTGCCACTTTCGCCGCAAGAGCGGCATGGTTGGCATCGATGACGGTATCGTTCAACCCGCCGGTGCGGGCGACGATCGGCACGCAGCCATAGCGCAGGCCGTAAAGCTGCGTCAGGCCGCAGGGCTCGAAGCGCGAAGGAATGATAATGGCGTCGCAGCCAGCCTGCATGAGATGCGACATCGGCTCGTTGTAGCCGATGGAAACGCCGATCCGTCCGGGGTGGCGGGCTGCGGCGGCGAGCAGCGAACCTTCCAGCGCCGCGTCTCCAGAACCCAGAATGGCGAGCTTTCCACCCATGTCGACGATCTGATCGGCTGTGGCGGCGATGACGTCCATGCCCTTTTGCCAGGTGAGGCGGCTGATAATGCAGAAGATCGGTGCATTGTCGTTGTGCAGTCCGAAGAACTCCGCGACCGAGGTGCGGTTTTCGACGCGGCTTTTCAGTGTGGTGCCGTTGTAATGCGTGTGGACAACAGGATCGGTCGACGGATTCCAGACGTCGGTATCGATGCCATTGACGATGCCGTGGAGCGAATCGATTCGGTTTGCGATGACACCCTGGAGGCCCATGCCGAACTCGGGGGTCAGGATCTCGCCTGCATAAGAAGGGCTGACGGTGGTGATGGCGTGGGCCGTCTGCAGGCCACCCTTTAGGAATCCGATATTGCCGTAGTATTCGATGCTTTCCGTTGCGAAGGCATGCGGCGGCAGGCGGAGGCCGGGGAAGACATCGGCACCGAACTGACCCTGGAAGGCGATGTTGTGGATTGTCAACACGCTCGGCAATTCCGGCGTCGGGTTGTAGCGCATGTAGACTGAGGTCATCGCCGACTGCCAATCATGCGTATGCACGAGGTCGGGTCGCCAGCCCGGCATCAATCCCGCAGCAATCTCGGCGCCGGCAAGCGAAAGCGCTGCGAAGCGGCGCCAGTTGTCGGAGTAGTCCCTGCCCGTCGCATCGAGATAGGGACCGCCGGCGCGGTCGTAATAGGCGGGCGCATCGAGCACGAGGATATCGATCCCCTCGTGCTCCACTTCCAGGACCGTCGCGGGCTCGCCGAGCAGATCATCGAACTGAAGCCGGGCGACGGGATTGCGGATCGCCTTCATGACGGCAGGATAGCCGGGCATGAGGGTCTTGGTTTCGACGCCGAAACGCTTGAGGGCGATCGGCAGGGCGCCCGCCACGTCGGCGAGGCCCCCTGTCTTGATAAGTGGGAAGACTTCGGACGAAACCGAAAGAACTTTCATTGGTCACATACCCAGCTTGTCGATCATTGGCTGGGTGATGAGGCAAATTCCGCTTTCGGTTCGCCGGAAGCGCTTGGCATCGAGGTCCGGATCCTCGCCGACGATGAGGCCCTCCGGAATGACGACGCCGTGGTCGATCACGACATTCCGGAGCTGGGCGTGCCGGCCGATCTTGACGCTCGGGAGAACCACCGCACCTTCGAGCTTGGAATAGGAGTTGGCGCGCACGCCGGTGAAGAGGAGGCTCTTGTTCAGCGTTGCGCCCGAGATGATGCAGTCGCCGGCCACGACGGACGAGGTCGCCGAGCCACGGCGGTCCTCGTCGTCATGGACGAATTTTGCCGGCGGCGAGATTTCTGCGTAGGTCCAGATCGGCCAGGACTTGTCGTAAATATCCAGTTCCGGAACGATCGCGGTGAGGTCAATGTTGGCCTGCCAATAGGCATCGATCGTCCCAACGTCGCGCCAATAGGGCTCATGCTCGAAATCGGAGCGGACGCAGGATTGCGCGAAGCGATGGGCCACGGCCTTACCGTTCTTGACGATGTATGGGATAATGTCCTTGCCGAAATCCTTGCTGGAGTTCGGGTCGGCCGCGTCGCGGCGCAGCGCATCGATCAGGAACTTCGTGTGGAACACGTAGATGCCCATCGAGGCCAGCGCGAATTCCGGTTTGTCGGGAATACCCGGCGGGTCGGCAGGCTTTTCGATGAAGTCGATAATCCTATCGTTCTGGTCAACATGCATAACGCCGAAGCCGACGGCTTCCATGCGCGGCACTTCCAGGCAGCCGATGGTGACATCGGCGCCGGAATCGACGTGCTGCTGTAGCATCCACTCGTAGTCCATCTTGTAGACGTGGTCGCCAGCGAGGATGACCATGTATTCCGGGCCGTAGGGCTCGATGATATCGATGTTCTGGTAGACCGCGTCGGCCGTGCCTTCATACCATTGCGTCTCGGAGACGCGTTGGGAGGCCGGCAGGATGTCGAAGCTTTCGTTTCGCTCGGGGCGGAAGAAGTTCCAGCCGCGCTGCATATGGCGGATCAGCGAGTGCGCCTTGTACTGGGTGGCGACGCCGATGCGGCGGATGCCCGAGTTCAGGGCGTTCGACAAGGCGAAATCGATAATGCGCGTCTTGCCGCCGAAATAGACTGCCGGCTTGGCGCGACGATCGGTGAGTTCCTTCAGGCGGCTTCCCCGACCGCCGGCAAGAACATAGGCCATTGCGTCGCGGGCAAGTGGCTGAACACGTTTTTCTACCATTTTTATCCTCCCACCAGTCTTCAGTTCTCAGGTTCAAGCATGATTGTCGCCAGAGGCGGCAAGGTGATCGACGCGGCGATGTTGCCGCCGGCGTTGACGGCCTGAACGCGGCCGCCATTGCCCTTGCCGCTGCCGCCGTAGATGTCGGCATCGGTATTCAATATCTCGCGCCACCGTCCCTCGAACGGGAGGCGGACTGTATAGTTCTCGCGGTAAACCGGCGTCAGGTTGCAGATGACGGCGACCGGCTTTTCGCCCGGTGCCTTGCGGATCCAGGCGAAGACGGAGTTCTCGTGGTCGTCGGCGATCAGCCACTCGAAGCCATCGCCCTCGCAATCGCGGGCATGCAGCGCCGGCTTGCTGCGATAGGTAAGGTTGAGGTCGCGCACCAGCCGGCGCATGCCCTCGTGCATGCGGTACTGCAGCAGGTTCCAGTCGAGCGACTTCGCCTCGCTCCACTCGGCCCATTGCGCGAATTCCTGGCCCATGAAGAGCAGCTTCTTGCCTGGATAGCCCCACATGAAGGCGTAGTAGGCCCGCAGATTGGCGAACTTCTGCCAGTCGTCGCCCGGCATCTTGGCGATCAGCGAGCCCTTTCCGTGTACCACCTCGTCATGGGAGAGCGGCAGCACGAAGTTTTCCGAATAGGCGTAGAGCAGGCCGAAGGTCAGTTCGTTGTGATGGTGCTTGCGGTGGATCGGCTCGCGGCTCATGTAGGAGAGCGTGTCGTGCATGAAGCCCATGTTCCACTTGAAGCCGAAGCCGAGGCCGCCTTCGTGCACCGGCTGCGACACTTTCGGCCAGGACGTCGACTCCTCGGCGATGGTCATAACGCCGGGATGCTCGGCGTAGATGCGGGTGTTCATGTTCTGCAGGAAGCGGACGGCCTCCAGATTCTCGTTGCCGCCGTACTCATTCGGGATCCATTCGCCGTGCTTGCGGGAATAGTCGAGGTAGAGCATCGAGGCGACGGCATCGACGCGCAGGCCGTCGAGATGGAACTTCTCGGCCCAGTAGAGTGCATTGTTGACGAGGTAGGAGATGACTTCGGTGCGGCCGAAATTGTAGATCGCGGTGTTCCAATCGGGATGGAAGCCCTTGCGCGGGTCTTCGTGCTCGTAGAGCGCCGTGCCGTCGAACCAGCCGAGGCCGTGTTCGTCGGTCGGGAAATGGGCTGGCACCCAATCGAGGATGACGCCAATGCCGACCTTGTGGCAGCCGTTGACGAAGCGCGCGAAACCCTCAGGCTCGCCGAAGCGGGCGGTCGGGGCATAGAGCCCGGTCGTCTGGTATCCCCAGGACGGATCATAGGGGTGCTCGGTGATCGGCAGGAACTCGATGTGAGTGAAGCCCATGTCGACGCAGTAGGGGATCAGCCGGGATGCCAACTCGTCCCAGGAGAGAAACGTGCCGTCATCACGCCGCTGCCAGGAGCCGGCATGAACCTCGTAGATTGAAATCGGCTGACGACGCTTGTCGGTCTCGCTCCAGTGCTTCAGATGCGCTTCGTCGTCCCATTCCTGCAGCAGTTCGGACGCCGCGACCGAGGCCGTCTTCGGGCGCAACTCGCTGCGACGGGCAAACGGATCGGCCTTCAGCGGCAGAAGAACGCCGTCGTGGCCGCGGATCTCGAATTTGTAGGCGACGTCCGTCGGAACATCAGGGGCGAAGATCTCCCAGATACCGGCGCCGGAGCGGAAACGCATAACATGGCGGCGGCCGTCCCAGCCGTTGAAATCACCGACGACGGAGACACGCTGGGCGTTCGGCGCCCAGACCGCGAAATGGATGCCCTGTGCGCCCTCGTGCTTGATCCAGTGCGCGCCCATCTTGTCGAAGAGGCGTAGGTGGGAGCCCTCCCGCACGTAATAATCATCCATCGGTCCAAGGACTGGTCCGAAGCTGTAGGGGTCGGTCACAGCCCACTCGGCGTCCCCGCGCCGCGCGCGGTAACGCACCGGCTGCAGCTTCGTCACCGAAACCTGTCCGGCGAAAAAGCCGTCCGGATGCTGCCGACTCAGTTCCCCGATGGCGCTGCCATCGAGCGCCATCGCCGTCACCTCTTCGGCACCCGGAATGAAGCAGCGGGCGACATAGGCATCGCCCGATTTGTGAACGCCGAGAACGGCGAACGGGTTGGAATGCGACCCTGCGAGGATTGCCGCTATCTCGTCTGCCGAAATCTCCCAGGGAAGTCTGACTTCAAGGGTGGCTTTCGGCGTTTTCATCCGGCTCTCCAGATTTCCTTGGCATATTGGCGTATCGTTCGGTCGGACGAGAACCAGCCCATCCGCGCCGTGTTGCAGATTGCCTTCGAACTCCATGCCGATGGATCGGTCCAGAGTTGGTCGACGTCGCGCTGGGCCTGGGCATAGGCATCGAAATCGGCAGCAACCATGAACCAGTCATGCGCATAAATGCCCTCGATCAGCGCCGCGTATCGGTTTCGGTCGTCATGCGAGAAGACGCCCGAACTGATCGCCGACAATGCCTGAGACAGCTCACGCGACGCCTCGATGATGGCGCGGGGATTGTGGCCATCGGCACGGGCGGCGGCGACTTCGTCGGCACGCAGACCGAAGATGATGATGTTGTCCTCGCCGACGTGATCGCGCATCTCGACATTGGCGCCGTCGAGCGTTCCGATGGTCAGCGCGCCGTTGAGGGCGAACTTCATGTTGCCGGTGCCGGATGCTTCCATGCCGGCCGTCGAGATCTGCTCGGACAGGTCGGCGGCGGGCACCATGACCTCGGCCAGAGAGACGTTGTAGTTCGGTACGAACACGACCTTCAGCAAGCCGCGGACGGCCGGGTCGTTGTTGATCGTGCGGGCGACGTCGTTGATCAGTTTGATGATCAGCTTGGCGTTATGATAGCTCGGTGCCGCCTTGCCGGCGAAGAGTTTGACGCGCGGGACCCAGTCCAGCTCGGGGTGCGAGCGAATCTGATCGTAGAGCGCGACGGCCTCGATGATGTTGAGCAGCTGGCGCTTGTATTCGTGGATGCGCTTGATCTGAATATCGAACATCGCCGACGGATCGAGCTTGATGCCCATGCGGCTGGCGACAAGATTGGACAAGGCGACTTTGTTGGCACGCTTAACCGCCGCAAACTTTTGCTGGAAGCTTGCATCGTTCGCGAACTTGTCGAGGGGCTTCAGCTTTTCGGCATCATCAAGGAAGTCGTCACCGATCGCCTCCCGGATCAGCGAGGTCAGGCCGGGGTTGCACTGCTGCAACCAGCGGCGCGGCGTAATGCCGTTCGTCTTGTTGTTGATGCGGTCGGGATAGAGCTTGTGCAGGTCGGCAAAGACCGTAACCTTCATCAGGTCGGTGTGCAGCGCCGAAACGCCGTTGATCGAATGGGCGCCGACGAAGGCGAGATTGCCCATCCGCACGCGGCGCTCGCCGCTTTCCTCGATCAGGGAAATCGATCGGATCTCCGTCTCGGAGAAAGTCTTGGTCTTGCGCGCCTCGACCAGCACCTTGGCGTTGATCGCGTAGATGATCTGCATGTGGCGCGGCAGCAGGCGCTCGAAGAGCGGAATCGGCCAGCTTTCCAGCGCTTCGGGAAGAAGCGTGTGGTTGGTGTAGCCGATCGTGCCGCGGGTGATGTCCCAGGCCTGGTCGAAGTCGAGGCCGTGAACATCGCACAGCAGGCGCATCAGTTCGGCGACGGAAACGGCCGGATGTGTATCGTTGAGCTGGATCGCCACCTTGTCGGGCAGCGACGTGAAGTCGTCATACTGCTGCAGGTGACGGCGCAAAATGTCCTGCAGCGATGCGGAGGAGAAGAAGAACTCCTGGCGCAGGCGCAGCTCCTGACCGGCCGGCGTCGCATCGGCCGGATAAAGAACGCGAGTCAGGCTTTCCGCCTTGTTGCTTTCGCGCAGCGCGCCGATGTGATCCCCGGCGTTGAAGGCATCGAGCAGGATCGGGTCGATCGGCTGGGCAGACCAGAGGCGCAGCGTGTTGACGCGCTTGCCGCGCCAGCCAACGACAGGCGTGTCGAAGGCCGCGGCAATGACGCGCTCGGCCGGTTTCCACACATAGCGCGGCTCGCCCTCGGGGTTGCCGACGACATCCACCGTGCCGCCGAAGCCGATTTCGTAAGCGCTTTCGCGACGCTCGAACTCCCAGGGATTGCCGTGCGCCAGCCAGCTCTCCGGCAGTTCCACCTGCCAGCCGTCGGCAAGCTGCTGGCGGAAGAGGCCGTGTACGTAGCGGATGCCGTAGCCATAGGCAGGCACCTCGACGGTCGCCATGCTTTCCATGAAACAGGCGGCCAGACGGCCGAGGCCACCGTTACCGAGGGCTGCATCTGGCTCGAGGCCCGCAATGACGGAAACATCGACGCCGAGCGAGGCGAGCGCGTCGCGAACCTGTTCCATGAGGCCGAGGTTCGAGATCGCATCGCGCATCAGGCGGCCGATGAGGAATTCGAGCGAGAGGTAGTAAACGCGCTTGTCGCCGGTCGCATAGACCTTGCGGGTCGATTCCATCCACTTGTCGATGATGCGGTCACGCACGACGAGGATGGTGGCAGTCAGCCAGTCATGAGGCTTGGCGACCTTCGCATCCTTGCCGATGCGGTAGGTCAGGCGCTCGATGATTTCCTCGGCGAGAATTTCAGGCTTGGAACTGCGGGGGGCGGGGGAAGGGATGGTCGGCTTCGAAACGGTGTTCATCGTCAGTCCTCGCCAATTCTGTTTGGTTTCAGTGCGTTATGTCAATTTCAATCGGTTTACCACGCACTAAAGACGCAGTTTATGCATCGTTACAACGCACTTGCAACAAGGGAATTACCCAAACGATAAAATTGACGAGGCTCGACGCTCCTTTGCGGAAAGAGCTTGATTTCAATCGGTTTTTCCGATTTTGATACGCGCGTTTCGAAACGAAAAGCCGCTCCGGTTGGTTCCGGAGCGGCTTATTTGTTGGGAAAACTGCGCGAAGAGATCAGTTGATCAAGCGTGTTGTCTGATTGGAGGTCTTTGCGCCGATCTCCTTGAAGGCGGAGAGAAGATCGGACATGCTTTCTGCCTTGAAGTAGTGATTGTCGTCTGTCGCGCAATACTTCAGCAGCGCCTGGCCATTCTCAGGCGCCATGAAGGCGACCGTGTAGATTTCGATATCCTTGCTCTTGGCGGTATTGCACGTGTCCTTGGTCAGGGTGTCATACGAACGACCACCCGATGGATCGTTGTTGTTGTCACCGTCCGTCATGAAGACGATATATTTCTTGGGCGTCTGCTGAGTCTTGGCCTGGTGCAGCGCGGTTTCGTTGTCATTTCCGGCGTTGTTCAGGGCGGTCAAAGACGTGTAGGCCTTGTTCATAGCCCCGCTGGAATTCGTGCCGTTGGCTGCGACCAATGCGTTGACGTAGGTGGTTACACCACTGGTTCCCCAGGCGAGCGCGGTTTCCGCATAGGTTTTGATGTCATAGGCGACGGCACCCGTGCGGGAGTAGATGTGGGTCGGGTCCGCCTTGTCCAGTTCTGCCGTCAGATTGCCGACCGCAAGCTTCAATGCTTCAATTTTAGTGTAATAGCCTGTGCAGGTCTTATTGTTGTTCCTGCCGCAGGTATAGCTGTAGGTGGTCGTCGTCGGCTCGCCCATCGACCCCGATTTATCGAGTGCGAGAAAGATCGAGACGGAACCCTGCTTTTCGGAGTAACCGCTCGCCGTTTCGCTTGCCGCGCCGATATTGGTGGTCTTGAAGCCGATGACGTGTGCCAGGCCGCTCAGATCCATGCTGTAGGAAGATGAGACGCTCACGCTGTAGCTTGCGCCGCCGCTGGAGGTCGTCTTGGTCGCCGTGGCAGTGGTGGCATTCCTCAGTGCGGTCGTGTCGCCAATGAAGTTTGCCATCTGGCCGGCAAGGAAATCCTTCGCGAAGGCCGAGGCGGTCGTTGTGTCGATCTTTCCGTCAGCAAGGGCGGAGGCGGTGGCAAGCGCCGCAGCATCGGAGGCTTCCTGCAGCTGATGCTTCGCCATTGCAGCGTTGGTGATGTCAACGGCGAGCGCGCCCGCTCCTATTGTGACCGGCAGCAGAACTGCGCTTATGATCCCGAAATTGCCATACCGGTCGTTCCGCAGCCGAGACAGGCTCGACTTCAGCGCTTGAAAGGTGCTCATCATGTTCACCTGAGTTAGTGCCCCAATATGCTTAACTCATGCGCCTCAATTCTTGAGTTCACCTTTATCAGGTCGTTAAGATTCTAACGGAATGTCACTTTCTTGTGCGCAGCCTCGGTGAAAACGCCTTGCCTGAGGGATGCGCAGCGCCAATACAGCTATCGGATGTCAATCAACTGAGCGGGATCACATCCACTGCCTGGACGGCGCGTTGGCCGCCGTAGCTCTTCAGGACGCCGATGACAGGCGCGACGTCGGCGTAGTCGCGGCCATAGGCGACGACGATGTGGTCGGTGCCGGCTGGGATGTTGTTCGTCGGGTCGAGCTCGATCCAACCGATCGTTTCGCCGCACCAGACCCTGACCCAGGCGTGCATGGCGTCGGCGCCCTCCAGCCGCTCCTTGCCGGGCGGCGGAATGGTGCGTAGGAAGCCCGAGACATAGCCAGCCGGGATGCCGAGGCTGCGGAGCGCAAGGATCATCACATGGACGAAGTCCTGGCAGACGCCGCTCTTCAACTGGAAGGCCTCGAGCGGGGTCGTATCGACGGTCGTGGCTTCGGCGTCGTAGGTGAAATCCCGATGAATTTTGGCGCAAAGTGCCGTGGCGATCTGCAGCACCGTCAGTGACGGTTCGGCGCTGGCCTTCGCATATTCCGAGATCGCGCGCGTTTCCGGCAGGCGGGGGCTGTTGCCGAGAAAGTGGTGCGGGGAATCGGGCTTCAGCGACCAGACGCCCGCGACTTCATCCGGCAGCTTCGCAAGCACCGGCGAAAAATCTACCGAGATCGAATGGCTCTCCACCTGGACGCGGGCCTGCATCCGAATGTCCAGCTTCTCGTGCGGCGCGCGCAGCATGAAGGAGGTTGCCGGGTGCTCGAAGAAATCGACGAAGTGCGCCTGCTCGTCCGGCGTTGGCGAGACCTTGATCGAGCCGGCAATCAGCCGCTGACGGTTTGGCAGCGACAACGGCATCAGCCGCATGATGTGGCGCGCGCCGGAAGCCGGCGTGTCGTAGATGTAGCCCATGTGCAGGGAGAGGTCGTAGAGCACGCGCGTCACCCGAGATATGTGCGGGCGAGAAGGTCGGACAGCAGTTCCAGCTCGCGTTCGAGGCGACGATAGACATCGACACTCATCGTCTCGGGCGTCATGACGGCAAGGCCGGAGTGCAGACGCATCGCTTCGCGGTAGAACGGCGACATCTGGCCGTTGACCAGTGCGTTCGGCAGTTGTTCGACCTCGCGGTGGATCTCATTCATCTGGAAGAGGATCGAACGCGGGTTGAGCGGATCGAGCGCGAGCAGATCGGTCACCGTCAGGCGGGCGGTGTTGACGTTATAGCGACGGCGATGGGTCATGACGCTGTCGCCGATCTCGAGCAGCATGTCGAGCGCGCCGTCCGGGGCGTCCGGCCCCGACATGTGGCCGAGCAGGCGCGTCATGTGCAGGCCGCGCTCGATATGGCGGCCGAGCGAGAGGAAGCGCCAGCCGGTGAAGCGATACATGTTCTCGTGCACGAGACCTGCGAAGCCGGCGAGCTTGCGCAGCAGGATCGTCATCGCATGGCTGGCGTCGTCGCCGGGCGAGATCGTCTCGTGGAACCGTCGCGCGGTCTTGGCGAGATCGGTGAGCGCCAGCCAGCCGTCCGGCGAGAAGCGGTCGCGGATATTGCTGGCGGAATAGACGGCGCTGTCGATGTTGCGCAGCAGTGTGTTTGGCACCGCGTCTTCGGTGTCGATGTCGACGGCCGCCAGATAGGCAGTCACGTCGGCCAGCAGCGGCTGGCTCGGATCGGCGGCTTCCGCAAAGCGGGCGTGCCAGGCGCGCAGGATGCGCAGCGCGCCTTCCGCGCGTTCGATGTAGCGGCCGAGCCAGAACAGGTTGTCGGCGGCGCGGCTCGGCAAACTGCCCGGCATGTTGCGGGTGAAGCTGCCTTCCGCCGGCAGCAGCGTATGGCGTTCAACCGGCTTGTCGCTAACGATCCACACGTCAGCGGCCGCACCGCCCGATTGCATGGCGATGGCTGAAACGTCGTCGCTGCCGCCGATGCGGGCAAAACCGCCCGGCATGATCTGCCAGCCATTGGCCGTGCGGGCGGCAAAGACGCGCAAGGACATCGGCCGCGGCGTCAGCTTGCCGCCGATCCAGGCCGGTGTCGTCGACAGCGTCACGACTTCCTGCCCGACGAGTCTTGCGCCGTCGGAATTCAACCAATCGCCGATCGAGTCCTTGGCGGTAGCGCGCAAGCTCGAGCCGAGCACGGATTCGCCGCTGTCGTCGAAGAAGGGTGCGCGCGAATAGGCGGGGCCGATCACCATTTTCTCGATGTTCTCGGCCACATGCTCGCGCTCATCTTTCTGACCGCACCACCAGGTCGCAATCGAGGGGAGTTTCAGTTCTTCGCCAAACAGCCGGCGACAGATCATCGGCATGAAGGCCAGCAGCGCGCGTGTTTCGATGATGCCGCTGCCGAGCGCATTGACGATTGTCACGCTTTCGGCGCGCAGCGCTTCGACGAGGCCGGGCGTACCGATATGCGAATTCTGGTTCAGTTCGAGCGGGTCGGCATAGGCTGAATCAAGGCGGCGCCATAGCACAGTGATCGGCTTGAGCCCCGAAACGGTGCGGACCATGACCTTGCCGTTGACGACGGTCAGGTCTTCCCCTTCGAGCAGCATGAAGCCGAGATAGCGGGCGATATAGGCGTGCTCGTAGTAGGTTTCGTTGGCGGGGCCGGGCGTCAGGACGGCGATACGGTCGTCGCCGCTGTGCTTCATGCCCTGCAACGAATCGCGGAACGCGCCGAAGAAGGAGGCCAGCCGGTGGACGGGCGTTTCCGCGTAGATGTCGGAGAAGGCGCGGGTCGTCGCGACGCGGTTTTCCAGCGCAAAGCCGGCGCCTGAGGGAGCCTGGGTGCGGTCGGCCAGCACCCACCAGTTGCCGTCAGGGCCGCGGCCGATCTCGAAGGCGCAGAAATGCAGATAATGGCCGCCAGCTGGAGTGACGCCAACGAGCGGACGCTGGTACTCCGGATTGGCGGCGATGAGTGCTGGCGGCAGGACGCCGTCCTCGACGAGCCGATTCTGGCCGTAGATGTCGGCAACGATCGCCTCAAGCAGGTCGGCGCGCTGAACGAGGCCGGCGGATACTGCCTCCCATTCGCGCGCATCGATCAGGACAGGCACATGCGAGAGGGGCCAGGAGCGCTCGGCGCTGCCGGTGCTGCCATAGGCGCGGTAAAAGACACCGGCATCCCGCAGGTAACGGTCGGCCCGGGTGAAGCGCTCGGTCAGATCCTTTTCGGGCATGCCGCTCAGATGCGCGAAGAAACGTTGCCAGACGGGCCGGATGGCGCCGTTTGTGTCGACCATTTCGTCGGCGACGCCAGGCAGAGGGGCATAACCGAGTACCGCATCGTTTCCGGTGCGGCTGCGTGGCTCTTCCCTCAGTTCGGCCGTCGGTTTTTTGCCCATTTTGTCCTAACGTCTAGATTCCCACCGGTCGCCGAAGATCCAGCGTCAGCGGGAATTCCGGTGAAGCTGTCTCGGCATGCGGAATGAATGCACCTGCCGTATGCCCCCACGGCTCGAATCGCGCCAGACGCCTTGCTTCCGCTTCGTTACCATTGACCGGGAAGGTGTCATAGTTACGCCCGCCCGGATGGGCAACATGATAGATGCAGCCGCCGATCGAACGCTTCGACCATGTATCATAAATGTCGAAGGTCAGCGGTGTGTTGACCGGCAAAAGCGGATGCAATCCCGACGCTGGCTGCCAGGCCTTGAAGCGGACGCCGGCGACCGAGACACCCGCGCTGCCGGTCGGCGTCAGCGGCACGGTCCGGCCGTTGCAGGTAACGGTGTAGCGGGAGGCATTGCTGGTCTCGAGGCGCACTTGAAGCCGCTCGACGGAGCTGTCGACATAGCGCACGGTGCCGCCGATTGCGCCTTCCTCGCCCATCACATTCCACGGTTCCAGCGCCTGGCGCAGCTCCAGTTTCGAGCCCTCGTATTCGACCTCGCCGCAGAAGGGGAAGCGGAATTCGAGCTGCGCCTTGAACCATTCCGGGCTGACGTCGAAGCCGTTCTGCTTGAGATCGCCGAGCACGTCGAGGAAATCGGCCCAGACGAAGTGCGGCAGCATGAAGCGGTCGTGCAGCGTCGTGCCCCAGCGGACGAAGCGGCCGTCGGCGGGGTTTTGCCAGAAGCGGGCGATGAGCGCGCGCACCAGCAATTGCTGGGCAAGCGACATGCGGGCATTCGGCGGCATTTCGAAGCCGCGGAACTCGACGAGGCCGAGGCGGCCGGTTGGGCCATCGGGGGAAAACAGCTTGTCGATGCAGATTTCGGCGCGGTGGGTGTTGCCGGTGACGTCGATCAGCGTGTTGCGGAACAGCCGGTCGGTGATCCACGGCAGCGGCGTCGGGCCGCGCCCGGGCGCGGGGATCTGGGCAAGCGCCGTTTCCAGCTCGTAGAGGCTGTCGTGGCGGGCTTCGTCGATGCGCGGCGCCTGGCTGGTCGGGCCGATGAACATGCCAGAGAACATGTAGGAGAGCGAGGGGTGGCGCTGCCAGTGCAGCACCAGGCTCTTCAGAAGATCGGGGCGGCGCAGGAACGGGCTGTCGCCGGGATTGGCGCCGCCGACGACCACGTGGTTGCCGCCGCCGGTGCCGGTGTGGCGGCCGTCGATCATGAACTTGTCGGCGCCGAGGCGGCTTTGCCGGGCTTCCTCGTAGATCGCCGTGGTGATGTCGACGCAATCCTGCCAGTTGGAGGCGGGATGGATGTTGACCTCGATGACACCGGGATCGGGGGCGACGCGGATGACATTGATGCGCTCGTCCTGCGGTGGCGAATAGCCTTCGATGTGGACGGGCAGGCCGAGTTCGGCCGCTGCGTTTTCGGCGGCGGCAATCAGCTCGAGGTAGTCCTCGATGCGCTCGACCGGCGGCATGAACACGCAGAGCCTGCCGTCGCGCGGTTCCACCGAGATCGCGGTGCGCACGGCGCCGCCGATTTCGCCGATCGTCTGCTCGACGCGGTTCTGGCTGCTGTCATCGGTCTGACGGGACGCTTCCGGCATGGCGCGGCCGCTGGGCACGAAGACTTCGGGCAGCGGCTGGCGCGGGATAGAGGGATCGGCGGGATGGATATAGGGAAAGCGGGCCGGTGGCACATAGGGCAAGGTGCCGAGCGGCAGGCGGTAGCCGACGGGGCTGTCGCCGGGCACGAGGAAGATCTTGCCGCGGCGGGTCTTCCATTTCTCGCTGACCCAGCGCCTGCCCGAAGCCCTGGCGTTCCATGCCTGGACGGGCAAGATATAGCCGGTCGGCGTCGTCAGGCCGCGCTCGAAGACGCGGGCGATGCGGCTGCGCTCTTCCGGGTCCTTCAGCTTGGAATTGGACGGATCGACGTTTTCGGGCAGGCTGCCTTCCTTGATGATCCATTCGGCCGGATCCTCGTAGGCGGGCAGCACCATATCGGTCTCGATCGCCAGTTCCCTGGCGATGGCGTTGAGCAGGTTCGAGGCGTCCTCGGCCTTGGCGCCGGTCTCCTTGCCTTCGCCGGCGATCAGATCCGGGTTCTGCCAGATCGGCCTGGCGTCCTTGCGCCAGTAGAGCGAGAAGGTCCAGCGCGGCAGGCTTTCGCCGGGGTACCACTTGCCCTGGCCGTAATGCAGGAAGCCGCCGGGGGCGAAGCGCTCGCGCAGCTTGCGGATCAGCATGTCGGCCTTGTCGCGCTTGGTCGGGCCGACGGCGGCGGTGTTCCATTCCTCGGATTCGAAGTCGTCGATGGAGACGAAGGTTGGCTCACCGCCCATCGTCAGCCGTACGTCCTCGGCTTCGAGGATGCGGTCGACCTTGGCGCCAAGTTCGTTAAGCTCGTGCCAGCTGTCGTCGGAAAAGGGCTTGGTGATACGCGGATGCTCGGCAACGCGCGCGACCTTCATGTCGAAGGCGAACTCGGTGTTGGCCTCGCCGTAGAGCGCGCCGGAGATCGGCGCGGCGTTGCGGTAGTGCGGGGTGGCGGCCAGCGGAATGTGGCTTTCGCCGGTCAGAAGACCCGAAGTCGGGTCGAGGCCAACCCACCCGGCGCCGGGGAGATAGACCTCGCACCAGGCATGCAGGTCGGTGAAGTCGACTTCGGTGCCCGAAGGGCCATCGAGCGCCTTCAGGTCGGGCGTCAGCTGGATGAGATAACCCGAGACGAAGCGGGCGGCGAGGCCGAGATTGCGCAGGATTTCGACCAGCAGCCAGCTGGAATCGCGGCAGGAGCCGAGCGCCAGCTTCAGCGTTTCCTCCGGGGTCTGGACACCCGGTTCCATGCGGATGACGTATTCGATGTCGTTCTTAAGCCGCGCATTGAGGCCGACGATGAAATCCGTGGTGCGAACCGGTGTGCGGTCGATGCCGGCGAGATAGGCGGCCAGCGCCGGCTCCACCGGCTGCGGCTGCATGTAGATCTTCAGGTCGTCCCTGATGTCTTCGGGATAGGAGAAGGGCCACATCTCGGCGCTCTCCTCGATGAAGAAATCGAAGGGATTGTAGACCGTCATGTCGGCGACGAGATCGACCTCGATCTTGAACTCAGTGACCGGGTCGGGGAAGACGTAGCGGGCGAGATAGTTGCCGTAGGGATCCTGCTGCAGGTTGACGAAATGATTGGACGGCGAGACCTTCAGCGCATGGCTGATGACCCGCGTTTTCGAATGCGAGGCGGGCTTGAGGCGGATGATCTGAGGCCCGAGGCGGACCGGCTTGTCGTATTTGTAATGCGTCAGATGATAGATGCTGGCTTTGATCGACATGTATTGCCTTGTCCGCTGCCGTATCGTTGACGGCATTTGCTATTCCCTGATGGCAGTGTGTGCAATGCAGCGAAAGAATGCAAGTCGGTAAGGCAAAGCCGGCTAACCCTTTAGGCAGCCTTCGCAAAAGTCACTGAGGCTTTGAGGCCCTTTCCGTTCGCGCCGGGCTCCAGCGTCAGCGCCGCATTGAAGAGGCCCGCGATCTCCTCGACGATCGGCAGTCCGAGCCCGGCGCCCGGCGCGCCGGAATCGCTGCCACGCGAAAAACGCTGCCGGACGGCGGCAAGCTTATCGGACGGAATGCCGGGGCCATTGTCCTCGACGTCGAGGCAGACGGTGTCATCCGTCTCGGATATCCGGACGGTCACCTCTGCGCCCTTGCCTGCATAGGCGATGGCGTTTCCAGCAAGGTTGCGTAGCAGTTCGCCGATCAGCAAAGGCTCGGCACGGACGAGCGCAGGGCGGTCACCTTCGAAGCCGAGGTCGATGCCGGCCTCGGCGGCGGCCGGGATGAGCTCCCCGGTGATTTCCTGCGCGATGGCCGTCAGGTCGATCGAGGACGCCGTCAGCGCCTCCTTGGCCGTTGCGGCATCGATCTTCGCCATCAGCAGCAATTGCGCGAGGATTCGTTCGGCATGAGCAACGGCCTGATCGCCCTTCAAGGCCGATCCTTGTGCTTCGACCAATGTGCCGGCACGGGCCGATAACGCGAGCTGCGTGCGGATGATCGCAAGCGGGGTACGCAACTGGTGGCTGGCGTTGCCGGTGAAGTTGCGAAGCGCATCGAGCGCCGATTCCAGGCGCACCATGAAGCCGTTGACCGTATCGACCAGCGGCTGCACCTCGCTTGGAACCGATTGTTCGATCGGATGGAGATCGTCGGGGCTGCGCTCGCCAATCGCGTCGCGCAGCTTGTAAAGCGGACGCAGCGCGACGGTGACCGAGATCCAGACGATGACGGCAGCCCCTGCGATCATCAAGGAGAGGCGGAGCGCCGAGCGGAAGAGGATGGCGCGGGCAAGCTGACGGCGGGCAATCGTGGTTTCGGCGACGGTAACGGCGAAGGGCACGGAGCGGATACCTGTCGAGGCCGAGCGCTTGAGCGTTGCGACACGGATCGGCTCGCCACGGAACGTATCATCAGCAAAGGCGGCGGTGTCACCCACGGTTTCGGCAAGGACCGGAAGCGCCTGGTAGCCGGTGATGAATTTTCCGGGCGGCCCGTCGACGCGGTAGAAGACGCGGTCCTGTGCTGCCGAGGTCAGCATCTCCAGCGCGACATAGGGGATATCGACCTCGAGCGTGCCATCTTCCGCGACGACCACGCGTTCGGCGATGGCGAGTGCCGAGCCGGCTAGTACCCGGTCCGATACGATGTTGGAGGTCTGCACGGCCTCGCGGTAGGTGTCCGCAAGCGCGACCATGCCGATGATGGCGGTCGAGATCAGCAGCCAGAACAAGAGCCTTCGTCTGAGCGAATAAGCTGTTGTCATGGGGCCTCGGGCAGCTTGTCGAGATAGTAGCCGATACCGCGTGCCGTCTTCACGGTGAGGCCATAGGGCGACAGCCGCTTCCTCAAACGGCTGACATATTGCTCGATCGCATTGGCCGAAATGTCGTCGTCGAAGGCGGTCAGCGACTGGATGATCGCTTCCTTGGCAACGACCTTTCCTGCGCGCATGAAGAGGATTTCAAGAAGGCCAAGCTCGCGGGCGGGAATGTCCAGCGGTGTCGAGCCGGCGGAGAAGGCGCGCGAATTGAGATCGAGCGAGAGGCCGCCGAAGCTGACGGTCGCCGAATGCAGACCGGCCTGGCGGCGCAGCAGAACGCGAACGCGGGCTTCGAATTCCGAGATGTCGAAGGGCTTGATGAGGTAATCGTCGGCCCCGAGATCAAGGCCCTTGACCCGTTCTTCCGGTGCGCCCCGCGCCGTCAGGATGAGAACGGCCGACCGGTTCTGCCGGGCGCGCATGGCGCGCAGCACCTCCAGGCCGTCCATCTCGGGCAGGTTCAGGTCGAGCACGACGAGATCGAAATTCTCGGCCGCCGTGACAGCGTTAGCAGAGGCACCGTCATGCACGACGTCGACGGCATGGCCGGTGCCGCGCAGGATGGCCGAAAGCCCGTCGGCCAGCGCGATATTGTCCTCCACCAGTAGAATGCGCACGGATGTTCCCTTGATTTTTGAAAAGGATACAGGGTGGGTGCGAAGATGTCATAGCGATTTTTCGGTTTTGGTGGGGGCGCCAAATGGGGCTGACGCGCTGGCTTGCTGGATCGTGGCCGCTCGTGCATTGTCGTGCAATGAGGAGCGTTCTTTTCCTGTTGCTGTGTCTCTGTCCCGGCTTTGCGGCTGCGGACGAGGTGTTCTATCCCGCGCGCTCCGGCAATGCGGAGGCTCCGACGCTTGTCGTTTATTCATCGCTCGACGAGCCTCTGGCGCAGCCGATGATCCATGGGTTCCAGGAGGCGAACCCTGATGTGGCGGTCAGGTACGAAGACATGCTAACGGGGGAAATCTACGACCGCATCGTGCGCGAGACGGATTCCGGCAAGCGTACGGCGGATTTCGCCTTCTCGTCGGCAATGGACCTGCAGGTGAAGCTCTCCAACGACGGCTATGCGCAGGTGAGCAACCTGCCGATGAGCGCGCGCTGGCCGAAATGGGCCAATTGGCGCAATACCGCATACGCGCTGACCTTCGAGCCGGCGGTGTTCGTCTATCACAAGCCGAGCTTCGCCAGTGAGTCGCCGCCGAGTTCGCGCGCCGAATTCGTCGATTACCTCAAGCGCAAGGGCGATGCGGTGCACGGCCGGATCGGTACTTATGACATCGAGCGCTCCGGCGTCGGTTTCCTGTTCATGGCGCGCGACCAGGAGCAGTTCGGGGATATCTGGTCGGTGATCGGTGCCATGGGCGCGGCCGGCGTCAAGCTTTATTCAACGAGCTCGGCCATTCTTGAGCGCGTCTCAGACGGTCGTTTCGTCCTAGGTTACAACATTCTCGGCTCCTACGCCGCTGATTGGGCGAAGCGTCACCCTAATGTCGGGATCGTTTTGCCAAAGGACTATACCGTCGTGATGTCGCGTATCGGCCTTGTCCCGCAGGCGGCTGGTGAGCCCGAGCTGGGACGTCGCTACCTATCCTTCTTCATGTCGAAGGAGGGGCAGACGATCATGGCGCGGGAATTGCAGATCCCGGCCGTCAGTCCTGAGGTCGCGGGGGAAAATACCGCCAATACGATGCAGGAACTCTTGGGCGCACAATTACGGCCCGTTCCCGTCAGCCCCGGATTGATGGTCTATCTGGATCAGGTGAAGCGCGCGCGACTGATCGCGCACTGGAACGAAGTGCTGCGCACGCAATAGGGAGTTCCTCGCGGAATGGGCTACCGGAACAGGCAGGGCCGCTGGGCGTTGGCCAGCAATTCCTGCTTGGTCGCGAAGGATCCGAAAAGCGCGAGGAGACGCTTCTCCTCTTCCTTGTCCAACCGATGACGGCGCGCGAAATCGCGCACGCTCCACACCTGTCGTAAGCCCTCATTTTCGATTTGCTTGGTATCGATGTGAGAACTCATGGCCCAATCCTCCTAGGCCTGCTTAACGCCTGGGCCGCGGACAAGTTCCATCGCGGCCGAATTCTGCGATGTCGCCCGGCCAGGACCAATTGCGGCAAAAAAGTGTCGCTATGGGGTGGATACTTGGCCGGTGTCAGCTAAATGACAGCTTGTTGTGGTCCGCTTTGCAGAACTTCAGCTCCGTGGAGGCGGAGAGGTGAAGTTTCGGGAGGAGCTTGCCGGCCATATCGGACCTTGAAGTCCGTCTGCGGTGTCTTTCCCGATTCCATCGAGAACAACGCGCGGTTCCTCAGCCGCGCCCACGGAGGACATACTCGTGAAGCATACTTTCCTTGCAACCATTTTTGCAGCTGCGATCGCGTTGCCGGCCCATGCGGCCGACTACACCATCATCGCCCCGGCCGCCCCCGGCGGCGGTTGGGATCAGACCGCCCGTTCGCTCCAGACCGTCATGCAGAAGGAAGGCATCTCAGGCAACGTTCAGGTTCAGAACGTTCCTGGCGCCGGCGGCACCATCGGTCTCGCCCAGTTCACCGGCCAGAACAACGGCAACCCGAACGCACTGATCGTTGGCGGCTACGTCATGGTCGGCGCGATACTGACCAACAAGTCGCCAGTCACCCTCAAGGACGTCACGCCGATTGCCCGCCTCACCGGTGAATACGAGGCGATCGTCGTCCCGGCTGCGTCCGACATCAAAACGATGGCCGATCTCGTTGCCAAGCTGAAGCAGGATCCGGGCTCGGTTTCCTGGGGCGGCGGTTCGGCAGGCGGCACCGACCATATCGCAGTCGGTCTGATCGCCAAGGCTGCCGGCGTCGACCCGACGAAGATCAACTATGTCGCCTTCTCCGGTGGTGGTGAAGCTCTGGCTGCTATTCTCGGAGGGCAGGTTACCGCGGGCATTTCCGGCTACGGAGAATTCGAATCGCAGGTGAAGGCCGGGCAGCTCCGGCTTCTGGCTGTTTCCAGCGACAAGCGCATCGAGGGCGTCGACGCGCCGACGCTGAAGGAGTCGGGCCTTGACGTCGCTGTCCAGAACTGGCGCATGGTTGCTGCAGCACCTGGTCTTTCGGCCGAGCAGACGGCTGCGATCACCGCCGATTTCGACAAGCTTTCGAAGTCCGCCGGTTGGCAGGAAATCCTGAAGACCAAGGGCTGGGCTGATACCTACCTCGCCGGCGATGCTTTCAAGGCACAGCTCGACAAGGACGTTTCGGCAACCGAAACCATCCTCAAAGAGATCGGACTTGTTCAATGAGCAGGGGTAACGAACCCTTGGCAACGAAGCGCCGCCCCGACTGGGCGGCGCTGGTCATCGCCATCTGTCTTTTCGTCGTCGCCGCCGTCATGCTTTGGGATGCCTCGCACATGCGCGCCATCGCCCAGTATGACCGTATCGGTCCGGCAACCGCACCCAAGGTCGTGGCCTTCGGGCTGATCGGTCTCGGCATCTGGACCGTTTTCGAAGCCTGGCGCAACGAGTTTCCGGAGCGGGAGCATCAGGAAGTCGCTCCTGTCATCTGGATTGTCGCCGGCCTTGCCGCGCAGATGCTGCTTCTCAAGACAGCAGGCTTTTCGATCGCAACCGGCATTCTCTTTGCGTTCACGGCGGCCGGCTTCGGACGTCGCAAACTTTGGATCTCGATCCCTGCGGGCATCGCCTTCAGCTTCGTCGTCTGGGTGATCTTCGCGAAGCTTTTGCAGCTGACCCTGCCTGCCGGGCCGTTCGAACGAATCTTTTTCTAGGATTGGATGCGATGAGCACCTTCGAATTCCTCTTCCAGGGCATCCTGGTCGCCATGCAGCCGATGAACCTGCTCTATGCGCTCGTCGGCGTTACGCTCGGCACTGCGGTTGGCGTGCTGCCGGGCATCGGCCCGGCGCTGACCGTCGCGCTTCTTCTTCCTGTCACCTACAAGCTCGATCCGGCCGGTTCGCTGATCATGTTCGCCGGCATCTACTACGGCGGCATGTATGGTGGGTCGACGACGTCCATCCTTCTCAATACACCTGGAGAAAGCGCCTCGATCGTCACCGCGCTCGAGGGCAACAAGATGGCGCGGGCGGGACGCGGTGGGCCGGCGCTCGCGACAGCCGCGATCGGCTCGTTCGTCGCGGGACTGATCGCAACGCTCGGCCTTGCTTTCATCGCTCCCTACATCGTCAAGCTTGCGCTGATTTTCGGACCGCGCGAGTATTTCGCCCTCATGGTTCTCGCCTTCGTGACCGTCTCCTCGGCTTTCGGGGATTCGGCTCTGCGGGGCCTGACGTCGCTCTTCATCGGCTTTGCGCTTGCCATGGTCGGCATTGACCAACAGACAGGACAGGCGCGTCTTACGTTTGGCGTTCCCGATCTGCTCGACGGCGTCGAGGTGACGACGCTTGCGGTCGCGATGTTTGCGATCGGCGAGACGCTTTATATCGCTGCCCAGGGCAATCGTGGTGAGGAGAAGGTCGAGGCTGTCAGGGGCTCGCTGTGGATGACGGGGCAGGATTGGGGACGCTCGTGGAAGGCTTGGCTACGCGGCACGTTGATCGGCTTCCCGATCGGCGCGATGCCGGCCGGCGGTGCCGAGATCGGTACGTTCCTCTCCTATGCTACGGAAAAGCGCCTCGCGAAGAACCCGGAAGAGTTCGGCAAGGGAGCCATCGAAGGCGTTGCCGGTCCCGAGGCTGCGAACAATGCGTCGGCGGCCGGAACGCTGGTGCCGCTGCTGACGCTCGGCCTGCCGACCACGGCGACGGCGGCGATCATGCTCGCCGGCTTCCAGCAATACGGTTTGCAGCCGGGTCCGCTGCTGTTTGCGAACAACCCGCAAATCGTCTGGGGTCTGATTGCCAGCCTTCTGATCGCCAATGCGATGCTGCTGGTGCTCAATCTGCCGCTGATCGGTCTCTGGGTTCGCCTGCTGACGATCCCGAAGCCATGGCTCTATGCCGGCATCCTGCTGTTTGCGACGCTCGGCACGATCGGCGCCAACCCATCGGTGTTCGAGCTCGGCATGCTGCTCGCCTTTGGCGTCCTCGGCTACATCATGCGGCTCTTCGGCTATCCGATTGCGCCTGCTGTCGTCGGCCTGATCCTTGGCCCGCTGGCCGAGCAGCAGCTGCGCCGCGCGCTCGCCATCAGCCAGGGCGATGTGACGACGTTGGTGATGTCGCCGATTGCCGCCGGATTGCTGATCGTTGCCGCGGCAGCCTTCATCATCCCGCTGATCCTGCGGTTGCGCGGACGCGGCGAAGTTCTGTCCCAGCTTGCGGCAAACGAGGACTAAAAGAAAAAGACTGCCCGAACCCCTCAATTGCGGCCGGCGATGGAAACATCGCCGGCCTTTTCGTCTGGTGACAAGGGGACAGGTCCTGCCTGGTTTGAGGAGCAGCTCTTTCTTCGAGCCAGCGAAGCCCGCTGATCGCGTGTTCTTGCATGGCAGGGCTGAATTTTCCGTCGCTTGTGGGGCGGCCTGCGCCTCGCCATATCTGAGCTGTCAATCATAAAGCGAAGCGAGAAAGAAAATGTCCTTCCGTAAGTCCGTTCGCGATGGTTTCCTTGGCCGCGCCTTTGCGGTGATCGGTGCCGCAAATGCCGTGAGCGCCAGCATCGAAGCTGGCCGTCGCCCGAAGGCCCGCGACCTGCGCGAGCTCGGCATCGACCCGAGCATGTTCGGCAGAATCAACCACTAAACTTATCTGCGCGTCGGCGTGGTTCTGGCGGTCCGCGATCGCCAGATACAAACAGCCCGCAACCGGATGGTCGCGGGCTTTATTTTTTGTCCAGATGAAGCCGCACCATCGGGTGCGGCCTAGCGGATTCAGGCGTGCAGTTCCTTGTGCGCCTGCGCGCGCTCCTCTGCCTGCTCCTTTCTGTTGTAGCGGATGGAGGACCACAGCGAGATGCCGATCAGGGCCGCGCCGCCAAGGCCGGTGATGACCTCGGGAATATGGAACATCGTCTGGATGTACATGATCACAGAGAGGATCAGGATCGCGTAGAAGGCACCATGCTCGAGGTAGCGGTATTCGGCAAGTGTTCCCTTTTCGACGAGCATGATCGTCATCGAGCGCACGTACATGGCGCCGATGCCGAGGCCGATGGCGATGACGAAGAGGTTCTGCGTCAGCGCGAAGGCGCCGATAACGCCGTCGAAGGAGAAGCTGGCATCCAGCACTTCGAGATAGATGAAGGCACCGAGACCACCCTTGGCGGCGGCGCTCATCGTCTGCTGCGAGGCATCGAGCAGACCGCCGATCACCTCGACCGCCAGGAAGGTCAGAAGGCCATAGATGGCGCAATGCACGAAGGTCGTGGCTTCTTCTTCGCCGAGGAACGACGAGAACACGAGAACCAGCGCCAGAACGAAGGCGATCTCGATACCCTTGATCGTCGCCGAGCGGGCCATGAGCTTTTCAAGCCCGGCGATCCAGTGGACGTCCTTCTCATGGTTGAAGAAGTAGTTGAGGCCGACCATCATCAGGAAGGTGCCACCGAAGGCGGCGATCGGCAGGTGCGCGTCGTTCATGATGCGGGCGTATTCCGCAGGCTCCCGCGCGGCGAGCACCAGGGCTTCCCATGGACCGATCTTGGCGGCGATCGCGACGATTGCCAGCGGAAAGATAATACGCATGCCGAAGACGGCGATGACGATGCCCCAGGTGAGGAAGCGATGCTGCCAGACCGGCGTCATTTCCTTCAGCTTGTTGGCGTTGACAATGGCATTGTCGAAGGAGAGCGAAATCTCTAGCACGGCGAGCACCGTGCAGATGAAGAAGACGGTCGCCATGCCGCCGATGGTGCCGGTCGCTTGCCAGCCAAGGGCTGCCCCCAGGATCAGGCCGAGGCCGGTGAAAATGAAGGCCCAGGTGAAATAGCTGAGCGCTGACTTTTGCGGGGAACTGTTGTTCATGGCCGCACCTCGCAGCCGCGACTGATGTCGAACAGAAAATATGTGCTTGAAAAACGCGACATACCACAAAAGGCATGCGCGTGAGGCATGGTGAGCTGTTTCATCGATGAAAAATCCGCCGGCTAAAGCTGCAGGCGGTACCGACATCACGAGAGCGCCGTAAAAACTCTCGCCAGAGGGGCCCGGCACCAGGTTGACCCATCGGCCGATGTCCGAGGCCGTGGGATAAGGCGAAGGTAGTGAACTTCTCGCGCCAGTCAAGATCGGCGCGATGCGCTTTGTTTTTCTTTGGAACCATCCGGCATCGCGGTCGTTAGTCCCTAGTTCACCAGTGTTATGCGCAATGAAAAAGGAGGCCGACGATGCACCCCTCGACCCACACTCCCGACAAACGTACGGAGAAATCCGACCGAATGAAGCGGGCGCGCCCCAACCGAATGCAGAAGGCGCAAGTGCTGCCTCCACATCAGGTCGACCTGACGCTGCCACACGGCGTTTTCGATGACGTCCACGTTCCCGCACACGTAACCGGCGGCGATCTTTCGAAGGGTGGGCCGAAGCCGGCTGTGGAGGACGATTCCACGGTTGCAAAGCCGACCCGCTGACGTAATTGGTAATTGCAACCCTGACATTTTTACTCGCGACAACCAGTGAGAAAAGATGAAAACAACTTCGGTGCCGCACGACATTTACATGAAGCACGAGATCGAATGGTAAGCGCTTCGGCCGCTGATATTCAGATCGATCTGGAAAGAATCGAGATCATGAATTCGCTGGGCTCTCGTTGGGATCCGCCGACGGGCTTGAGGCCGGACACGGCGTCCCCGGCGGTGTAGCTCTAATGCCTTTTGCCCGCGGTTTTCGTCGGGCGCTCCGAACCATCCTGGATCGTCACTCTGATGATCGGGATCGCTCGAACCGCGGTTCCACTTCCTGCAAGATGAACGGCCCGTAAGTCGCAGCAACGGTGGCTAGGACCGCCACCGGCCAATAGCGGAGTGCAAGCTTGCGCCGGAAAGCCACATGCTGGCCCGGATGGGCGCAGCTGCGACTGAGGGAAATGTCAGCACATCCGCTGCCCCTCGTCTTCCATACGAAAATGAAGAACTGCCAACCTTTCGGAAAGGATTGCCCGGCGATAATCCGTGCGTTCACGGGAATCGGATAGATGGCAAAGACTGCGACCCGCCGCCGCAAATCATCGGCACGATCGAAGGGAAGGGGAGGCGGAAGCGCTCTTCCCTGGACAATCATCGGCGTCATCGCCGTTGGTGGCATTGCGACCTACGACAACTGGAAGAGCGTGAAGCCGATGCTCGCCACACATGCGCCGGCCTCCCTCGTCTCCCGGCCGGCCTTGGTCGCGCGGAGCGAACCTGCACGCGATTCCAGCCCAAGGCAGACCGCCTCGATCACCGCGGCGGCACGCATCATGCCGCCTGCCGCTGTGCCTATTCCGGCCAAGGCACCTGCCGTGCCGGAAAAAGCGATCCCGGCCTCCATCTCGCCCGCGCAGGCGCAGACCGGCAAGGCCGCGTTCGGTTATTGCGGGCAGGGAGAGCACATCAACTGCGTCGCTGATGGAGGCACGTTCTGGTACAAGGGCGAGAAGATCGCCATTGCCGACGTGGTGAGCCCTGGCATTGAGACGGCCCGTTGTGACAACGAGAAGCGCCTGGGCTTCTCTGCCAAGCTGCGGCTCCTGAACATCCTGAACTCCGGATCCTTCTCGATGAACCCGGCCGGGCAGCCGGGCAAGGCCGGCGCGCCGCATGTCGTGTCACGCGACGGCCGGTCGATCGGCGTGCAGATGATCAACGAGGGCTTGGCCCGCAAACCCGGCGCGAATAGCGCCTGGTGCGCCTGAGCCTGGCCCGTAGCCGCAAACGGTGGCCTACTTCTGCTTCGGCGCCTTGCCATTGGTGCGGAAGCTGCCCGCAAAGGCCGTGTCCTTGCTTTCGGCCGTGCATTCGATGGCAACCGGCTTGCCGCCGTAGGGGTTGCCCATCGTGCAGGTGCCGGCAACTTTCACCTGACCCGTCATCTTCTGGCCGACGCCCGTCACCACAAGATTGAGTGGCATGCGGGCGTTGCCGTTGGAGGCGGGCTTGATGGCCGTGCCATCGCCTTGAAAGCCCAGCATCTTGCCGCCCGAGGTGAAGATGAAGGTGACTTGGCCATTCACAAGCGTCACGCTCGCAAGTTCGGCTTCGCAACCCTTCGTCGCGTCGACCTTGCCGACGACGAGCTTGGCGCACTTGCCGGCGAGCGTCAGGGCACCGGGCGCGCCGGGGAAATTCTGCGATGCCGCGTCCGCTGTCGTGGTCAGTGTCGCGGCGATGAGCGAAGCGGCGGCCAAAGTTGCCAGTCTCATGTCTTTACCTCGTAGTTCTTGTCTCAGCAGTGCTGTTTGTCGGCAGCGACTTGCCATTGTTCTGTGTTCGAAATTGGTCGATAGGCCCGACTTTCAATTCTGGCAATCGGCAAAGAAAACCCGAACGAGAACGCCGGATGATCTCCCGGTGTACTTCGCGCTCTATACGGACGTCCTCTGCATGCGGATGGCGCTTGGGCAAAGCGATCGCGAGCGATAGCTGCACACTCGTCTGCCAGCGAGACTGCCAGTCTAGCTAAGATTGAGGGGCTGCCGATTTGTCGGCTCGCGGAAAGCGAGTATAGTCTTTTTTCCGCCATGCACATTCGGGGGAGCGAAATGGGCGCTGCTTCTCGCATTGCCGCCAATACTGCGATCTTAGCTGCTACGCTGGTACTGCCATCGGCCGCGTTCTGCGCAGCGGCACTGAACGTCGATGCGCGCTCTTCAACCTGTAGCCAGATCTCGCAGATCATCCGCCAGAACAAGAAGGTGTTCGTCCGCTCCGGATTCGGCGGCAGCAGCTTTCGCTATCCGCCTGCCAAATGCGGCTTGGGCTATGCGCGCACCACGGCTAGTTTCCGGGATGCGGCGGGCAAACAATGCGTCCTTGACTACGCCTGCGCTTACGACAGCGGATCGTTTTACAATAACCCGTAGCGTGGCGGGAGGCCGGCGCAACGGTTGAGACGTCCATCCGTTTCTTTCCGCTCGTGGGCGCTGCACGCAGTCAATGCTTCGAGCTGCACCGGAACGAAAAAGGGCTTAGCGGTTTCCCGCTAAGCCCTTGAATTCGAATGGTGGGCGTGACAAGGATCGAACTTGTGACCCCTACGATGTCAACGTAGTGCTCTCCCGCTGAGCTACACGCCCATCCGATGGCGGCGCATAGACCACAAACCCTTTTTGCCGTCAATAGGCTTTTTTCGGTTTTGTGACATACGCTGCCGGAAGCCTTACGCGGCAAGCATTTTGTTCACTTCCTCGACGAGGTCGCGCAGGTGGAAAGGCTTGGAAAGAACCTTTGCGTCCTTCGGTGCCTTCGAATCAGGGTTCAGTGCGACAGCCGCGAATCCGGTGATGAACATCACCTTCAGGTCCGGATCGAGCTCGGTCGCGCGGCGCGCCAGTTCGATTCCGTCCATCTCGGGCATGACGATATCGGTCAGGAGCAGCGAGAAGGGTTCTTCGCGAAGCCTGTCATAGGCGCTGGCGCCGTTGTCGTAGGAGAGGACCTTGTAGCCTGCCTTTTCAAGCGCCTTCACAAGGAAGCGGCGCATGTCGTTGTCGTCTTCTGCAAGAAGTATCTTCTGAGTCATTATCCAGACCGCTTATCAGTAATTTATGCGTGGGCTCCAGCCATTTACACTAGAGTTCGGCCAGTAAACAACCAATGAAGAGGTCATCCAAGGCGTCATCCCCATGAGATAGTATGGACTTGCCGTGCGGCAACTGGCAACATGGGCGAAGCAGTGGCCTCCTGGCAGGGTAAAGAGGGAAAAAGGGTGCAGGAAATCCCCGAATACGCACTTTTCGAGGTCCGGGAGCCTTTGTCGCACACCATTCCATTCGTTTACAACTCGCCGCATAGCGGGCGCATCTATCCTCCTGAATTCATCGCTCAGTCCCGGCTCGAGGGCGTTTCGATACGTCGTTCCGAGGACCACTACGTCGATGAACTGTTCGGCGATGCGAGCGCGCTCGGCGCGCCGTTCCTGCTTGCCAACTTTCCGCGCGCCTATCTGGATGTGAACCGCGAGCCCTACGAGCTCGATCCGCGTATGTTCGACGGTCTGCTGCCGCCTTACGCGAACATCAATTCGCTGCGTGTCGCAGGCGGGCTCGGCACCATTCCGCGCATCGTTGCCGAGAACATGGAAATCTATGCGCGTCGGCTGTCGGTGCAGGAAGGGCTCGATCGCATCGAGGCCGTCTATAAGCCGTATCATGCGGCGCTGCGGCGGTTGATCGCCCGCACGCATGTCCAGTTCGGCTTTGGTGTGCTGATCGATTGCCACTCCATGCCGGGCAATGTCCGTGTCGCCGGTACAAATTCGCGGCCGGATTTCATCATCGGCGATCGCTATGGCACCAGCGCTTCGGCGGAACTGTCGCGCGCGGCCGTCGCCATCTTCGAAGAAATGGGCTTCACGGCGATCCGCAACAAGCCCTATGCCGGCGGCTTCATCACCGAGCATTACGGCCGCCCGTCACGCGGGCTGCATGCTCTGCAGATCGAAGTGAACCGGTCGATCTATGTCGACGAAATTACGCTGGAAAAGCGGGCCGACTTCGCTTCGGTTGCCGGAGCGATCACCGCCTTCATGCGCCAATTGGCGGTCTATGTGGCGCAGTTCGCGACAGACTCTGCCCTGGCTGCCGAGTAAGCCTTCAAGATTGTCAAAAAAAGACCGCCTTACGGCGGTCCAAGTCTAGGGAGGAAACACCCAAGGAGGGTATTTACAGTCAGAAGACTGTGAGCAAACGCTACTATTGCGGTGCACAATTGTCAATCAGAATTTTGCGGTGCAAAAAATTTGTGCAGCCGGCTAAATGCTGCCGCTCTCGTTTGCAACCGGCCGCAATTCCGCTATGAAAAGCGCCACTCGCGCGCCACCGATGGATTTCACCATGCTTCCTGATCGCTCGTTCTTCAACCGCCTTGCGGAGGCCGCCAAGGCCGAGACGCTGCCGCGTTTCCGTTCCGGGCTTGACGTGACCAACAAGCTGTCGAGCGGCTTTGACCCGGTCACCGAGGGCGACAGGGCTGCGGAAGTCGCCATTCGCTCGCTGATCGAGAAACACTTTCCAGATCATGGCATTCTTGGTGAAGAGCACGGCAATGTCGGCCTCGACCGCGAATATGTGTGGGTTATCGACCCGATCGATGGTACGCGCGCCTTTATTTCGGGCGTGCCTGTCTGGGGAACGCTGATCGGTCTGCAGCGCGACGGTAGGGCCATTATGGGGATGATCGAGCAGCCCTTTACCGGCGAACGCTACTTCGCGGATGCGAATGGTTCCATCTACAGCGGTCCGGAGGGAGAGCGCCGGCTGCAGGTTCGCGATTGCGGCGCCCTGACGAACGCCATCCTTTTCACCACCTCGCCGCATCTCTTTGTAGGCGTCGAAATGGAGAAATATCGGGAAATCGAAAGCCAGGTGCGGCTGTTCCGCTACGGAACGGATTGCTACGCCTACGCGCTGCTTGCCGCCGGCCACGTTGACCTGGTGATCGAAAACAGCCTGAAGCCCTACGATGTCGGCGGCATCATTCCCGTCATCGAGAATGCCGGCGGGATCATCACGACCTGGGATGGCGGGCGTCCGGAAAACGGCGGTTCGATCATTGCCGCAGGCAGCCGCGCCGTCTACGAACAGGCAATGGCTGTCCTCAATCGATAACAGCAATCGGCACTTCCAGAGGTCACTCGGATAGCGATCGGGCTACGTGCCAAACCCTTCGACTTCCTCGACCGCCTCGGCATCGCTGCCGGGAATGAAGGCGTGAAATGCCGCAAGTGCTGCCTTGCGGTAGACATCGCGCTCCTGCAGCACCTCATGCCGCCCACCATTGATCGGTACGAACTGAGCGGCGCGGAAATAGCGTGAGATTCGCTCCTGCGCGATATAGGGCACGATGGCGTCGCGCGTCGGCGCGATCACGACCGTTGGTATGGTGATCGAAAACAGATGGCTCGGAGAGGTCACGCGGTCGATCGCCCGGAAGGAGTCGTGCAGCCAGCGCGCGGTCGGCGGGCCAAGCGTCAGTTCCGGATGGGCCGCGGCAATGGCGAGGTTGCGCTCGAACCGCGTCTCGTCCGATGTTAGGGGGTTATCGCGGAACGGCTGCTCCTTGAGTTTGCGCGTTAGTGGAAAGGAGCCGAGACCGAGCGAACAGGCGACCCCGGCGAGGGCGCGGATGGTGCCTTCCGAGGCCGCCTGACCTGAGAGGCCGATAAAGGGTGCCGTCAGCACCATCCGCTCGATGCGTGTCGAAAGGTACGGGGCGGCGGACATCGCGATCAGCGCTCCGGTCGAATGCGCGAGAATGAAGAAGGGCAGGCGGGTATCCGGCAGCACGATCTTCTCGAGGAACGTGTCGAGGTCATGCTCGTAATCGATGAAGCGCCGGACATGGCCGTAGGGGCCCTTCTTCAGAAGCCGGTCGGAGCCGCCCTGGCCGCGCAGATCGAAGGTCGCGACCCAGAGCCCCTTGGCCGTCAGGTCGCGGATCGTCTCGAAATACTTCTCGATAAATTCGTTTCGGCCCTGGAGGAGGACGACGGTGCCCTTCGCTACCGGCGCATCAGAGCGGAAGACGGCATAGCGCAGCCGATGGCCATCGTGCGTCTCCAAGTAGCCTTCGGTGCGGTTTTCGGGTGCCGGATTGTCGGGGGTCGAAAAAAGGACCTGTTCCATGGTCGATCGATCGTGTCCTTCGCGGATTCGCCTCTAGAGTAAAGCGGATAGGCGGTCGCGCTGTCAAATCAAAGAAAAAAGCTTCGGTAACGGGCGATGGATGGGACGTTGAATTTGGTCGTTGCCTTGCAAATCCTTGACCCGAACGACCGGCCTTGCCTACTCCCTTTTGGGTAGGTGTTAGCGCTATTCTCCGAAGTTCAATGCAATACAACTTATTATAACATGGGCTGGCGTTACTCTTATCAAAGGAAGCCAGCATGTCATCCACGGAAGATCCGAAGCTGCCACGCAATACCGCACGAAGGCATTTTCTAGGTGTGGCCGCCGCTGCCGGTGCTCGGCTCGCCAGCGTCGCGGCCGCAGCAACGGCAGTTTCCACGTCTCCCGCGAGCGCTATGGGCCGGCGTTGGGGGAGGGGCAACTCCGGTAGAGGCGGGAACGGCTCTGGCGGAGGCGGACACGGCAGTTCCGGCGGCGGTGGTGGCGGTGGCGCGCAGTGCTTCCTGCGTGGGACGGCGATCCTCACGGATTGCGGTGAAAAGCCTGTCGAGGATCTTCGCATCGGCGATCGCGTTTCGCTTCCGGATGGGGATGCCCGCCCGATCAAGTGGGTCGGCCGCCAAGTCTTCAAGAAAAGTGGTGCACGCTGGCATGAAGGCGTGGTGCCGATCCGCGTCTCGCGCCACGCGCTGGATAGCCGAACACCACATTCCGATCTCTACCTATCGCCCGGCCATGCGCTGTTCCTGAATGGCGTTCTGATCCGTGTGAAGGATCTGGTGAACGGCACCACAATCGCACCGGTCGTTCCTGCGGCCGATAAGTCGATCGAGTACTATGCCGTCCTGCTCAATACGCATGAGGTCATCCTTGCCGAGGGCGCTGCAGCCGAAACTTTCCATCCCTCGGACAGCAACCACGAAAACTTCTCTAATTTTGCGGAGTACGAACGTCTTTATGCCGGCGAGGCGCGCACTTCGATGACATCCTATGCGACGGTCCTCGGCGAGGAAGGCGGCTGGAAGCATTTGAAAGCGCTTCTTCTGCTTGGCGCTTCGCATTTGTTGCCGATGCGCGATCCATTCCAGGATGCCTGCAAGAAGATTAACGCGCGCGCCAAAGAGCTATCGGCCTGATTTCCTCGTCTTCGAGCTCGAATCAAAAAAAGACCGGCATGCGGAACTTGAGGGGTTTCGCGATGCCGGCCGGAGATCGGGCTGAAGACGAAGGGACGATACACTCCAGCCATCGGGCCAGTGTCACCCGATGGCACGATTCCTAATCTCCCACTCATGAACGGCTTCCGAACCGGCTATTCATATGCGGTTCACGCAACGTGAGTTCGCTCCTGTGCCAGGGTCTTGAACTGCGCAAAAGCCATCCCCATCTCATTCCTGCAGGCGCCAAACGGGCCTGCAGAACCGTCCCAAAGCTGCCGAATAAGGGGTTTTAGGGGCACCTATCGCAACACGTCGCTTCCTTAAGGAGGACATCATGCGTCACGTAGACTTCTCTCCCCTTTATCGTTCCACCGTCGGTTTCGACCGTCTTTTCACCATGCTCGACAGTCTCGGTCAGCCTGACCAGGGCCAGACCTATCCGCCCTACAATATCGAGCGCACCGGTGAAAACACCTACCGCATTACTATGGCCGTTGCCGGTTTCGATGAGACCGAAATCTCCATCGAGGCACAGGCCCACGCTCTGACCGTCAAGGGTGAAAAGAGCGAAGACAATGCGGAAGGCAGTGAGTTCCTCTATCGCGGCATCGCCAAGCGCGCCTTCGAGCGCCGCTTCCAGCTTGCCGACCATGTGGAGGTTACTGCCGCTTCGCTGAAGAACGGTCTGCTCCACATCGACCTGCTTCGCAGCATTCCGGAAGCCATGAAGCCGCGCAAGATCGCGATTGCGGCTGAGCCGGTCAGCGCGCCGAAGGCCATCGAGGCGCAGGTCGCCAACTAATCGGTCCTCCCAGGCCAATGATGCCGGCGGCGCTCGTTCGAGCGCCGCCTTTTTGTTATCGAGGTCAGGCTGGGCTTGCCGCCTCCTCAACTTCCTCTTCGGTGATGCGGTGCGCGGCCTTCGCCGCATATTTCTGCGCGATCACGGCGCAGACCATCAACTGGATCTGATGGAATAGCATCAGTGGCAGCACGATCGCGCCGACCGATTGCCCGGCAAAGATGACGCTGGCCATCGGCGCGCCGCTGGCGAGGCTCTTCTTCGATCCGCAGAAGGTGATAGTGATCTCGTCGGCCTTGCTAAAGCCGAGGAGGCGGCTGCCAAACATGGTGAAGCACAAGACGAGAGCAAGCAGACTCATGTCGGCGATAATGACCGCTGCAATGTCGGCGATCGAGAACGTGTGCCATAGCCCCTCGACGACCGCCTTGCTGAAGGCAAGATAGACGACCATCAGGATCGAGCCGCGGTCAACCGGCATCAGCAGGGCCTTTTTCGCGCGGATCCAGTTGCCGATCCAGGGCTGGAGCGCCTGGCCGACGACGAAGGGCAGCAGCAGCTGCAGGAGGATCTGTCCGAGGACGTCCCATGAGAAACTGCCATGGCCGCCGACCGAGAAGAGCAGTCCGACGAGCAGCGGCGTCAGGAACATGCCGAAGATGTTCGAGGCCGATGCCGAGCATATGGCAGCCGGCACGTTGCCGCCTGCCATGGACGTGAAGGCGATCGAGGATTGCACCGTCGAAGGCAGGACGCAGAGATAAAGGATGCCGAGATAGAGGGGCTTCGGCAGGATCCATTCCGGCACGAAGCCGAGACCCAGGCCGAGGATGGGAAACAGGCCGAACGTCGTCAATAGGATCGCAAGATGCAGCCGCCAATGCAGCAGGCCGGCGATCACGACGTCACGTGACAGGCGGGCGCCGTGCAGGAAGAAGAGGAGGGCCACCGCCAGGTTTGTCGCGATCCCGAAATAGCCAACAAAGGCGCCTTTGGCGGGCAGCAGCGAGGCGAGGATGACGGTGCAGACCAACAGCATCGTAAAGTTATCGGGTAAAAAACGGCGCATGACGGATACTCATCGAGATCGGTAGATCATTTGTCTTTCTTCCATTATGATACAGGATGCAAGGAATAACAGTTATCGTATTTCTGGATTGCCATGCTTGATCTTACGCAGCTGCGCAGTTTTGTTGCCGTCGAACAGATGGGAAGCTTCACACTGGCAGCCGAAAGGCTCGGCCTCGGCCAATCGACCGTCAGCCAGCACATCCAGCGGCTTGAAAGCGCGGTCGGACGGCGGTTGCTGGCGCGCGACACCCACAAGGTGCAACTGACGACCGACGGCGAGGCGCTGCTTAGCCATGCGCGGGCGATGCTGGCGATCGAGGCACAGGTTCAGTCGCAATTCAGGGGGCAGAGGCTGCGGGGCAATCTCCGGCTCGGCGTGTCGGAAGACTTCGTGACCAGCCAGCTACCGGCAGTGCTCGAGGATTTCGTTCGCTCGCACCCATCGGTCGATTTGGAGCTGACGGTGGCGCTCTCCGGCACGCTCTACGAGATGCAGGATAATGGCGAGATCGACCTCGTGCTGGCGAAGCGCCGGCTCGGCGATGCACGCGGGCGGTTGGTCTATCGCGAGCCACTGGTCTGGCTAGCACGCGATCCCGAGCACGTCTTGAGCGGTGGGCCCCTGCCATTGATCGCCTTCCCGCCGCCGAGCGTGACGCGCAGCATTGCACTCGAAGCGTTGGGGCGCAGCCAGGTCGCGTGGCGGATCGTCTGTACCTGCGGCAGCCTCAGCGGACTGACGGCGGCAGCGCGGGCGGGGATGGGCGTACTGGTGCAGCCACGCAGCATGGCGCCATCGGGGTTGAAGGAGATCGGCAAAGGCAGGCTGCCGGTGCTTGAGGACGTCGAGTTTGTGCTGGTGCCGCGCAAGGGGGCGGACCAGGCACTGGTTTCAGCCCTATCGGACGACATCCTTGGGAAGGTGCGCAGCCTTCGCGCCAACGCATGACGTTGGCTTTCAGCCGCCGGACGAACCGCGAGCCAGTTTCCTAACCTCAGTTATCGAGAAGGCAGCCTTGTCTTTAAGACTTCAGCTTCGCTATCAAGTGGCGTTGAAGCCAGCGTGATAGCTGACTTTGCCCGCAGGCGTGTCGCCGTCGAACGCCAAGCACATGAAATATTCCGCAGGCGCAGCCTCAAAGATCAGATTGACGTCATTCTGGAAGCCGAAGCGCGTATAGTAGCCGGGATCGCCGAGAACGACGCAGCCTTTGGCTCCGATATCGGCGAGTCGCGATAGGCCGTCGCGAATGAGTTTTCCGCCAACCCCCCCTTTTTGACGGTCCGGCCTGACCGAGACCGGTCCGAGTCCATACCAGCCCTTGTCTTCGCCATCGATCGTAACGGGCGAAAACGCGACATGCCCTACAACGGCACCATCCTCGACGGCGACGAGCGAGACGATCAGGGCGTCCGCATTACGCAGAGCGTCGACGATCTCTGCTTCTGTTTGGCTGCTATAGTCCATCGGTGCGAACGCCGCCTTTGTTATCTGACGGATCGCCGCGATGTCGCTTAGCTGTTCAGGACGGATTTCCATTCGGGTCTCTTTCGCCATTTTCCGATTTCAGACCGGTGGCCCGTGACAGCGCGGCTGCGGCAGGGCGGTCAGGGATAGGTAATCAACCACGCCGATCCTGCAACAAAGCTTCATGCCGGCGCAATTCTGGTTCGCCTCTTGCCTCAAATGTTAATGGACTACTTACCATCTTAAGGCGCTTTCAACCCTATGGGTTAGGCATCTGGTTAGGTTCGGGGTCTAGGCTCCCCTGCTGGATGGTCGATCTTCGGGGCAAGGAGAACGGACCGATGACGTATGGGGTACTCTTCGTATCCGGGCTGGTTGCCTGTGTGATGCTGATTGTCGTGGCCGGACACGACGCGAAAACGACGGATAGCGGCAAGCCGCAATCCGCCGTGACGGGGCATCAGAATTGAGCCCTGCGACTCAGCCTGCAAGGCAGCCCAGGAAGCCATCGACGTCTGCCTCATCTGTCGCAAAGCTGGTGACGAGGCGGACCAGCGTCTCACCCGAGCCGACGAGTTCGGGCGTTGCCGGCGACACCGGCCATTCATAGAACTTCGCGCCCTTCTCCTCGGCGGTTTTGGCCGCGCTCTTCGCGATGACGGCAAAGACTTCGTTGGCCGAGGTCGGCCATGCGAGGCGGGCCAGGTTGCTCGCGGTGATGCCGGCGCGCAGACGATCGGACATGCCGTTCGCATGGCGAGCGAGATCGAGCCAGAGATCGTTCTCGAAATAGGCATCGAACTGGGCCGCGATGAAGCGGGACTTCGAGAACAGCTGGGCGGCGCGCTTGCGGATGAACGGCATCTCTTTCGCCTGCTCCGCATTGAAGAAGACGATCGCTTCCGCGCACCAGCAGCCGTTCTTCGTGCCACCGAAGGACAGCATGTCGATGCCGCGCTTCCAGGTCATCTCGGCCGGACTGACATCGAGGGAGACGAGGGCATTGGCAAAGCGTGCTCCGTCCATGTGGAGGGGTAGCTTGTCCCTTTGGGCGATCGCGGCGATTTCGTCGATTTCCGACAGGCTGTAGACCGTACCGGCTTCCGTCGCCTGAGTGATCGTTACAGCCGTTGCGCGTCCGTGTTGCACGGCCGTTTGCGGGTAAGCTGCGACCTTCTCCTTCAGTTTAGTCGGATCGATCTTTCCTTCCGCGCCGGGGACGCCGAGCAGGCGGGCCCCGCTGAAGAAGTCGGGCGCGCCGCATTCGTCCGCAATCACGTGCGCTTCGGAATGGCAGAAGGTGATGCCGCCCGGCCGTTGGACGCTGGCGAGCGACAAGGAGTTCGCTGCCGTCCCGGTGCCGACGAAGAGGACGGCGACCTCGCGCTCGAAGACTTCGGCAAAGCGCCGCTCGACGCGCCGGTCGAGATCGCTCGCGCCATAAGCTGCGGCAAAGCCGTCGGATTCCCGGAGCAGACGTTCGGCTATGGATCGATGGGCGCCGGCCCAGTTGTCGGATGCGAAATACATGGAAGGAAACCGCTTGGGATGGATGAGGATCGGGTTCGGGGCGGGACATTACGCGATCATTCCGGCTGGTCAAAGAGGCGGCGTGGAATCCATCACAAAAATTGACTTCGGCAATCAATAAACAAAATAGTGCGGAAAGGCGTAATTTTATGTCGCATATATGCGTTGTTTCGGCAATATTAGGTCGCAAACTGCCGATTTTTTGAATCTGCACTCTTGCGTAGACAATATGTTTCTGGCATAGATCAGGTGAATTAGGACAGTGTTGCTGTCCTATTTTGGCCGCGATGGCCGAAGAGGCGCCAAAAAACCTTACACTTGTGGGGTTTCACGCTATAGTTCTTCAAAAGCGGGCAAAAGCCCGCGTGCGGAGGCGGATGGCAGGCGCGGGAGCGCACGGTTGCTTTCCCTGGAAAGCCTGCCGCCGGCGACCGGATCTTCGATAATGCAACAGCGCTGTCACGCGCCGAACCTAGGATCAGGGACGGCGCGCGACAAGAAGCCGCCCGCAGCCCCGCGGGCTCTGACAGGAGGGAAAGATGACGAAGACGCCATCCACGGGTTTTGACCAGTTCGCAGCAGCAACGATGCGCGCGACGGCCAATACGCGTAAATTCGCCTCCGGTCTGCCGCGAAAACAGGGGCTTTACGACCCGCGCAACGAGCACGATGCCTGCGGCGTCGGCTTCGTCGCTCATATGAAGGGTCAAAAGTCGCACCAGATCGTCAAGGACGGTCTCTTCATTCTCGAGAACCTGACGCATCGCGGTGCCGTCGGCGCCGATCCGCTGATGGGCGATGGCGCCGGTATTCTCGTGCAGATTCCGGACCGCTTCTTCCGCGAGGAAATGGCCAAGCAGGGTATCACCCTGCCGAAGGTCGGCGAGTACGGCATGGGCCACATTTTCATGCCGCGCGACGAAAAGCAGATCGCGCATTTCAAGAAGGTGATCCAGGACGTCATCACCGAAGAAGGCCAGGTCTTCCTCGGCTTCCGTGACGTGCCGGTCGATAACTCCTCGCTGTCGAAGGCGCCCGATATTGCCGCCACCGAGCCGCACCACGTGCAGGTCTTCATCGGTGCCGGCAAGGACGCTGCGACGAACGACGAGTTCGAGCGTCGCCTGTTCACGCTGCGCAAGGTGATCTCCAACCGCATTTACGACGAGTTCGACGGCGAGGAGAGCAACTTCTATCCGGTCTCGCTGTCGTCGGCGACGGTTGTCTATAAGGGCATGTTCCTGGCCTACCAGGTCGGTGCCTACTACAAGGACCTGTCGGACCCGCGTTTCGAAACCGCGGTCGCCCTCGTCCATCAGCGCTTCTCCACCAACACCTTCCCGTCGTGGAAGCTGGCGCACCCCTATCGCATGGTCGCCCACAACGGCGAGATCAACACGCTGCGCTCCAACGTCAACTGGATGGCGGCGCGTCAGGCCTCTGTTTCCTCGCCGCTCTTCGGTGACGACATCTCCAAGCTCTGGCCGATCTCCTATGAAGGCCAGTCGGACACGGCCTGTTTTGACAACGCGCTCGAGTTCCTCGTGCGCGGCGGCTACTCCATGGCGCACGCCGTGATGATGCTGATCCCGGAAGCCTGGGCCGGCAACCAGTCGATGGCGGCCGAGCGCAAGGCATTCTACGAATATCATGCCGCGCTGATGGAGCCGTGGGACGGACCGGCGGCTGTCGCCTTCACCGACGGCAAGCAGATCGGCGCGACGCTCGACCGCAACGGTCTGCGTCCTGCACGTTATCTCGTCACCAGCGACGACCGCGTCATCCTCGCTTCGGAAGCCGGCACGCTGCCGGTGGCTGAAGAGGATATCGTGCAGAAGTGGCGCCTGCAGCCAGGCAAGATGCTGCTGATCGACATGGAAAGAGGCCGGATCGTTTCCGACGAGGAAGTGAAGTCCGAGCTTGCGACCAAGCATCCCTACCGCAACTGGCTGGATCGCACGCAGCTCATCCTCGAAGACCTGAAGCCGGTCGAGCCGCGCGCGCTGCGCCGCGACGTGTCGCTGCTCAACCGCCAGCAGGCCTTCGGCTACACGACCGAAGACACCAAGATCCTGATGTCGCCGATGGCGACGACGGGGCAGGAAGCCGTCGGCTCGATGGGCACGGATACGCCGATCTCGGCGATGTCGGAGAAGTCGAAGCTGCTCTACACCTACTTCAAGCAGAACTTCGCGCAGGTTACCAACCCGCCGATCGACCCGATCCGCGAAGAGCTCGTCATGAGCCTCGTCTCGTTCATCGGGCCGCGTCCGAACATTCTCGACCATACTGGCATGGCGAACGCCAAGCGCCTGGAAGTGCGCCAGCCGATCCTGACCAATGGCGATCTCGAAAAGATCCGCTCGATCGGTCACACCGAGGACCGCTTCGACACCAAGACGCTCGACTTCACCTATGACGTCGAGCGTGGCGCCGAAGGCATGCCCGAGATGCTCGACCGCCTCTGTGAGCGCGCGGAAGCGGCGGTGAAGGGCGGCTACAACATCATCGTGCTTTCCGACCGCCAGATCGGACCGGACCGAATCGCGATCCCGGCGCTGCTGGCGACCGCTGCTGTCCACCATCACCTTATCCGCAAGGGTCTTCGCACCTCGGTCGGCCTCGTTGTCGAGACCGGCGAGCCGCGCGAAGTGCATCATTTCTGCCTGCTCGCAGGCTATGGCGCCGAAGCGATCAACCCTTATCTTGCCTTCGACACGCTGCTCGACATGCATGCCAAGGGCGAATTCCCGAAGGAAGTGGACGCTAGCGAAGTCGTCTACCGCTACATCAAGGCGGTCGGCAAAGGCATCCTCAAGGTCATGTCGAAGATGGGCATCTCGACCTATCAGTCCTATTGCGGCGGTCAAATCTTCGATGCGATCGGCCTGCAGCAGGAGCTGGTCGACAAGTACTTCTTCGGTACTGCAACGATGATCGAAGGCGTCGATCTCACGGCGATCGCCGAAGAGACCGTTGCTCGTCACACCTCCGCTTTCGGCAAGGATCCGCTGCTGGCGACCACGCTGGATATCGGCGGCGAGTATGCCTTCCGCATGCGCGGCGAAAGCCACGCCTGGACGCCGGATGCGGTCGCGACACTGCAGCATGCCGTTCGCGGCAATGCCGAAGACCGCTATCGCGAGTTTGCCGAGATGGTGAACACCTCGGCGCTGCGCATGAACACGATCCGCGGCCTCTTCAACATCAAGAGCGCCGAACAGCTCGGCCGCGTGCCCGTCTCGGTCGACGAGGTCGAGCCGGCGATCGATATCGTCAAGCGCTTCTCGACCGGTGCCATGTCCTTCGGCTCGATCTCCAGAGAGGCGCATACGACGCTGGCGATCGCCATGAATAGGATCGGCGGCAAGTCCAACACCGGCGAGGGGGGCGAAGAGAGTGATCGCTACATGCCGCTGCCGGACGGTTCGTCGAACCCGGAACGCTCGGCGATCAAGCAGATCGCATCGGGACGCTTCGGTGTGACGACCGAATATCTAGTCAATGCCGACATGCTGCAGATCAAGGTCGCGCAGGGGGCAAAGCCCGGCGAAGGCGGCCAGCTGCCCGGCCACAAGGTCGATGCGACAGTTGCCAAGACCCGTCACTCGACGCCGGGCGTCGGCCTGATTTCGCCGCCACCGCACCACGACATCTACTCGATCGAAGATCTGGCGCAGCTGATCTACGACCTGAAGAACGTCAACCCGACGTCCGATGTCTCGGTAAAGCTCGTCTCGGAAGTCGGCGTCGGCACGGTTGCCGCCGGCGTTGCCAAGGCGCGCGCCGACCACATCACCGTCTCCGGCTTCGACGGCGGCACCGGCGCATCGCCGCTGACCTCGCTGAAGCATGCGGGCAGCCCGTGGGAAATCGGCCTTGCCGAAACCCAGCAGACGCTGGTGCTGAACGGCCTGCGTTCGCGCATAGCCCTGCAGGTCGATGGTGGTCTGAAGACCGGCCGCGACGTCATCATCGGTGCGCTTCTCGGCGCCGACGAGTTCGGCTTCGCGACCGCGCCGCTGATCGCCGCCGGCTGCATCATGATGCGCAAGTGTCACCTGAACACCTGTCCTGTCGGCGTTGCCACGCAGGATCCGGTTCTGCGCAAGCGCTTCAAGGGCACGCCCGAGCACGTCGTCAACTACTTCTTCTTCGTCGCCAACGAAGTGCGCGAAATCCTGGCGTCTCTCGGCTTCACCAAGCTTGATGACATCATCGGCGCTTCGGAGTTGCTCGAGAAGGACGAGATGCTGGCGCACTGGAAGTCCAAGGGTCTCGACTTCAGCCGCATCTTCCACAAGGTCGAGGCGCCGAAGGATGCGACCTACTGGACAACCCGCCAGAAGCACCCGATCGACGACATTCTCGATCGCAAGCTGATCGCGGAGGCCGAGTCGGCATTGTCTTCGAAGACGCCGGTTGCTTTCGAAGTCGATATCAAGAACGTCGACCGTTCGGCGGGCGCGATGTTGTCCGGCGAAGTCGCCAAGCGCTACAACCATCGCGGCCTCAAGGACGACACGATCAACGTGACGCTCAAGGGCACGGCAGGTCAGTCGTTTGGCGCCTTCCTGGCGCGCGGCATCACCTTCAACCTGATCGGTGACGGCAACGACTATGTCGGCAAGGGCCTTTCGGGCGGCAAGATCATCGTCCGGCCGCCGGAGAACTCGAAGATTGTCGCGGAAGAGTCGATCATCGTCGGCAACACCGTGCTCTACGGTGCGACCGAAGGCGAGTGCTACTTCCGCGGCGTCGCGGGCGAGCGCTTTGCGGTCCGTAACTCGGGTGCGATCGCCATCGTCGAAGGCGTGGGTGACCACGGCTGCGAATACATGACGGGCGGTGTCGTTGTCGTGCTCGGCTCGACGGGTCGTAACTTCGCGGCCGGCATGTCCGGCGGCGTCGCCTATGTGCTCGACGAAACGGGCGATTTCGCCAAGCGCTGCAACATGGCAATGGTCGAGCTCGAGCCGGTTCCGGAAGAGGACGACATGCTGGAGAAGCTGCATCATCACGGCGGCGACCTCATGCACAAGGGGCGCGTCGACGTCTCCGGTGACATGACGCGCCACGACGAGGAACGCCTCTACCAGTTGATTTCCAACCATCTGCACTACACGGGTTCTACCCGCGCCAAGCTGATCCTGGACAACTGGGCCGACTACCGTCCGAAGTTCCGCAAGGTCATGCCGGTCGAGTACCGCCGTGCCCTTGAAGAAATGGAACGCGCCCGCATGGGAATTGCGGCGGAGTAATGCTCTTGAATCGCTAGGTCTATAACTGCTCTGACGAGGGGCACGGAGATACCGGAAAGGACGCTGATGAGAAATCGATGGTCGCTGTTCCACCTCTTCACATCCCTGTGCCTCGCCGTCGCAGTTTGCGCCGGGACCTCATATCTCGGCGATGACCTGAGAACGGAATTTGTAGCCCTGGGTGCGGTCATGGGACACGCCTACTGGTACTGGGGACCTCTGGGTCTTGGGCTTTGAGATGATGAGGGACGAAAATATGGGTAAGGTCACAGGGTTTCTGGAAATCGACCGGCAGGTGGCGAAGTATCAGCCTGCCTCGGATCGCATCCGGCATTTCCGCGAATTCACGATCCCGATGTCGGACCAGGAGGTGCAGAAACAGGCAGCCCGCTGCATGGACTGTGGCATTCCCTATTGCCATGGGCCGACTGGTTGTCCTGTCCATAACCAGATTCCGGACTGGAACGACCTCGTCTACAACAACAACTGGGAAGCGGCGATCCAGAACCTGCATTCGACCAACAACTTCCCTGAGTTCACTGGCCGTGTCTGCCCGGCGCCCTGCGAGGAAGCCTGCACGCTGAACCTCGAAGACACGCCGGTTGCGATCAAGACCGTCGAACAGGCGATTGCCGACAAGGCCTACGAGCTCGGCTTCATCCGCCCGCAGCCGGCGACGGTCCATACCGGCAAGAAGGTCGCCATCATCGGCTCCGGCCCGGCCGGCATGGCGGCTGCGCAGCAGCTCGGCCGCGCTGGCCATGAGGTTCACCTCTATGAGCGCGAGTCGAAGCCCGGCGGGCTGCTGCGTTACGGCATCCCTGACTTCAAAATGGAGAAGAACTTCATCGATCGCCGCGTCGAGCAGATGAAGGGCGAGGGCGTCACCTTCCACTGTGGCGTCAATGTCGGGGTCGACGTGAAGGTCGAGCAGCTGCTCGCCGATTACGATGCGGTGCTCTATTGCGGCGGTTCGGAAACGCCCCGCGAAGCGGGTATCCCGGGCATCGAGCTTTCCGGCGTTCATGATGCAATGCCGTACCTCGTGCAGCAGAACAAGCGCGTCGGTCGCGAAAACATCGACAGCGTTGGCTGGGCCTCTGACCCGATCCTCGCGGGCGCCAAGCACGTGGTCGTCGTCGGCGGTGGCGATACTGCGTCTGACTGTGTCGGCACGGCGTTCCGTCAGGGTGCAGTGAAAGTGACCCAGCTCGACATTCGCCCGCAGCCGCCGGAGAAGGAAGACAAGCTCGCCGTCTGGCCGTTCTGGGCGACGAAGATGCGCACCTCGTCCTCGCAGGCGGAAGGCGCGATCCGCGAGTTCCAGGTTGCAACGCTCGAATTCGTCGGCGAAGACGGCGTGCTCACCGGCGTGAAGTGCTGCGAGGTGGACGAGCGCCGCAAGCCGATCGCCGGCACGGAGTTCATCATCAAAGCCGACCTCGCCTTCATCGCGATCGGTTTCAGCGGTCCGTTCAAGGACAGCGTGCTGAAGGAGCTCGACGGCAAGCTGACGCTCAATACCGACCGTCGCGGCTCGACCAACGTTGTTGCCAACGACCGCGACTACAAGACGTCGGTCGACAAGTTCTGGACGGCAGGCGACGTGCGCCGCGGCCAGTCGCTAGTCGTCTGGGCGATCCGCGAGGGCCGCCAGGCCGCCCGCGCCATCGATGAGGCCCTGATGGGCTCGACGGTTCTGCCGCGGTAAGCAAAGCCGTTTGATGAATGGAGTTTGGGCCGCTTCGAGCGGCCCTTTTCATTCCATAGGCTCCAGATCGAGCGTCATCGGCGGCTCTTGCAGGCTTTTCAACCATTCATGGTCGGGGTGGCATGCCGCAAGGCAGGTTTTCAGCCACAGACGTTGCGAAGCGGGCAGTTTCGGCAAGGCTTGCTCGAAGTCGATTTCATCCTTCGCGCGTCTGTATTTCGCCTTGAACAGCAGGACCGCAGCCGGCTTCAAATAGGGAATACCCTCAGCCGTCGTGCCAACCATCTCTGCACGCGGCCGGGAGATGGTCGGATCCCGTTTGTAGACCCAGGTCTCGAACGTTCCCGGCTCGATCATCATGTCGACGCGCCAGCGTCGCTCCGCCATGTCCAAACACCATCTGCGAGATTGCTGCCGGTGGCGCCTCGTCTGCTGGCAGGTACTCAACAACGCCATCTCCCGCCGTATGGAATTCCATGCCCTTCAGGGCGTCGCGAAAGATGCCGAGATCTTCGCGTAGAACCGTCAATTCCAGGTCCTCGTGCTCACGAGTCTGACAGCCATGCCAAAGGTCGAGCGCCCATCCGCCGACAATGCACCAGGGCCTTGAAATGCCACTCAACCGGCCTGCCAGTTCCGCTGGGCTCCAAGCGGACCATGCGCCGTGATCAGTCGGCATTTCTAATTGCATGACGTTTGTCTGCGTCTGCAGTGTCGAGCGGCGGTTGGGGTGAAGGTCTCCGCGCAACGGCAGAGGCAGTGCCTGAGACTGGCGACGGGTTGTCGCTGTAATTGGCCCTGCGAGGAAGCTGCTATTTGATGGAAACCTGTGCCGTGGGCTTCATCGGCGTCATGCGGTAGTCATCGACGCGGCCGGCTGGGGGAGGCGCCATCTCGCCGTCCTGAACCAGCATGTCGCGCGGTGACTTGGTTACGCTGACTGGCAGAGCTCTGCCGCCGAGAAGCTCCGCGCCGCCATCGAGGTTCGGGTCGGAGAGGCTGATCGGTTCCGTGCGGCCGGGCATTGCAACCGCGTCGATCGCCGGCGCATTGCCCGTATCGAGGCGAACGAGGTCGGGGCTTGTTTGAATGCCGAGGATGCGTCGCACGGGCTTTTCGACATAAAAGGCGAGCTTGCGCCGGCCGGCCTCGGTGAGATTGATGCCGTCGGACGTGCGCAGGCGCACCTGCTGGCCGTTGATATCAGAGCCGGTGACGATGAAGTCACCACCTTCGCTGACGAAGCCGTCCCAGATATCGACGAACTCGCCGCCGCCGCTCTCCATCTGCTTGCGGAACAGCTGGTTGAGCTGCACGGCATCGGCGGTCATCGCGGGCGAATCGAAGGCCGGCAGGCCGACCCAGAGCAGTGGGATCTTGCGGCTGGTGACCTGCTTGCCGAAGGCCACGACGCGGCGCTGATATTCTGCATACCAACCGTCGGTCCTGAATTTCTCCTTGCCTACATCCGTTACCATCTGCTGGCGATCATTCGCGCCGAGCATGACGATGACCATGGCGGGCTTTGCCTCGTCCATGAATTTCGTCAACTGTTGCGGCCAGTCATAGTAGTCGTCTCGCACCAGACCGGAGGCGACGTTGCTATGTGTTTCGACGACAATGCCGGGAGAATCCTTGAATGCGGCATCCATGCCGACGCCAAGACCGCCGGCGAGAAAGTCGCCGACGACAAGGATCTTCTGAGCGTTGGCAAGTTTTTCGACCACCTTCTCTTCAACGACCACGGGAGCGGCTGGGCGTGGCGCTGCAGCCGCCTTCGGCGCCGCCTTCCTCTTCGGCGCAGGCTGTCGTTGCGGCGCGTTCTGAGACGGTGCTTGTGGCGGATATTCCTGGATGTAACGACGACCAAGGAAGAAGTCGAGAATGGAGCGGCGATAGTAATAGCGCTCCTGCGCATCGGCCACGTGCACCGGCAGCGCGCTGAAGACAAGCACCAACGTCGCAGTGCCGATCGCACCCCAGCGGAGCGTTGCCCGGTTTACTCGTTTACGCATAGTCAGCAGCCTCGCATCAGCCGGCATTCTCGCATGGAGCGGGAAGGTGCGTCCACACCCCAAAATGCATGTCGCCGATTATTCCGTCTACTTGCGAAGCGCGTTCAAGAGCGGCAGCGATGGCTCGCCGTCCTGCTGCATTCCCATGCGTGCCTGGACCGCCGCAATGGCTGCCTTCGATCCGCTACCGAAGTTGCCGTCGACCTCGCCGTCATAATAGCCGAGCGTCTTCAGGCGGGTCTGCAGTTCGAACTTCTCTTTCATGTCGAGTGTGCCGTCTGGTCGGGGCCAGCGTTGTTTCATGCCGCCGTAGCCGGCGAGCTCGTCCGCGAGCAGCCCGACGCCGATCGCATAGCTGTCCGAGGCGTTGTATCTCTTGATCGTGAAGAAGTTGCTGGTCATCAGGAAGCCGGGGCCGTTGGGACCGGCCGGCATCTTGAGGACGGCGTTGCCGCCGCCGTCGCGGAAACCCTTGCCGTTGGGCCGTGTCAGGCCGAGGGAGGCCCACTGCGCCAGTGTGTGGGTCTTGCCGACCTGCTTGCGTGCGCTCGCCGGCACGACGACCTCATATCCCCAGGTCTTGCCCCTGTCCCAGCCGTTCTTCATCAGCAGGTTCGCGGATGTTGCCAAGGCATCGGGCACGGAGTTCCAGATGTCGCGATGGCCATTGCCGTCCGCGTCGATGGCGTAGAGAAGATAGCTTGTCGGAATGAACTGGGTGTGGCCCATGGCGCCCGCCCAGGAGCCGGTCATGCCGTTCGGGGAAATGTCGCCATTCTGAAGGATTTTCAAAGCCGCGATGAGCTGCTTCTTGGCGAACTTCGCGCGGCGTTCATCGGCATAGGCGAGTGTCGCCAGCGCCCGCGGCACGTAATGCAGGCGGTCGTCCTTGTCCAGAACTGCGCCATAATTGGATTCCATCGACCAGATCGCGAGGAGAATCGATTTGTCGACGCCGAAGCGGCGTTCGATCGCATTCAGCGTCGCGCCATGCTTGGCGGCCATCTGACGGCCGATCTGGACCGTATAGGGATTTACACGGGAATCCACATAGTCCCAAATTTTTGTCGTGAATTCAGGCTGATAGGCAGCCTTCTCGAGCACGGTCGGGTCCGGATCGCTGACGCCTGCGAAGGCTTTGCGATAGGTTGCCTTGCTGATGCCATTTTGAGCGGCAGTTTGATAGAAGTCCGCGATCCACTTCTGGAACTGCTGATCTGCTTTCGCATTGATGGGAGCCAGGCCGGCGGACGCGGTCACGACGAATGCAATAGCAAGACCACGAAGGGAATTTCTGTGATTTTGAGTCATCGGCGGTCATCCGTCCTTTTCGTTTCAGGCACAGCAGAGCGCGAAGTTCCGCTCAGGCCCGAGACTACCCGAACGGAGTCAACAAATTCTTTACCATGACGCAGGAACGCAGTCACCATTTGCAAAACGGTAGCAAATCTCATCTAGTCCAATCAGAAATGCCTTTTATTTCAAGCGGTGTAATCATCGCAGGAGGATTGTGTGGCAGAGCATAAAAAAGTTCGCAAAGCTGTATTTCCGGTTGCAGGTCTCGGGACTCGCTTTCTCCCGGCCACCAAAGCCGTGCCGAAGGAAATGCTGACTGTCGTCGACAAACCCATCATTCAGTATGTCGTCGACGAAGCCCTGGAAGCTGGCATCGAGCATTTCGTTTTCGTCACAGGTCGCAACAAGCACATCATCGAAGACTACTTCGATATTCACTTCGAACTCGAGCAGACGCTGCGCGAGCGCAGCAAGCAGGCGGAAATGACGTTGCTTGCCGGCCAGCTTCCCAAGGCTGGTACGGTCAGCTTCACCCGTCAGCAGGAGCCGCTCGGCCTCGGCCACGCCGTCTGGTGCGCCCGCGAGATCGTCGGCAACGAGCCATTCGCGCTACTGTTGCCCGACATGATCATGAAGAGCGAAGGCAAGGGTTGCATGAAGGGCATGATCGATCTCTATGCCCAGAGCGGCGGCAACATCATCGCCGTCGAGGAGTGCGCCCCCGATCAGGCCCATAAATACGGCATCGTCGGCGTCGGCGAAGCGATCGGTGATGGCTTCCGCATCACCGGCATGGTCGAGAAGCCGGCCAAGGGCACAGCGCCGTCGAACTACTTCATCAATGGCCGCTACATCCTGCAGCCTGAGGTCTTCAAGATCCTGGAAACCCAGGAACGCGGCGCCGGCAACGAAATCCAGTTGACCGACGGCATGCTGAAGCTGCTCAAGGATCAGACCTTCGCGGGCTATCATTTCCGCGGCACGACCTACGACTGCGGCGCCAAGGATGGCTTCATCCTCGCCAACGTGGCATTCGCACTGGAACGTGCGGATATCCGCCCGACGGTCGAGGAAGGCTTCAAGGCGCTGCTGAAGGGCCTCTGAGGCAAGTCTAGATAATTCTTGAATAGATTGATCCGCCTTCAAGTCTCCCACTTGGAGGCGGATTTCGTTTCAGCGCTTCAGTTTAAGGCCGACACCGGCCCGCCACTGTTCGGAGTCAGTGCTCGTCTTGCGAGACGTCAGTTCGTAGCCGATCGTGCTGGTCAGATCGAGGTAGCGGTTGATGTTCCAGGTCAGGCCGGCGCTCGTAGTGTAGACCGTCTCGTCGCTGGTCGGGCTATCGGAGGGGTAGTCGCGGTAGGTGATGCCGCCGAGGACGGTGCCTGTCAGATTGTCACGCAGCTGATGCGTGACGCCCGTCGTCAAGGCATGGGAAACATAGCCGGATTCACCGGCAGCCGTCGACGGGTTGATGCTTGTCAGCAGGCCGATATTGACGTCGGTGCCTCTGAGCGGCGACCAAAGGAGTTGAGCGTCTACCACGGCCGTGTCGATATCCGAAAGGCGCGGATCGTCGAAGGTGGCCGTCTCGTAGCCAACCCCAACCTCCCCGCGAAGCTTTTCGCCCATATCAAGCTCGACGCCGACTTTGGCGCCATAGCTATCCCCCGACCGGCGGAAGCCGGCCGAATCAACTCTCTCGTCATAGACCGTCTTGCCGACATTGGCCTCGATGAAGGGAATGAGTGCGGGAGACAGCTCGTAGCCGATGCGACCGCGGATCGTGCCGCTCGTCTGGTTGCGGTCGCCCAGCGAAACAGTCGTGCCATCAGACAACGTGGCGTCGGAATAGATCGCGCGGTTGAGATCGATGCCGGTACTGCCGCGCAGGATGCCGAAATCGCGTTCAATCGAGGCGCCGGCGCTGAATTCCTGGACATCCGATTGCTGGTCCGCGTTCTGCACGGCATTCGGATCATCAGTGTCTTCGCGGTAGAAATGATAGCCGCCGGTAATGTGCGCCGTCGTATCCTCTGGAAGATCAAGGCGCAGATCGCCGATAATCCTGAAATCCGGCTGTTCTTCACCTTCGCCGCTGACGTTTTTCTGCCAGGCACCGTCGGTCGTCACCAAGAGCTGGTGCAAAGCCCAGTCGGACGTCAGCGTCGTGTGCATGTCCGTTTCGAGAAACGCGCGTGTCTGCTTGACGCCGCCATCCTCCTGCGTCTCGGTGTTGATGCTCTGGGTGATGGTGGGGCGCAGTACGAAGGTGCCGATGTGGATGCCCGGCGTTTCCTCGGTAGCCGGATTCGGCTCCGGCTTGCGGGGCGGCAGCCGCTCGTCGAGCGGCGCCTCGCGCGTGTTGAGGCGCATCATGTCCTCATCAAGGATCGCCCCGGTGGTTTCATCGCTCGGCTTCTGATCGGGCGCTGCGATGGTGGCGGTCGTGGCTCCTTGTGCGGCATTATCGGTCGCTGACGTGGTCCTATTCGGCGTTTCGCGGATATCGCTTTCATCCTCCGGCGCCGCGAAAGCCGGCGCGTTGGATGAGCGTATCGAGGTGTTGGAGACCGGCGTCGACTGCGCAAGTGCGGCTTGGGGAACAAGGAAAGCGCCTACGGTGAGAGCCATGGACACGGCAAAGCCCACCGCGCGGAGCGGCGTGAGACTGCTCGTGTCCTTCCAATGACTCATGTCGATCCTGGCATGCTTCGAAGCGTTACCCGAACGTAAAGGCTTGTGGTTAACCATTCGTTTCCCGGGCATGCCTTGAGGATCAGCCGATGGACTCGGCCGGTGAAAACCGCTAACCCAGTGCCATGATCAAAAGAGCGGTAAATGTCATCGAAGACGGTGTCCTGGAGTCTGCGAAGCGGACGATCGGCACCGAGAGGCGGGCGCTTGAGGCCTTGGAACGTGCTTTTGGCCACGGCCTTGCTGCACCCTTCATGCGGGCGGTCGAGACGATTACCGGGATCACCGGTCGCGTCATCGTTACCGGTGTCGGCAAGAGCGGCCATATCGGGGTGAAAATCGCCGCCACATTGGCTTCGACAGGCACGCCGGCCTTCTTCGTCCACGCTGCCGAGGCGAACCACGGCGATCTCGGGATGATTGGCACGACCGATGTGGTTCTTGCCCTTTCCAAGGGCGGGGAAAGTGCTGAGCTTCGCAGCATCGTTGCCTATACGCGCCGTTTCTCGATCCCACTGATTGCCGTCACTTGTTCCGAGAAATCGTCACTCGCCACTGCCTCCGACATCATCTTGCTGATGCCAAACGAAGAGGAGGCCTGCCCGCATGGGCTTGCGCCGACGACGTCGACGTTGATGCAGCTTGCCATGGGCGATGCGCTGGCAATCGCCCTTTTGGACGCGCGCGGCTTCTCTGCCCGCGATTTTCATGTCTTCCACCCGGGTGGCAAGCTCGGTGCAAGTCTCAGCCACGTCGCCGACATCATGCATACAGGTGATCGCGTGCCATTGGTAGCGAGGGGGACGTCGGTGCCGGAAGCCATCTCGACACTCTCGCGCAAGCATTTCGGCTGCGTCGGGATCGTGGGGGAGGACGGCCGTCTCTGCGGTATCGTCACCGAAGGCGACGTGGCGCGCAACCTGGCGCGCAACCTCTCCGAACTGCTGGTTGACGATATCATGACCCGAACGCCGAAGACGGTGAAGCCGACAGTGCTGGCAACGGCCGCGCTGGCGATGCTCAACCAACACAGTATCGGGGCGTTGATCGTGATCGACGATGACAACCGCCCGATCGGGCTCGTGCACTTCCACGATCTGCTGCGGATCGGCGTCGCCTGATCAGGCCGCTTCCACGGTGAGATCGCGGCCGCTGCTTGCCACTACCTTTACCTTGGTGCCGACCGGCAGATCGGGGCCGCTGACGCGCCAGACCGTATCGTCGAGGCGAATACGGCCGCGCCCTTCGCGAATGGGCTCCGCAAGGGTTGCGGTACGCCCCACGAGGCTTTCGGCCCGCTGATTGAGGAAAGGCTGATCGGTTTCGCCGTGCCGCACGGTCAGTTTGCGGCCGATGAAGGTTGCCACGACGGCAAGCAGCGCAAACAGGATGGCTTGAACTTGCCAGAACCAGAAGCTGCTATCCCAGAACAGAAGCGACAGCATGCCGACGATCAAGGCAGCAAGGCCGATCCAGATGAGGAAGAAGCCCGGGGCGATCAATTCTGCCGCCAACAGTATCAGGCCGGCAATCCACCAGCTCCAGGGCCCGAGTTCCGCGACAAGGCTGGCAATCATGGCTCAGCGCTCCGTTGGCGGGTTGAAGGGGTTGACGGCCGGAGTGGTGCGCGGTGTTGGCTGCGGACGCGGCGCCGGCGGCGTCGGATTGTCGCCAAAGACCTCCTTGGCGATCGCGCCGATACCGCCGAGCGATCCGATGAGGGAGGAAGCCTCGACCGGCATCAGCACGACCTTCGAATTGCCGGCGGTGCCGATCGCGGTCAGTGCCTCGGTATATTTCTGGGCCACGAAATAGTTGATGGCCTGGACGTTGCCTGAGGCAATCGCCTCCGACACCATTTTTGTCGCCTTGGCTTCGGCTTCCGCGAGCCGCTCGCGGGCTTCCGCATTCCGGAATGCCGCCTCGCGCTGGCCCTCGGCCTGAAGGATTGCGGACTGTTTGGCGCCCTCGGCCCGGAGGATCTGCGCATTACGGGAGCCTTCGGCTTCGAGCACCTGCGCGCGCTTCTCGCGTTCTGCCTTCATCTGCCGTGCCATAGCGTCGACCAGGTCGCGCGGCGGCTGGATGTCCTTGATCTCGACGCGCGTCACCTTGATCCCCCACGGCTGCACCGCGTCGTCGACGACGCGCAGCAAGCGGTCGTTGATCGCGTCGCGGTTCGAGAGCAGCTCGTCGAGGTCCATCGAACCCATGACCGAACGGATGTTGGTCATCGTCAGGTTGAGGATGGCGTTTTCGAGGTTTGATACCTGATAGGCGGCCTCGGCGGCGTTGAGAATCTGGTAGAAGGAGACCGCATCGGCAGAGACGGAGGCGTTGTCCTTGGTGATGACCTCCTGTGTCGGCACGTTGAGCACCTGTTCCATGACGTTCATGCGGGCGCCGACGCGCTCGATGAATGGTGTAATCAGGTTGAGGCCGGGCTCGAGGGTGCGGGTGTAGCGGCCGAAACGCTCGATCGTGTAGCGGTAGCCCTGCGGCACCGTCTTGATCCCGGCAAACAGCACCAGGATGACGAAGACGACCAGAGCAATAACGACGATATCAAAGCCGCCCAGAACCATAAAACTCCCCCGCGATAGAATCGACCGTCACAACCTTAAACGAGCCGACCCCAAACGCCAGTAGCTTCGGCCGGCGACGCCGTTCGATCATGGATTCGATATGGGATGTCCGGAGGCTATTCACAACGGGGTCGCTTTGGCATAGAAGTCCCGCAGAAAATACCGGTCGCAGCCCACCCGGTCAAAACAAGGGATCCTCATTATGAAGACTATCGTCATCTGCTCCGGCGGATTGGACTCCATTTCGCTCGCCCATCGCGTGGCGGCGGAGCATCAACTTATCGGCCTGCTTTCCTTCGATTACGGACAGCGCCACCGCAAGGAACTGGACTTTGCCACCGCCTGCGCCAAGCGACTCGGCGTGCCGCACCAGATCATCGATATCCGCACCATCGGCCGGCACCTGACAGGATCGGCGTTGACCGACGATGTCGACGTGCCTGACGGCCACTATGCCGAGGAGACAATGAAGGCGACCGTGGTGCCGAACCGCAATGCTATCATGCTGGCAATCGCCTTCGGCCTCGCCGCGGCCCAGAAGGCGGATGCGGTGGCCGTTGCCGTGCATGGCGGCGACCACTTCATCTATCCCGATTGCCGCCCGGGCTTCATCGATGCCTTCCAGGAAATGCAGAACCAGGCGCTCGACGGCTATGCCAGCGTTTCGCTGCTGGCACCCTACGTCAACATCTCGAAGGCCGACATCGTCACGGATGGCACGAAATACGCGACGCCCTTTGCCGAGACGTGGTCCTGTTACAAGGGCGGCACACGCCACTGCGGGCGGTGCGGCACCTGTGTTGAGCGGCGTGAGGCTTTTCATCTGGCCGGCGTCGCCGATCCGACGGAATACGAGGATCCGGATTTCTGGGTGGCCGCAACGTCAGGCTATTGGGCCAGGGAGGTGAAGTGATGTTTCGCATCACCAAGGAGTTCCACTTCTCTGCATCCCATCAGCTGACGCATCTGCCCGCCGATCATCAATGCGCGCGACTGCACGGGCACAACTATATCGTCGTGGTGGAGTTAGCTGCCGCCGAGCTCGATGAGAACGGCTTTGTGCGCGACTATCACGAGCTTTCGCCGCTGAAGCGCTACATCGACGAGCGCTTCGACCATCGGCATCTGAACGAAGTGTTCGGCCATGATCGCGTGACGTCGGAATATCTCGCCAAGCACTTCTACCACTGGTGCAAGGAGCGACTGCCGGAGACATCGGCGGTGCGCGTCAGCGAGACGCCGAAGACCTGGGCGGAATACCGGCCATGAGCGCGGCTCGCGAGACGCAGATCCGCGTCAGCGAGATCTTCGGGCCGACGATCCAGGGGGAAGGCATACTGATCGGCCTGCCGACCGTCTTCGTCCGCACCGGCGGTTGCGATTATCGCTGTTCGTGGTGCGACAGCCTGCATGCTGTTGATAGCGAGTATCGCGATCAATGGCTGCCCATGACGGTCGATGGCATATGGGCAGAGGTGACGCGGCTCTCCGGCGGCAAGCCGCTCATGGTGTCGCTTTCGGGCGGCAACCCGGCGATCCAGCCGCTTGGCGGTCTCATCGCGCACGGGCATGAGCAGGGCTACAAGTTCGCGCTGGAGACGCAGGGCAGCGTCGCCAAGGAATGGTTTGCCGATCTCGATGTGCTCGTGTTGAGCCCCAAGCCGCCGTCGAGCGGCATGGCGACGGACTGGGATGCCTTCGAGGACTGTCTTCGCAAAGCGGGCAATGGGCCTGCCATCGCCTTGAAGATCGTCGTTTTCGACGATCTCGACTACGCCTATGCCCGGGAGGCGGCGGTGCGTTATCCACATCTGTCCGTCTACCTGCAGCCGGGAAACCACACGCCACCGCCACCCGACGACGACGATGCGCGCGTCGATATCGACGGTATCATGGACAGGATGTTGTGGCTGGTCGACAAGGTGACCGAGGACCGGTGGTTCGAGGCACGCGTGCTGCCCCAGTTGCATGTCCTGATCTGGGGCAACAAGCGCGGCGTCTGATCAGACCCAGCCGAGCAGTTCGCGGCGAACGACCTTTTCCAGCACCCGCATGCCGTCTTCGCTGTCGTTGAGGCAGGGAATGTGGGTGAACTTCTCGCCGCCATTCTCATGGAAAGAATGGGCAGCCTGTTCGGCAATCTCTTCCAGCGTCTCCAGACAGTCGGACACGAAGCCGGGGTTCAGCACGGCGATCCTCCTGACGCCATCCTGCGCCAGCTTCTCGACCGTCTTGTCGGTGTAGGGCTGCAGCCACTCTTCCGGGCCGAAGCGAGACTGGAAGGTCACCATGAATTTCTCCTCCGGCAGTCCCAGCCGTTCGCGCAGCAGCTGACCAGTCTTCTGGCATTGCCAGTGATAGGGGTCGCCCTGCTCGGAGTAGGAGAGCGGAATGCCGTGGAAGGACGCGAGCACCATATCCGGCTGCCAGTCGAGCGTCGCCAGATGGTCGGTCACCGAATTGGCAAGCGCCGCGATATAGGTCTCGTCGTCGTGATAATCCGGGACGGTGCGCAGCGCCGGCTGCCGGCGCATCTTGAGCAGTTGCTGGAAGGCCTTGTCGTTGACGGTCGCGGTCGTTGCGGCGGCATATTGCGGGTAGAGCGGGAAGAGAACGATGCGGTCGCAGCCTTCGTCCTTCAGCGTCAGGATGCGCGAGGGGATCGAGGGCGTCCCGTAGCGCATCGCCCAGTCCACCTTGACATTCGGCAAGTCCTTCAGGCGTTCGGCCATAAGGTCGGACTGGTTGCGCGTGTAGGTGCGCAGGTAGCTCTCATTCCTGTCCTTGTTCCAGATCGTCTCATACGCCTTGCCTACCTTCTGCGGACGGGTGTTGAGAACGATGCCGAACAGGATCGGATACCACTTCCAGGGCGACCACTCGATGACGCGCCTGTCGGTCAGGAATTCCCGGAGGTAACGGCGCATGGAGGCGTAGTCGGTGCCGTCGGGCGTGCCGAGATTGACAAGCAGGACGCCCACCTTGCCTGATTTCACGGGCGGATGGTCCGCCGGACGGTGCGCAGTATCAACAGTCGTCATTTAAACCCCGGTATCGTCTGGTCTGCCGGCTCATACGCAGCCTGGCTTCGATGGTTCACCCTATAGGAACAAAGCCGGTCCGGGAAACCCCGGGCCGGCTTTCAGGATCGAGACAAATCGTCTTACTTCGACGGAATCTGCAGGTCCTTGCCGATCGTCAGGTGGCGTGGCGCCGGCGTGCCGTTGGCCTCGGAGATCTTCTTCCAGAGCGCGCCGTCGCCGTAGAACTGCTCGGCGAGATCCCAGAGCGTATCGCCGGCGGCGATGACGTGGTTGGTCGGCGTATTCGGGGCAAGCGCTGCGGGAGCTTCCGCGGTCGGCGCTGCCGGGACCGCCGACGCTGCCGGTGCCGTCGGGGAGGCAGGCGCAGCGGGCGCGGGTTGCGTCGTCGCCGGTGCTTCGGTTCCGGAGGCCGCGACCTCGGTCACGCGACCGTCGGTGTAGGGCTTGTAGGGCGAGTGCGCGGCAATGTACTCGGCCGTCACGTCGGCTAGGTCGGGGCCGAAGTCGTAGGCGTTCTTGCCTGCTGTCTCGAAGATCGAATAGCCATCGCCACCGGCACGCATGAAGTTGTTGGTGACGACACCATAGGTTTTCGCGTCATCGAGCGGCACGAAGGCGTCGCCCTCCTTGGCCTCGACCGATACGAGACGGTTGCCGGCGGGCTTGGTCCTGTCGAAGGTGTATTTCAGGCCCGACACCTGTGGAAAGCGGCCGGCGCCCTGTTCGATCTGGCTTAGGCCGTTTTCCAAGGCCTTGCGGATTTCGGCGCCCGTCAGCTGGAAAGTCGCCAGCGTGTTCTGGAACGGCAGAACGGTGATCACTTCGCCCTGGGTGACGTCGCCGGCATCGATCGATGCGCGCAGTCCGCCGCCGTTCTGAATGGCGATGGTCATGCCCTGGCTCTTGCCGCGGTCGAGCATGGCGTCGGCAACGAGGTTGCCCATTGAGCATTCCTCGACGCGGCAGACAGTGCGGTCACCTTGGATCGGAGCTTCGCTGGAGCCGATGACCTTCTTGCGCAGTTCCTCGATCGGCTTGGCGAGCTCGGCGATCCGGGCGGTGAGTGTCGGATCGGGGGTGAAGGAAGAATCGATCAGGATCGGGTCGCCCTTGGCTTCCTTGACAACGCCATTGTCATCGAAGGTGACGACGAGGTCGCCGAGATACTTGCTGTAGGACGCGGCCTGGACCACCGGCACCTTGTAGCCGCCGGGATTGTCGACCATCGTCGGGTAGGGGCCTTCCGCTTTCGGGTCGGTATTCGACAGCAGGCTATGCGAATGACCGCCGACGACAACGTCGACATCGGGGATCTTGGCGATGGCCGCGAGGTCGCGCGGATAGCCGACATGGGTCAAAGCGATGATCTTGCTGATACCCTGCTTCTTCAGGTCTTCGACGGCCGCCGTGATGGTCTGCACGTCGTCGGCGATCATCACCTTCGGGCCGGGCGAGGACAGTTCTTCCGTGTCGTTGGTCACGGCGCCGACGATGCCGATCTTCTGGCCACCGACATCGAGCACCAGCGAAGGCTTGATACGGTCGCCGAGCTTGGAGCCGTCGCCGGCCAGGACGTTGGCCGAAATGACGGAAAACTTGACCTTGTCGAGGAAGGTTGCCAGGCCATCCTCGCTGTCGTCGAACTCGTGGTTGCCGACGGTCATCACGTCGAACTTCATCTCATTCAGCACTTCGGCTTCGACTGCGCCCTTGTAGGTGGTGTAGAAAAGCGAGCCTTGGAAATTGTCGCCGGCATTGAGCAGCAGCACGTTCTTGCCGTTCAGGGCATCGCGACGCTGGTCGATCGCGGTCTTCAGGCGGGCTGCACCGCCGAAGCATTCCTTCTTGCCCTCTTCCTCGGCAGAGCAGGTGGAGTCGAACTTGTTGATCGACTCGATGCGCGAATGGAAATCGTTGATGTGAAGAATATTGAGCTCGTAATCGGCAAAAGCGGCGCCGCTCGACAGCGTCAGCATCGACGCGGTCAGCAGACCGAATTGAAATGATTTCGTCATCCTGCTCTCCTGATTTCTGGGCGAAGCCTTTGACCCCTGCGCTCCGCCGTCCCTGCGTGATCGATGTTTTCACCTAGCACTAGCGGCGGCAAGAGAAAAAGCTGTGACAGCCTCGGTGCTTTCCAAGAGCAGTAAACAAAAAAGCTCCCCGAAGGGAGCTTTTGTCGTTCGGTGCTGGCGACCTTACATGCGGCGGGTCAAGGTGAATTGCGACCCGGCGTCCGAGGTGCAGTTTAGCTGGCTCTGGGTCACCAGCGCGCAGTTGACCTTGGATTGCGTCTTGCGCACCAGCGACGTCATATTGATCTCGACCAGCGACGGAGAGGTATTCACATAGGTGCCGGACGCCAGAAGCTGATTGCTGTCGGTCGTGCGGGTGGTGAATGTTCCCGCCTGGAAGGTGGAGATGATGCCGTTCGGATCCGCCCATGAGCCTTCGACGCCAGACGGAGCCGGATTTGCTGCAACCGGCACCGGGCGTGGCGACGACATTGTGCAAGCAGTCAAGGCCGCGGCGGCGCCGACAATGGCAACGAGGGTTCTGATTTTCATAGGCTTCTCCCGGAGATTCGGAGCAAAAACTATCCGTGTGGTTGCAGAAAACATGGCGCGAGCACCCAAGGAAGGCAAGGCTGCGTCGAGATGAGACGGCATTTATACAGCAGGCGTTACAAAAATGCCCGCCTTGCGGCGGGCACCTTGGAATGCGGGTCTGGCTAAGATCAGCGAACGAGGATGTTCTTGAACTGCCAGGGATCCTTGGTGTCGATCTCTTCCGGGAAGAGTCCCGGGCGACCGTCCAGCGGCGTCCAGTCGGTGTAGTGGCCTTCGACGGGTCCGAGGTATTGCGTCTGCACTTCGAGGCAGCGCTTGTAGTCGATCTCGTCGGCTTCGACGATGCCGGCGTCCGGGTTTTCGAGCGCCCAGACCATGCCGGCGAGAACAGCGGAGGTTACCTGTAGGCCGGTGGCGTTCTGATAAGGCGCGATGCGGCGGGTTTCTTCCAGCGACAGGCGCGAGCCGTACCAGTAGGCGTTCTTTTCGTGGCCGTAGAGCAGGACGCCGAGTTCGTCGATGCCGTCCTCCAGTTCGTCCTCATCGAGAACGTGGTGCACCGGCTGCGACGTGCCGCCATTGCCGAACATTTCGTGCAGCGACAGCACGGCGTCGTTGGCCGGATGGTAGGCGTAGTGGCAGGTTGGGCGGAAGGTTACTTCGCCGTCCTTGTCGCGAACCGTGAAGTAATCGGCGATCGAGATCGACTCGTTATGGGTGACGAGGAAGCCGTACTGCGGGCCGGGCGTCGGGCACCAGGTGCGGACGCGCGTGTTGGCGCCAGGCTGCTCCAGGTAGATCGCAGCCTTGCAGCCCTTCTTGTGTTTCTTGCCGTTCTTCGGCATCCAGTTTTCGTGGGTGCCCCAGCCGAGCTCGGCCGGCTGCAGGCCTTCCGAGATGAAGCCTTCGACAGACCAGGTGTTCCAGAAGACGTTGAGCGGCTTCGGATGCTTGGTGCGCTGCGTGTCACGCTCGGCGATGTGGACGCCCTTGACGCCGACCTTCTTCATCAGCTTTGCCCAGCCTTCGCGCTCATGCTGATCCGGCTCCTCGAACTTCAGACCGATATCGTTGGCAAGGTTGACGAGCGCCTTCTTAACGAACCACGAGACCATGCCCGGGTTAGCGCCGCAAGTCGAAACAGCAGTGGCACCGCCTGGGTTCTTCGCCTTTTCCTTGCGCAGGGTTTCGCGCAGCGCGTAGTTGGTGCGGTCGGCGTTCTTCATGCTCTTGTCGAAATAGAAGCCCAGCCAGGGTTCGACAACAGTGTCGATGTAGAGAGCGCCGAGCTTGCGGCAGAGCTTCATCAGGTCGACCGACCCGGTATCGACGGAAAGATTGACGCAGAAACCCTGGCCGCCGCCTTCGGTCAGAAGCGGCTTCAGTAGCTCCTTGTAATTTTCTTTGGTGACATGCGACTTGATGTGCCTCACGCCGTGCTTTGCCATGATTTCGGTGTGATCTGCGTCGTCGCGCGGGTCGATGACTACCATCCGGCTCTTGTCGAACTTGAAGTGGCGCTCGATCAGCGGCAGCGTGCCGCGGCCGATGGAGCCAAAGCCGATCATGACGATCGGGCCGGTAATTTCGGCATATACCGGGTGGGTCTGTTCCGTCATTCTTTTCTCCTGTGGAAGGCGACGAAGGCGATGAGCCTTAAGAATTAGAATTCATCTGAAATGGCGCAGATAATGCGAAGTGACCGGCTCTAACCATAAAACAACGTCACAATAAAGAGCGTTCGGGCCGGGAACACAAATATCAGGCGGGAAAGAGGGCGACTGCGAGTGCCCGAAGCTTGGCGGCGAGCTCCGCCTTCTGCAATGTCAGACCTTTATAGGCCGCCTGATGATCATCGAGACTGTCCAGTTGCACGGCGAAGCTTTCGGCGAGTTTGCCGGCGTTCGGATGATGGGCGATCGCCGCAATTGGATCGACGTGGACGCGGATCGTGAAAAGGATATCGCCCGACCTGGGCAGTCTGCGCAGTGTCTGCCGCTCGACCCGCGCAAAGCGCTCGGCGAGCGTAAACGGTTCGGCAGACGGCGGGCGGCGGTGTTTGGAGACCGGGAGGAAGAGATCGTCCGTGACGTTCACGGACCAATTCAGTCGTTCTACTGGCTGCGAGACCTGCAGGTTATCAAAGATGCGGGTGATGAGCGCCGCGTTGCGCGTCCCTTCGCCGAAACCGGGCACGTCGGCGTGGATCGCCTGCATCGGACGACCGAACTTTTCTTGCAGCGACCATGAGGAAGGGAAGGCGACGAAGCCGGCGACGAGATGCCAGCCGTCCTGCTTACGCCGCATGATGACAAGATCGTCCTGCACCAGCAGGCCGGCGCGCAGCAGGGGTGGCGCCTCCCGGTTGACGCCATCGGTAACGCTGTGGGCGAACTCCGGATGGCATTCTGCAAGGTGAGCCTGCAGAAGATCGAAGACCTCCTGTTGCGCCTCCGCGGTCTCCTCCTCGGCAACGAAAATCTCGTCGCGATGGCTCTCGATCAGTCGTTTCTTCTCGCCGATATAGCGTGCCCAATCGCTATCCGGTTCGATCCAGCGGGCAAGATCGAGCGGCATCAAGCCGATCGTGAACGGGCGAGTGGAGCCGTCATAGGGCGTGTGGGTCGGAAGCGTCATGACAGCACTCTATGCCGTCAACGTCCCCTGATGGAAGACCATCCGCCACTGACCGTCGGCATCATACCGCCAGACGGAACTGCGCAGCGATCTGACGGGCAGGCTGGCGGGAACGGTCCGCATCGCCCTGTAGGTGACGAGCGCCAGGTCGGGAGAGAGCAAGTGCATCTCGAAATCGGTCAAAGTGCGCGCTGTACCGTCCGGTGGCTCAGCGAGTAGGGCAGAGATGACGTCCTCATAGAGATACAGGCCACCGGAAGCGCCGATTTCCCGGAATTCGGGGGCAAGAAGGGATTCGAGCGCGGAACGCGAGCTGCGGACTTCCGACTCGAACAACAGCTGTTCCAAAGATTGAAGATGTTCACTGAGGTCGTTCATACCGCTGCCACGTTGGTCTGGCGTTTAGTTTTTCAGGGTATCCAATCCCGCCGCCGTCGTGGTGATGGCGACCTCGGTGATCTCGTATTCGGCGATGCCATTCACCGTGAACGGGTCTTGTGCGACATAGGCATCGATTTCGGCGCGCTGTCCGATCGCAAGGACCACGCCTCCGGTGCGCGGCACTTTGCGTCCGGAGGCGAGGAACCAACCTTTTGCATAGCCTTCCCTGACCCAGGCCATATGCGACTCCATGTGCTTGTCGGCTTCCTCGTTCGGCTTCACATAGGTTAGGGCGAGGATGAACATCGCAGAATTTCCTTTCAGGGTGTTGCGTTCCGACGCATGTGAATATTCAATTGGCGCGGAGCCATCCATACTCTTTTCAGAATTCTGCTCCAAAGTGCGAACCGTTAATGTCAGCACGCCCGGAACATTCGGATGAACCAGATATCTGAGCGGCTTGCCGAATTGCAGGAAGACAGTGCCGTCCTGATTGCCCTTTACGATCAGGAAGACCGACTGCGCTATGCAAATCCGGCTTTTCGTTCGACCTACGCCATCGAACCCGATGAAACGCCTTTGTGGTCGGAACTGATGCGGCGCAATACGCGCGCCGGTAAGGGGACGATCATTCGCACTGCCGATTTCGAGGTGTGGCTCGTTTCCGCGCAGTCGCGCCGCGGCAAGCTGCCATTTCGCGCTTTCGAGACGGACGTCGTCGACGGGCGCTGGTTCTGGATGACCGAGACAGTGCAGAAAGACGGTTGGATGCTCTGCATTGCCAGCGACATCACGCATCTGAAGCAGAGCGAACGCGATGTCAGGCAGGATCGCGATTTTGCGCTGCGGGCCTCGCAGACGGATGAGTTGACGAGTATTTCCAACCGTCGTTTCATGATGGCGGCGCTGGAAAGCCTGATTGCACGTCAGGGGTCCGCCAATGCAGGCGTCGTCGGCTGCATCTGCATCATGGACCTCGACTTCTTCAAGCGCATCAATGACATTTATGGCCACCAGTTCGGCGACGACGTACTGATCGATTTCTCGCGCCGCGTGCAGCCGGTCATCCGGCGACGCGACAGCTTCGGGCGGATCGGCGGCGAGGAATTCATGCTGATCCTGCCGGATACGACGCTGGCGCAGGCGGAACTGATTGTCGACCGTATCATCAGAATGGTGCGCGGCGCCCGCCCCATACCCACGGTGCCTTCGTTCTCTTACACATGCTCGGCGGGACTGGCCGAGTTGCGGCCGGGCGAGACGGCGCGCGAGGTTTATGCCCGGGCCGACGAGGCGTTGTACCACGCCAAACAGAGCGGCCGCGACCGGCTAAAGATCGTCGCCTAGTCGACGAGGCGGGCGTGGATCAGCCCCCGCAACGAATTGCCGACATAGAGTTTGCCTGCTGTGAGATCCTGTCGGGTAATGCGTCCGACGCGTGCCCTGCGCTGGCAGATCAGTTCGGTGCGCAGCACTCCGGCCAGCAGGCCGCAGGAAATCGGCGGCGTTCGCAGCATTCCCGACCCGTCGTCGAGGAAAATGGAGGTGATCGTGCCTTCGCAGACGTCGTCTCGCTCGTTCAGGAGCAACACTTCGTCGGCTTCCGACGCGGGATATTCGGCACGAGCCGCCTCATAGACGCCACGGCGCGTCGTCTTCAGTCGCAGCAATTTGTCAGTGGAATCAAGGCGTGCCTTTGCGAGCCGGACCTTCCATTCGGTGCCGGTGGGCGTGGGGACAAACGGTGTCGACATCACTTCGATATGCCCGTGCCGATCGAGTGTCAGCCGTATGCGCAGGGGCATATCAGCGCTCGCAACGGCCGCCTCGAGTTTGGCGGTGGTAGCCGCGGGACTGGGAAAGCCGATACGGCGGGCGGAGCGGGAGAGGCGTGCCAGATGCAGGCGTAGTCGGACGAAGCCAGTGTCCGGTTCCCAGCGCAGGGTTTCGATCAGCGAGAAGTCGTTCATCGCGCGATCTCCTGATCGCCGATCGCAAACCGCGCCTTCAGGAGGCACTCTTCGTATTCGGCCTCGGCGGTGGAATCGAAGACGATGCCGCCGCCGACGTTGAAGACCGCCTTGCCACCGGCAAACAGGCTGATGGTGCGGATCGCCACCGAAAAGCGCATGGCGCCGCCGGGCGCAATCATGCCGATCGCGCCGCAATAGGCGTCGCGTGGCGCGTCCTCCAGCGTGTGCAGGATCTGCATGGCGCTAAGCTTTGGCGCGCCGGTGATCGATCCGCAGGGAAAAAGTGCGGCGAAGATATCGCGGATCGTCAGATCGGGGAGGAGTTTCGCCTGCACATGGCTGACCATCTGGTGCACGGTGGGATAGGTCTCGATGTCGAAGAGCTTGGGAACGTCGAGCGTTCCGACCTCCGTGATGCGCGAGATATCGTTGCGCAGCAGGTCGACGATCATGCGGTTTTCGGCCTGGGTTTTTATGTCCTCACGCATCGCGGCAATGATCGCTGCATCTTCGGCTTCGCTCGCCCCGCGTTTTGCCGTGCCCTTCATCGGATGCGTTTCGATCCAGCCTTCCTCGTCCGTGCGGAAGAAGAGTTCGGGAGAGCGGGAAAGGAGGATCGGGCCGCCAAGATCGACAAGCGCGCCGTATTTGACCGGCTGCCGTTCGATCAGCGACCAGAAGGCGGCGCGCGGATCGCCGCGGCAGAGGGCGGTGATCGGCATGGTGAGGTTCGCTTGGTAGCAATCTCCCTGGCGTAGATGCCAATGCAGGCGCTCGAAGCGCTCCTTATAGGTAGAAAAATCCCAGCCGGCTCTGGGTTCGCTCAGGAATTCGTCGTTCTCGCTGCGGTGCTTGGGCTGGGCGAGGGGATGGGTCTCAGGCAGCGGGCCATCGAAGACGCCAAAGGCGAGCAGCGGCGTTTCGCGACCTTCCTGCAGGAAGGTCGCCAGCTTTTTCTCGAAGAGGTAGCCGGCTTCATAGGCCATGTAGCCCGCCAGCCATTTGCCGGCAGCCTTTGCCTCTTCCATGCGGGCAAGTCCAGCAAAGAACTCACCACCCGTGCGGGCAACGATGATCTCCGACGGGTCGGAAAAGAGCATCACTTGCCCGGTCGTGTCATCCCGGAACAGAACGTGGCGTTCAGCGTTGGTCATGCCTGCCTTTGGATCGAGAGCCTATGCGCTCTTAATCAAGCGCTTCCAATTCGTCGATCAGCCCTTCGATCATCGACAGCCCCTTGCTCCAGAACGACGGATCGGTGGCATCCAGGCCGAACGGTTTCAGGAGCTCCGAATGATGCTTGGTCCCGCCGGCCTTCAGAAGCTCGAAATACTTCTCCTGGAAGCCCTTGTCGGCCTTCTGGTAGACGGCATAGAGCGAGTTCACCAGGCAGTCGCCGAATGCGTAGGCGTAGACATAGAAGGGCGAATGGATGAAGTGCGGGATGTAGGCCCAATAGGTCTCATAGCCCTCTGAAATCTTGATCGCCGGCCCGAGGCTCTCCGACTGCACGGAAAGCCAGAGTTCGCCGATGTCCTCCGACGTCAGTTCACCGGCCTTGCGGGCGGTGTGAATCTTGCGTTCGAATTCGTAGAAGGCGATCTGGCGCACGACTGTATTGATCATGTCCTCGACCTTCTGGGCGAGCATGGCCTTGCGCTCACGCTTGTCCTTCGTCGTGTCGAGGAGGGCGCGGAAAGTCAGCATTTCACCGAAGACGGAGGCGGTTTCCGCCAGAGTGAGGGGCGTCTGGCACATCAGGGCGCCCTGGGCACCAGCCAGAACCTGGTGGACGCCGTGACCGAGCTCATGAGCGAGTGTCATCACGTCGCGCGGCTTGCCGAGATAGTTGACGAGCACGTAGGGATGCGCCGACGGGACCGTCGGATGTGCAAAGGCGCCCGGCGCCTTGCCGGGGCGAACCGGCGCGTCGATCCACTGTTCGTCGAAGAAGCGCTTGGCGATCGCAGCCATCTCAGGCGCGAAGTTGCCGTAGGCGGAAAGGACGGTGTCCTTCGCCTCATTCCAGGAGATGATGGCGTTGGAGGTTTCCGGCAGTGGCGCGTTGCGGTCCCAGAAGTTCATCTGGTCCATGCCGAGCCACTTTGCCTTCATCTTGTAGTAGCGGTGCGAGAGGCGCGGATAGGCTTCCTTGACGGCGGCGGCCAACGCATCGACCACTTCGCGCTCGACGCGGTTCGCAAGATGCCTGCTATCGGCGATGTCATCGAAGCCGCGCCAGCGGTCGGAGATGTCCTTGTCCTTGGCGAGCGTGTTGGTGATGAGGGTAAAGGTACGCAGGTTCTCCTTGAACGTCTGCGCGAGCGCCATCGCGCCCTTGCGACGGACTTCGGGGTCCTTTTCCTGCAGCATGTTCAGGGTGACTTCCAGCGGCAGCTTTTCGCCATCGACGTCGAAGCGCAGTTCCGTCATCGTCTCGTCGAACAGGCGATTGAAGGCCGCGGCCGAGGTCATCGACTTTTCCAGGAAGAGCTGCTCCAGCTTGTCCTCGAGCTGATATGGCTTGTCCTTGCGCAGATCGACGAGCCACGGGCGATAGTGGCCGGCATCCGGGTCATCAACCATGCAGGCATCGATGACGGCGTCGTCGATGCGATTGAGTTCGAGCGAAAAAAACAAGAGATGGCTGGAGAATTCGGTGATCTTCGCCTGGGCGTCGCCATAGAGCTTGCCGTTTACCGGGTTTGATGTGTCGGAGAAATAGGTGAGGCCGGTAAAGGAGCCGAGGCGGCCGATGATGTCATCCAGCGCCTCGTACTCCTTCAGCGCCTGGCCGATGCCCTCGGTGCCCGTCTTGGTCGCGGCGTCGGCAAGCTTGCCCTTCCACTTCTCTTCGAAGGCGATCGCCTGCTTGCCGGCCTTCTCCATGTCGCCGGTGAAGGCCGTGGACGTCGCGGAAGGGTAGAGGTCCTGCAATTTCCAGGTCGGCAGGTCGCCGAGGGCGGCATCCGTCGCGGAGGCAGCAGAACTTGCCGAAAAATTAATGGCCGTGCCGGAGAGCGTGTTTTTCATCATCGGGGTCCTGTTCCTCTTTTGCGACAGGCTTGACTGTCTAGGCGCCTAAAGGCTTGGCATCAAGGGGCTTTCGGCTGCCCATAAGCTCCGTTTCGGGTCGGATTTGGCCCCACCGCAAACGTTAAAATGCAATTGTTTCTCAAAACTGGATGTTCAAGCCTTTCTGCCACAGTGCTTCTCAGGTTTCGCATGAAGTGAGGCAGCAATGACCGGTTACAATGAGCTCAAGGGTGCAGCGCAGATTCTTGTCGTCGAGGACGACCCGATCCAGCGTCGGCTGCTCAAGAACGCGATCGAGCGTCACGGCCACGTCGTCCATCAGGCGGAAAACGGCCGGATCGGACTAGAGATGGTCAAGCGAGGCAGTGGCCTCTTCAACATCATCGTTCTCGACCTGATGATGCCTGAGATGACGGGCCTCGAATTCCTCGAGGCACTGCACGAATTCGGCACTCATGTTCCGGTGATTGTCCAGACGGGGCAAGGCGGCATCGAGACTGTGGTGCAGGCGATGCGTGCCGGCGCTTTTGATTTCGTCGTCAAGCCGGTTTCTCCCGAGCGGATCGCCAACTCGATCTCGAATGCCCTGAAGCTCGACCAGCGCGAGGTCAAGGCGCGCGCCGGTCGCCGGTCGCGTTCCGGCTCTGTCGGCTTTGACGACATCGTCTCGGCAAGCCCGGCGATGATCCGCGTCATTGATCTGGCACAACGCGCCGCGCAGTCGAATATTCCCGTCGTGCTCGAAGGCGAGTCCGGCGTCGGCAAGGAATTGGTGGCCCGCGCCATCCAGTCCGGCAGCGACCGGTCCGGCAAGCCATTTGTCACGGTCAATTGCGGCGCCATTCCGCACAATCTGGTCGAAAGCATCCTCTTCGGTCACGAGAAGGGCGCGTTCACGGGGGCAACCGAGCGCCACATCGGCAAGTTCATGGAAGCCGATGGCGGTACCATCTTCCTCGACGAAATCGGCGATCTGCCACTCGAGGTCCAGGTCAAGCTGCTGCGCGCGGTGCAACAGGGTGAAATCGAAACCGTTGGCGCGCGCACGGCCCACAAGGTCAATGTCCGCCTGATTTCGGCGACCAACAAGGACCTGATCGAAGAGGTCAAGAACGGCCACTTCCGCGAGGACCTCTACTATCGCCTGAACGTCTTTCCGATCACCATCCCGGCGCTGCGCAAGCGCAAGGAGGATATTCCGCACCTGGTGCGGGTCTTCGCCGATCGCTTCTCCAGCGAGCAGAAGGGCGGCCAACGAATGTCGGTGAGCTCCGGCGCGCTGGCCCTGCTTACCGCCTACGACTGGCCGGGCAACATCCGCCAGCTCGAGAACGCGATCTTCCGCGCGGTAGTGCTGGCCGAGGGGGGCGAACTGACCGAAGCAGACTTCCCGCAGATCGCGGCGCAGCTGCCAGAATACGAGGTCGTCGATCACCTGGCGCTGGTCGCCGACAACACGCGTCTCGACCGACAAAACAACCTCTCAACCGCCGATTACCCGGCTCACCAGGCCAGCGTCGAAGAGGCGGTCGCACGAATCACGGAGGCGCCTGATAACGCGATTGCGAGCACAAACCCTGCCGGAGACGTACGAAAGCTTGCGGATGTGGAGGAGGAACTGATCCGATTCGCCCTTAAATTCTATCGGGGGCAGATGAGTCAAGTGGCCCGAAAACTGGGCATCGGACGATCCACATTGTACCGGAAACTCAAGGATTATGGCATAGATCCGGACAATCCGCAGAAAGACGCCGCATAAATCGCCTAAATTAACGCTCCGGCAATCATCTTTTGTTACCAATCATAAACCACTTGTTAGTGGCCTGTTCATTATGTAAGGAAAAGGTTGATCACGTGTGGCATTTTTGCCATCGTGTGACCGCATTTAACAGCCAACGGTGTCAAAGAGGGACCATCGGCTGTCTGACGGGGATTGAGTTTGCCGGATCTGAATGGGAATACGAGGCCTTCGCGCTTGAACGGGCGCACTAGGTACACGGACCTTTGCGGAAAGGTGTTTAGGACGGCTATGGCCGCCCTTCTCGCACTCGTTGTTTCCTCGCCGGTTCTGGTCAGCTCGCCTTCCGAGGCGGCCGGCGAAACACGCAGTCTCAAGCTCTATTTCATTCACACCGGCGAAAAGGCCGTTATCACCTACAAGCGCAACGGCCGGTACGATCCGAAGGGTCTCCAGCAGCTGAACCGATTCCTTCGCGACTGGCGCAAGAACCAGCCGACGAGAATGGACCCCCGCCTTTTCGACCTTATCTGGGAGGTCTACCGCCAGAGCGGCTCGCGCGACTACATCAACGTTGTCTGCGGCTTCCGTTCGCCGGCCACCAACGCCATGCTGAAGGGCCGCTCACGCAATTCCGGCGTTGCCGAAAAGAGCCAGCATATGCTCGGCAAGGCGATGGATTTCTTCATTCCTGACGTCAAACTCGCCACTTTGCGCGGCATTGGGATGAAAATGCAGGTCGGCGGCGTTGGATTCTATCCGAAATCCGGCTCTCCCTTCGTTCACATGGATGTCGGCGGTGTTCGCGCCTGGCCGCGCATGAGCCGCGAAGAACTGGTCCGGCTTTTCCCGAACGGCAACACGATGCACATCCCCTCGGATGGTCGTCCGCTGCCGGGTTACGAGCAGGCCGTGGCCGATTACAAGCGCCGCGTGAGCTCGTCGCAGGTACAGATGGCAAGCTCCGGCGCTTATACGGGCTCGTCATCGAGTGGCCAGCCCAAGCACAAGACGCTGTTTGCAGCCCTGTTTGGGGGCGGCGCCGACGAGGCCGAAGACAGCTCCGATGATGATAGCAGCGCAGCAGTGGCGGTCGCCAAGGCGTCGCCGCCGAAGGTTGACATGCCAAACGCCGCCGATCCCGGCGAGCAAGCGCCCGCGCAGGCTACTGAAGTCGCAAGTGTAAGCGCGCCGGTTCCGCAGGTGCGTCCGGCGTTCGCCAATCAGCCAGGCGGTAGCGAGATGGCCAGCGCCCTCGTCGCTCCGCAATCCGCAAACGCAGCGCAACAAGCCCTTTCTACAGTGACCGAGCAAGGTCAGCAGCAGTTTGCGGATCTCAGCGCCTACAGCGTACCGGTTCCTTCTCTGCTCGGACCGCGCCGCGCTCCGGGCGACGCGGAAGTCGCTTCGGCCGATCCGTCTGCGATGACGGGGAATCTCGCAGCGGTTCCGACGCCGGCTGAACGACCGGCGCTTGCCGAAAAGCTTCTGGCAGCGGCGAATGCCGATGCTGAAGCAGAGGACGACGTAGCAGACCAGGAGGATACGCTTTCTCCGGCCGTTGCCGATGCCCTTGACCAGCAGAATGGTGATGGCGACCGTCAGGTCGCGTCCAACCAGCCGCCGGTCACGAGCATCGAGCAGGCTATCAACGCGGCAACGCCGCAAAAGGTTCCAAGCGAGAAGCCGCCGTTGCAGCTTGCCGCTCTTGCTCCCACCACGAAGTCCGCAAGCTTCGGCGATGGCTTCGATGCACCGAATCCGACCGACGCGAATGGGCTGTCGCAGGGCCTGCCCACCAAGGGCGCACGCCCGACGAAGCATGAGGCCGCAGAAGCCGACGCCAGCCGCGCGACGATTCGCACCGAGCCGAAGCTGACGCAGAAGATCATCTCGCAGTGGGCGCTTACCAACTCCCGCATGGAAATGGTCACCAAGCCGGTCAAGGCGCCGCGCTTCGTCAGTCAGACGCTTCGTGCCCAGCCGACTTCGGTCTATGCCGAAGGCTTCACCAAAACGGCCTCCATCGATCCGGGCCGCTTCAGCGGCAGCGCAGTCAACTTCATGGAAGTGCGGAAGTTCGACTCGAACTGAGGCGGACAAGGAAGAGTTTGAAAGAGCCGCCGGAGCGATCCGGCGGCTCTTTTGCTTTGCGGACTGTGGCGGAAAGTCGCGCGGTGAGGTGCGGTTTCGGGACAGGCGTGGGGTTGATTTTCATTTCCATATCGAGAATATGGCGCCTCCTGTATTCTCTGTAAGTGAAGATATGGATCTGTCGTCAATCGAAATTTTTAAGGCAGTCGCATCGCATTGCAGCGTCACGAAGGCTGCGGCGGCGCTAGGCCGTGTGCCGTCGAATGTCACGACGCGCATCCAGCAGCTCGAAGAGGATCTCGGAGTGGCGCTGTTTTGTCGCGACGGCAAGAAGATGTCGCTGACGCGCGAAGGCTCGATCTTCCTGTCCTATGCAACGCGTCTTGCTGACCTGGCAGAGGAAGCAAAGCAGGCTGTGCGGCCGCTGGCGGCATCGGGAATGCTGCGTGTCGGAACGATGGAAAGCACCGCCGCAAGTCGGCTTCCTGACGTCATCAGGCGGTTCGGATCGCTGTGGCCTGACGTCTCCTTGCAATTGACGATGGGTGCGACACGGGAGCTCATGCTGGGCGTGCTGGCCGAAGAGCTGGACTGCGCATTGGTCGCCCGGCCGCCGCAGGCGTCGCTCGACGAGACGCGCTATGCCGATCTCGACCTCGGCAGCTTCGATGCACGGCGCATCTATGTCGAGGACCTCATTCTCGTCCTTCCTCCGAAACACCCCGACGTCAAAGCCGCGGCCGACCTGCGTGTTGGGACACTTGCCGTGATGGAGCCAGGGTGCACCTATCGCCGCATGGCCGAGGAGTGGGCACAGGACGCCGCCTCACTGCGCACGCTGGAGCTCGGTTCTTATCATGCGATCCTCGCGAGCATTGTCGCCGGCAATGCCTTTGGTGTCATGCCGCGCTCGGTGTTCGATCTGCTGCGCTGGCCCGTCGATATCGTCACCGGCGAGATCGGCGCGGTGGAAACATTTCTCGTGCGTCGAAAGGGCGACCGATCGGATTCGTTCGAGGCCTTTCACGATGTCCTTATTGCCTCGCGGGGCAGGGACGGCCTCTCACTTCCAAGCGGCTAACCTTGCATCCTCCTCTCAATCAAGACGCTTCGTTTCACAAACTGCCGGTTCGTCATGTCAAATTCCAGCAATCCCAACACCGATCCTGGAAGGCGGCTCCGTCTCCGCCTGTTTTCGCCGATCCTCGCCGGCGCCACGCTGCGCGAGCGCATGCTTGCGTGCCTTGGTGCGCTGATCGCGATCGCGCTGACTGGCATGGTCTGCGGTTACTTCGTCGGGCAGGGCTCGCACCTGCCGCTAATCGTTGCGCCGATGGGCGCTTCGGCCGTGCTGCTTTTCGCCGTGCCGGCTAGTCCGCTTGCGCAGCCGTGGTCGATCATTGGTGGCAACACGATCTCCGCCATGATGGGCATCAGCGCCGCACACTTCATCCATGAGCCGATCATCGCGATCGGCGTCGGCGTCTCGCTGGCGATCGGCGCTATGTCGTTCACCCGCTGCCTGCATCCGCCCGGCGGCGCTGCGGCGCTGACCGCTGTGCTGGGTGGTCCGGCTGTTGCAAGCTGGGGCCTGCTCTTCCCCTTCGTGCCGGTAGCCCTGAATTCCTGCATCCTGGTGGCGCTCGGCATTCTCTTTCACAAGCTCGGGCGGCGAAACTATCCGCATGTCGCCGCGCCGGCGCCGGTCAATACGCATCAGACGATCGATCCGCCGTCCGCTGTGCGGATTGGTTTGCGTGAAGAAGATGTCGATGCGGCGCTGGCGAAGTTCGAGGAAACCTTCGATATCGATCGCGGCGACCTGAGCCGCTTGCTGAGGCAGGTCGAGGTTGAGGCTGCCGTTCGTTCGCACGGCACCGTCAGGTGCGCCGACATCATGTCGCGCGACGTGATCGCGGTGGGCGAGAACGCCACGGCGGAAGAGGCGCGCGCGCTGCTGCTGAAACACAATGTCCGTACGTTGCCCGTAAAGGATAGCAGCGGGCGATTGGTCGGCACGGTGGGGCTGCGGGAATTGATGCAGGCCGAGCGGCTTGCCGATCACATTGCGACGGCCGCGACCACTTCCCCGGATGCGCCCGCCATTAGCCTGTTGCCTGACCTGACCGACGGGCGCACGCACGCAGTCGTCATTGTCGATGACGGCGACCACGTGCTCGGGCTCATCTCGCAGACGGATCTGCTGAACGCCATGGCTCACCTGCTGCCGGAACAGACGACGCGAAGCGCCGCGTGAAATGCCAGCTTAGCTAGAAGATAGTGGCCAAGCCGAACTGCAGGTAGGCGGCCAGGCTGAGCGTGGACAGCGACACGGCGAGCGGCGGCGCTGGCGTCCGCACCGTCCAACCGAGAAGCGGGCCAAGCGCCGCGATCAGCATGCCGAGCCATGGCCCGTTGCCGGCGAAGGCCAATCCGAGGGCGGAGAGACTGACCGCGCTGGCGATCATGGTGAGCGGGGCGGTTGCCACGGCAGCATCCGTTCTGGGGCTGAAGATGCTGATGAAGCGCGGCCAGCTGAGGGCGATGGTGAGAACCAGGAAGACGGGAGCGATCGTCTGGAGTTGCATCAGCGCGCTCCGACGGCCAAGCGGAAATAGCCATCGAGATGGCCGGCCTCGCCGGTGCCGCTCTGGCGTGCCGCAAGGGCGCTGCCGACAGCGATCAGGACAGGATTGTCATAGCCGATTTCCGCGATCCCACAGGCGACGGTTGAGAGTGTGCCGCGCCAATCGCGTTGTGTCGACCGGCTGACGTCGCTGATGATGATGGCCGGCGTTTCAGGCGACAGGCCTTCTTCGATCAACCGATCGGCGATAAGCGGCGCCGTCCTGCCGCCCATGTAAAAGACGGTCGTCGCATGCGGATCGGCGACGGTGGCCCAATCGACATTGGCCGGCAGCCCGCCATGCCGAGAATGGCCGGTGATGAAGCGGACGGATTGCGCATGGTCGCGGTGCGTCAGCGAGATCCCGAGGCGGGAGGCCATGGCGCTTGCGGCGGTGATGCCGGGGATGACATCGACCGGAATGTTCTCGCGATCAAGATGGGCAATTTCCTCGCCGGCGCGGCCGAAGATCATCGGATCGCCGGACTTCAGCCGCACGACACGCTTGCCTGCCTTGGCGAGCTTCACCATCATGTCGTTGATGTCTTCCTGGCGGCAGCTCGTGCGGCCGCCGCGCTTTCCCACCAGCATGCGCTTTGCCTCGCGCCGGGCAAGCTCCAACACCTCCGATGAAACCAGATCATCGAAGAGGATCACGTCGGCTCCCTGCAGGGCGCGAACGGCCTTCAACGTCAGAAGCTCCGCATCGCCGGGGCCGGCGCCGACCAGCGTCACACGACCCTTGGAGTGGGCGGGCGCTTCCCGAAGCCTTTCGGCTTCTTTGAGAAGCTGCCCGCCGACGCCCTCCTCCGGCGTGTCCGAACTTGAAAAGGCGCGCTCAACGAATCTCTCCCAAAAAGCGCGGCGCAAGGGGCCGGGCGCCAGCCGCTCGTTGATCCGGTCGCGTAGCGAGTGTGCCAATTCCGCCCAGCCTTTCAACGCCCGCGGCAGTAACGTCTCGATCCGCCGGCGGATTGCCTGGGCAAGGATCGGGGCGGCACCATCCGTTGAGATGGACACGACGACAGGCGAGCGGTTGACGATCGAACCGAACTGGAACTGGCAGAAGGCGGGCTTGTCTATGACATTGACCGGCACCCCGGCCATACGGGCGGCGGCGAATAAGGCTTCCGCCTCGTCATTCCCCTCGCAATCGGCGATGGCGATGGCAGCGCCGGTGAAGATCGTTTCATTCCATGCTTCGGCGTGATGGATGAAACTGCCCTGAGGGTGTTCGGCGCCTCGCAGGATCAGTTTCTCGAAGGTGTCGGAAAGCTCGTGCGCATAGATATGGACTTCCGCGCCGCATGCGGCGAGAAGCTCGGCCTTCCAGGCGGCGGCATCGGATCCGCCGGCGATGATCACGCGCTTGCCTTCGAGCGCCCAGAACACCGGCAGCTTGGCAAGCGGCTCCATGCGGGCGGGTGTTTCACTCCGCCGCGGCTGCAAGACATCCATCGATGATCCCCCTGATCTCGGCGCGGCAGGAGCCGCAGTTGGTTCCGGCGTTGAGTTCCTTGCCGACGGCTTCGACGCTGTGGCAGCCGCCACGAACGGCTGCGACGATCTGGTTGACGCCGACGCCAAAGCAGGAGCAGACGGTAGCGCCCGGATCAGGCTTGTCGGCACCCGGGCGACCGGCGACCAGAGCGAAGCGCTTGCGCAGATTGGTGTGCTCGGCGGTGAGCTGGGAGATCGCCCAGTTGCGGGCGACGGCCACCGGTTCGCGCGCCAGGAACAGGGCCGCAAGCAGTCGCTTGCCGTCGAAGAAGGCGAGCCTCAGATCGCCGGATTGCTGGTCGGCGTAGCCGAGTGGCTCGACATCGTCAGGGATAGCGAAAGTGGTGCGGCACCAGGCGCACCAGTCCTCGACCGGCCGGTCGAAGGCGAGCTCCACCCGCCACCCGCCTTCGGCCTTTGCCAACGCCCAATACGCGGCATCGAGATTGTCCGGCTTGACTTGGGAGACCGCAAAGCCGTAGCGCGCCGCTTTGAAGCGTTGGGCAGCGACTGCGACATTTTTCGAGGCGGGTTGGCCCGAGAGCGCATCGGTCAAAGGCGCGACGACGGCGTCGATGCGCGCCTTGGCGGCAAACTGATCGTTCCAGTGCATCGGCACGAAAATGCTGCCGCGGGCCTGCCGCTCCGTGATCAGGGCGCGAACCACGGCCGTGCCGTGTGGGCTTTCGATCTCGACAAGACCGGCATTGCCGACGCCGATCTCGATCGCGTCACGTGGATGAAGCTCGGCGAAGGGCTCGGCGATGTGGGATGAAAGCCGCGCACTTTTACCAGTGCGCGTCATCGTATGCCACTGGTCGCGGATACGGCCGGTGTTCAACGTGAAGGGATAGTCGGCGTTGGTGCGATCCGAGGCGACCGGTTTGACGGCGATGAAGCGTGCCTTGCCGTCGGCGTGGTAGAAGCCGCCATTGGCGAAGAAGCGGGTCTCACCATTCTCTTGACCCGCCGGCTGTGGCCACTGGAAGGGAGGCAGTTCGTCATAGGCCTGTAGATCCATGCCGACATATGCGCCGATGTCGAAGTCGCGATTGCCGTTGTTCTCGAAGGCGGAGAGGGTGGCGTGTTCGTCGAAGATCTCTGCGTTGGAGGCGAAGTCGAAGGCCTGGGAAAAGCCCATCCGTTTGGCCACCTCGGCAAGCTGCCACCAGTCGGCCCGGGCTTCTCCGGGCGCATCGAGGAAGGAGCGCTGGCGGGAGATGCGACGCTCGGAATTGGTCACCGTACCGCTCTTTTCGCCCCAGCCGAGCGAGGGCAGAAGGACGTGCGCGTGACGCGCGGTATCGGTGTCCTTCAGGACGTCGGAGACGACGACGAAGGGACAGGCCTTGATGGCGGCCTCGACGGCGTCGGCATCCGGCATGGAAACGACCGGGTTGGTCGCCATGATCCAGAGCGCCTTGATCCGTCCGTCCGCAACGGCCCTGAACATATCGACCGCCTTCAGGCCCGGCTTTTCGGCAATCGTCGGCCCACCCCAGAAGCGCTGGACGCGGTCGCGATCCTCGGCGCTTTCGATTGCCATGTGGGCGGCCAGCATGTTGGCAAGCCCGCCGACCTCGCGCCCGCCCATGGCGTTCGGCTGGCCGGTGAGCGAGAAGGGTCCCATGCCGGGCCGGCCGATCCGGCCGGTGGCGAGATGACAGTTGAGGATGGCGTTGACCTTGTCGGTGCCCGACGAGGACTGGTTGACGCCCTGGCTGTAGCAGGTGACGGCCTTCTCAGTCGTGGCAAAGAGGCGGTAGAATTCGCGAAGCTGCATGGCTGGCAGGCCGGTCAGTTCCAGCACCTCGTTGAAGGAGATCCCGGAGGCAGCCGTAAAGGCCTCGGCAAAGCCGTTGGTATGTTCGGCAACGTAGTTCTGGTCGATGGCGTTGCTTGCGATCAGATGCTCGAAAAGGCCGACAAAAAGAGCGACGTCGCTGTCCGGGCGGATGGCAAGGTGCAGATCGGCGATATCGGCGGTCATCGTGCGCCGTGGATCGATGACGACGACTTTCATGCCGGGGCGTGCTGCTTTGGCGGCGGCCAGTCGCTGATAGATGACCGGGTGGCACCAGGCGAGGTTCGAGCCGGTGAGGATCACCAGATCGGCGAGCTCCAGGTCCTCATAGGTTCCCGGCACGGTATCCGAGCCGAAGGCGCGGCGGTGGCCGGCGACGGAGGATGACATGCAGAGCCGCGAATTGGTGTCGATGTTGGCCGAGCCGATGAAGCCTTTCATCAGCTTGTTGGCAACATAGTAGTCCTCGGTCAGCAGCTGGCCGGAGACGTAGAAGGCAACGGAATCGGGACCGTGCTTCGCGATGGCATCCGAAAATCGTTGCGCGAGGAGGTCAAGCGCCTGTCCCCATTCCGCCCGCTCCCCCGAAACCTCCGGGTGGAGGATGCGCCCGTCGAGATCGACGGTTTCGCCAAGCGCCGAGCCCTTCGAGCACAGCCGCCCGAAATTGGAGGGGTGGTCTGGGTCGCCCTTGACGGAAACCTTGCCGTCGTCTGCGACCTTGGCGATGACGCCGCAGCCGACACCGCAATAGGGACAGGTTGTCTTGACCTCTGTTTCCATCATTCGGCCGCCATCATCAGGCTTTCGAGCGCGATGAAGAGGGCGCCGTTTTCGTTGCGCACCGGGATGGTCCGCACTTCGCCCTCATCGGCGCCCAGCGCCTTGCCGGTTTCGAGCGAGATCACCCAGTTATGCAGCGGGCAGGTGACGGCCTTGGCATGGACGATGCCTTGGGAGAGCGGCCCGCCCTTATGCGGGCAGTGGTCCTCGATGGCGAAGATCTCGTTTTCGGCCGTGCGGAAGACGGCGATCTTGCCCTGGGGTGTCTTCACGCAGCGGGCCCCCCGCAGCGGAATTTCGGAGATGTCGCCGATTGCAATCCAATTCATGTCCATCTCCTTACTCAGCGGCCTGCGGGTAGCCGATCGTCGCCATCGGCTTGAACTCATGCTTGTCCTTGCCGGAGACGCGCTCCGACCAGGGGTCGACCTGGGCGAATTTTTGCGAGAAGACGAAGCGGTCGTAATAGGCTTGGCGCTTTTCGGCATCGCCCATGATCTGGCGGCGGATTTCCTCCAGGCCGACACGCTTCGCCCATTTGTAGATGCGCTCGAGATAGCGGGCCTGCTCGCGGTACATCTGCGTCAGCGCCACGATATGCTCCAGCGCTTCGTCCTCGGTCTTCAGGAGGCCGAGAACCTCGGTGCCCTTGATGTCGAGGCCCGCAGCACCGGCGAAATGGATCTCGAAACCGCTGTCGACGCAGATCACGCCGATGTCCTTGCAGGTCGCTTCGGCGCAATTGCGCGGGCAGCCCGAGACCGCCATCTTCAGCTTGGCCGGCGTCCAAGACCCCCACATGAACTTCTCGATGCGGATGCCGAGGCCGGTGGAATCCTGCGTGCCGAAGCGGCACCAGTCGGAACCGACGCAGGTCTTCACCGTGCGCAACCCCTTGGCGTAAGCCTGTCCGGAAACGAAGCCGGCCTTGCCGAGATCGGCCCACACCGCCGGCAGGTCTTCCTTCTCGATGCCCAGCAGGTCGATGCGCTGGCCGCCCGTCACCTTCACCATCGGGATTTCGAACTTGTCGACGACATCGGCGATGGCGCGCAGTTCGTTGGAGTTCGTCACGCCGCCCCACATGCGTGGAACGACGGAATAGGTACCGTCCTTCTGGATATTGGCGTGGACACGCTCGTTGATGAAGCGCGACTGGTAGTCGTCGGCATACTCATCCGGCCAGTCGCAGACGAGGTAGTAGTTGAGAGCCGGACGACACTTGGCGCAGCCGCACGAGGTCTTCCATTCGAGTTCCTGCATGACGGCAGGGATGCTCTTGAGGCCCTTGGCCTTGATCAGGCGGCGCACGTCGTCGTGGCCGAGTTCGGTGCAGGTGCACATGGGCTGGACGGCGGCCGGGTTGTAGCTGTCGCCGAGGGTCAGCGTCATCAGCTTTTCTACGAGGCCGGTGCAGGAGCCGCAGGACGCGGAAGCCTTTGTGTGGGCACGCACGTCGTCGAGCGACGTCAGGCCCCTAGCTGTGATCGTCGAGGTGATCTTGCCCTTGCAGACGCCGTTGCAGCCACAGATTTCCGCGTCATCCGGCAAGGCTGCAACGGCCGCCATAGGGTCCAGCGGCGACCCTCCCTGATAGGCTTGACCGAAGATCAGCGTTTCGCGCATCTCCTTGATATCGGTCTGTTTCTTTTTCAAATCGTTGAACCAGGCGCCGTCGGCGGTTTCGCCGTAAAGGACGGTGCCGATGATCTTGTTGTCCTTCAGCACGAGGCGTTTGTAGACGCCGGCCGAGGCATCCCGCAGCACGATTTCCTCACGGTCGTCGCCATCGGCAAAGTCGCCGAGCGAGAACAGTTCGATGCCGGTGACCTTGAGCTTGGTCGGGGTGTCGGAATGCACGAAGGCGGCAGAGCGGTCGCCCGACAGATGCGAGGCGGCGACGCGGGCCATCTCGTAGAGCGGTGCGACAAGGCCGTAGACCATGCCGCCAACTTCCGCGCACTCGCCAAGCGCCATGATGCTGCCGTCCGAGGTCTGCATGCCATCATCGACGACGATGCCGCGGTTGACGGCAATGCCGGCATCCTTTGCGAGCCCGACGCTCGGGCGGATACCGACCGCCATGACGACCAGGGTTGCCGGAATGATGCGGCCGTCGTCGAGCTCGATGCCCTCGACTTTGCCGTTGCCGACGATCGCCTTGGTATTGGCCTTGGTGATGACCTTGATGCCGCGTTCTTCAACGGCCTTCTGCAGGAGATAACCGGCCGCCGGATCGAGCTGGCGCTCCATCAGTGTCGGCATGACGTGCAGGACGGTGACGTCCATGCCGCGCGACGCAAGGCCGGCCGCCGCTTCGAGGCCGAGCAGGCCGCCGCCGATGACGATCGCTTTCTCGCGCGACTGGGCGGCAAGCAGCATCGCCTGCACGTCGTCGAGGTCGCGGTAGGTAATGACGCCGGGCAGATCCTTGCCGGGCACAGGGATGATGAAGGGCACCGAGCCGGTGGCAATCACCAGCTTGTCGTAGCTTTCAACGACGCCGTGATCGGAGGTGACCGTCTTGGCGGCACGGTCGATCGCAACGATCTTGTGGCCCTTGTAGAGCGTAATGCCGTGCTTGATGTACCATCCATCGCCGTGGATGATGATCTCTTCATACTCCTTCTCGCCGGACAGAACCGGCGAAAGCATGATGCGGTCGTAGTTGACGCGCGGCTCGGCGTTGAAGATCGTGACCTGATATTGGCCCGGTGCCTTTTCGAAGAGGTGCTCGAGCATGCGCCCGGGCGCCATGCCGTTGCCGATGATGACAAGCTTCTTGGTCATAGTTTTCAGGTCCTCAAAATCAGGTGGCAGCGACGGCTTGTGCGGAGAGGCCCCGGCGGTCGAGCTGCCTGACCGACAGGTGCATCCAGACCAGCGAGATGACGACGATCGCGAAGAGCAGCATGAAACAGCTCGACCACAGGCCGGTCATGTCCTTCAGGAGGCCAAAGGCGATCGGCAGGATGAAGCCGCCAAGGCCGCCCATCATGCCGACGATGCCGCCGACCGCGCCGACGCTTTCGGGGTAGTAGGCGGGGATGTGCTTGTAGACGGCAGCCTTGCCAAGGCTCATGACGAAGCCGAGGGCAAAGATGACGACGATGAAGACGACAGGCGTGATCCCGAGTGCGGAGCCGGTGCCGGCGGCCGGGAGCGAAAGGATCAGGGTTGCCACAGCCGACACGGCAAACATGACGTACATGACGCTGCGAGCGCCCTTCTTGTCGGAGAGAACGCCGCCGAAGGCGCGGAAAATGCTGCCCGGAATGGAATAGGCGGCGGCGACCATGCCGGCGACGCCCAGATTGAAGCCGTAGACACCAACCAGATAGCGGGGCAGCCACAGCGACAGGGCAACGAAGCCGCCGAAGGCGAAGAAGTAATAAAGCGAGAAGCGCCAGACCTGGGCGTTCTTCAGCGGTGCGAACTCCTGCAGGAGGCTCTTGGAGGCGACGCCGCGCTCGCGGCGGAGGCGGAAGGCCGGATCATCCGTCGTGGTGAACCAGAAGACGATCGCCATCAGCGCCAGGCCGATGGCCCAGATCTGCGCAACAGCCTGCCAACCCCATGCAATCAGGATGAACGGGGCGGCGAACTTGGTCACAGCAGCGCCGACATTGCCGGCGCCGAAGATGCCAAGTGCTGTTCCCTGCTTTGCCGCCGGAAAGAATGGCGAAACGTAGGCGACGCCGACCGCGAAGGAACCGCCGGCAAGCCCGACGCCGAGGCCGGCAATCAGCATCTGCGTATAGGTGTGGGCATAGGAGAGGAGGAAGGTCGCCACGGCGGCGGCCAGCATGGTGAGCGTGTAGACGAGGCGGCCACCGTAACGGCCGGTCCAGATGCCAAGCACGATGCGAACCAGCGAACCGGTCAGGACTGGCGTGCCGACCAGCAATCCGAACTCGGCCTCATTCAGGCCAAGCTCCTGTTTGATGCGGATGCCAATGATCGCGAAGATCGTCCACACGGCAAAACAGAGGGTGAAGGCAATCGTGGACATCCACAATGCTTTGGCTGGTTCGCCGGCGGACATCGACTGCGTACTCTTGATAACAGACATGGCTTCTCCGGGGCCCGACAAGGTCGTGCCGATCCATCGCTAGGGGTTAAAAACAAAAAGCCGCTGGTCAGGGCGCATGCACCTGAGGTGCGCGAAATATCCTGATCAGCGGCTTTGCTGTGAGCGCCCGTCGTTGGACGCCGAATTCGTGGCCTCGTGGCCTGCCCATAGCAAAGCAAGAGCCGTGCCAGTTTATTCAAGTGTTTGTTTTTTAAAGATTAAAATCGATACCGCAAATCGGGACGGCATCTCGGCATCAGCGCATATGCAGCAGCGGATCTAAAAATTGTGCAATGCGCATAAAATAAGCGCGCGGTTAGGATCGGCTCTGAGCCGCAATGTAGCCATCCACGTCATCGGGATCGAACAGGTTACCGTCGAAGAAGCCATCCGGCCCGAGCGTCAGCGCGCCGCTGGATCCGACGGGCGTTTCGGTGCGAAGCGCGCCTTCCACCTTGGAGCTTGCGGCCGGCATGGCGACGTTCAACGTCCGCAGCGCGTTTCGGTAGATATCCGGCCTGTAGGTGTCATTGGCGATCTGCTGATGCTGCGCCGTATGTTCGATGTGCCCCCAGCGAACCATCTGCGTGTAAAACCACAGGGCGTGGCTTTTCCATGGGAATGTCGCGGCCTTGGCATTGGGGACGAAGAAGTCCTTTACGTTCCGGATCTCGCCCCCGCCGGTATGCAGAAGGCCGGTCAATGCGGGCAGCAGGTCTTCAGCAGGCCGGTTCACATAGGCGGGCCTCGCCAGCAGATCGGCAAGCTCCAGGTGGTTGGCGGCGTCCGCGCACCAGAGGGAGGCCTTGTAGAGCGCTTGCAGAAGGGCAGCCAAGGCCTTGGGATGGCCATCGGCCCAACGGCTGTTGACGCCGAGCACCTTTTCCGGGCTCGATTTCCAGATGGCCGCCTTGGCCGTCGCCAGATGCGCGCCATTGTTGAGCACGCCAAGTGTATTCCAAGGTTCGCCTGCGCAATAGCCGTCGATGAGGCCGGCCGTCAGGGCATCCGCCATGTCAGGGGGAGGCAAGATGCCGATCTCCACTTGCCGATCGGGATCGATGCCGCTCGCAGACAGCCAGTAGCGCAGTTCGTAGTTATGGCCCGAGTAGGGGTGGACGACGCCGAAGCGGAGCCGGTCTCCTTTGCGGCGATCGATGACCTGCTTCAAGGCAAGGCCGCTGGAGCGCGCATCGAGATCGGGCGAGGCGCCGCATTCGGCCATCTCGCTCCATAGACCGGCAGAGACAGTCACGGCATTGCCGCCAAGTCCAAGGGCCATCGGTACGATCATGCGCGGGGCCGGTGCGGTCAGTCCCAGATTGCAGGCGATCGGCATGGGGGCGAGAATATGCGCCACGTCGAAATGGCTGACCGCAAGTCGGTCGCGAATCGTCGCCCAAGAGCGTTCACGCACGAGCGCCAGCTCGATTTCCTGTGCCTGTGCAAAGCCCTTTTCCTTGGCCGCGACCAGTATGGCGCTGTCGAGAAGCGGCAGAAAGCCGGCGGTAATCTGATGTGTGCTCGTCATGCGTCGGTTCCCGGATCCAGAAGGCTTGCAGCGGTAATCAGGCTTTGGGCGATCTCGACGATCTTCCTGTTCTGGTTCATGGCCGTTCGCCGCATGAGCGCATAAGCTTCGTCCTCCGTCAGGCCGCGGGATCGCATCAGCAATCCCTTCGCCCGGTCGATAAGCTTGCGGTTTTCCAGTTCGCCGCGCGTCTCCTCCAGCTCGCGGTTCAGGCGCGAGAAGGCATTGAAGCGGCTGATCGCCATCTTCAGGATCGGGCGCACCCGTTCCTGCTTGAGGCCATCGACGATATAGGCGGAAACACCAGCCTCGACCGCCGCCTCGATGGAGGCTTCGTCCGACTTGTCGACGAACATCGCAATGGGGCGTTTTACCGCGCGCGAAATCTGGAAGATGCTTTCCAGCATGTCGCGGTTCGGGTTCTCGATGTCGATGACGATGACATCGGGGTTGATCTCCATGATGCGCCTCGCAAGGCCATTCATGTCGTCGATGATGGTGACATTGTCATAGCCCGCTTCGCGCAGGCCGACCTCGATGATCGACGCGCGGATGCTGTTCTCGTCGATGACGAGGACGTTGAGGTCGCTGGGCTTGGAAGAACGGTTGGCCACAGGTCTACCGCCGTTCACTGAGATCCGGGACGCGCGTTAGTTCAGATAGCGCCGGTGTCGGTATCGGGGAAGGTGCCATGCTGTCGTTGCGCTGCCCTGTGGCTCTGAGGCTTCTGGTGTGCCCGTCGTGCGGCCATTGAATGCGCGAATGGCGCCTCAAAATCAAGCAGTTTTTAGTATGCCTATTTAATGGGCTTCGTTCTGGCGTCGCCGAATTGCCTTCGGCGCCCAAAACAAGAAAGCCGCCGATGGATCGGCGGCTTTTGAGAAAGTGCGCAGAAATCAGCCTTCCGGCGGCGCCTCGATCATGCCGAGCGCGTGCAGATAAGTGTCGAGGATTGCGTCCTCTTCCATGCGTTCCTGCTCGTCCTTCTTGCGGAGCGCAACGACCTTCTTGAGGATCTTGGTATCGAAGCCCATGCCTTTTGCTTCGCCGTAGACGTCCTTGATGTCGTCGGCGATGGTCTTCTTTTCTTCTTCCAAGCGTTCAATGCGCTCCACAAAAGCGCGGAGCTGGTCGCGGGCGACGCCATGAGCATCAGACATCGTGTTCTCCTGATAGAGGGTGGGAAATTCGGATGGCGTTGACTGCCGCGAAGCGTGTCCGGGGTCAAGCCGATTCAGCCGCCAGAGATTTATTTGTGCGGCTTGTTCAGTTCAAAAGCGGCTTTTTGCTCCGCCGAGGCGTCGTTCTGGTGAAGGTTCTTCCAATCTTCATATGGCATGCCATAGACGATTTCGCGCGATTCGTCCTTTGACAGCGGAACCCCTTCGGCCTCGGCCGCCTCGCGGTACCAGTTGGACAGGCAGTTGCGGCAGAAGCCGGCCAGATTCATCAGATCGATGTTCTGCACATCGCCTCGTTCGCGCAGATGCGCCACGAGGCGGCGAAAGGCTGCAGCCTCGAATTCGGTCTGTTGTTGCTTGGTCAGGGCGGCCATTTTGGTCTCCTTCATTCGTACGGACCGGTGCGCGACATGTGGACATTATACTCGTGCAGTGCTGGATTGGCGTTCATTGTCTCGAAAATCGGCGCGAGACGCTTTGCCCATGCGGCAATGCCGGGCTCGTCGCCGATCAGATCCTGGCGCACCTCGAGCAGCGCGTGCGGGATGCCGGTCAGCATGCAATGCCGATACATCGTGTCACCCTTCAGTGCGCCATCGTAAGGTTCGTTGTCACCCACCACGAGATCGGGATCGCTGCGCAGCATATCAAGCAGGGGAGCGACTGCGCGATGATCGGTATCCCACAGAACCGCTGCGTGCCAGGGGCGGGGAAAGATTTTCCAGACCGGCGTATAGGAGTGAAGAGACAGAACGAGCGGGGCCTTGCCTGTCTTGTTCGCTACCCTGTCGATCGTTTCGCTGACGGCTTTGTGATAAGGCCGGTGGAACGTTTCGACCCGGTAATTCCACTCCTCAGCGGTGATCGGATGATTGCCCGGAACGATCGCGCCGTCTGATATCTTCATGATCAGTGTCGGGTCGTCCTCGCCACGATTGGGATCAATCAGCAACCGTGAAAAGCCGCCCAGCACGGCCGGCACGCCGAGCTTCGCCGACAAGTTCCTTACGAGTCCTTCAATGCCGATGTCATAGGCAATATGGCGCTCGAATGCACTGTCCGGCAAGCCAAGCCTGCCATAGCGCTCGGGCAATCGGTTCCTCGCGTGATCGCCGAGCAGCACCATGCCTTTGTGATGATCGCCGGCTAATAGTTCGAATGCTTTGAAAGTGCTCATGAAGGAAATGGCCGATCGCAGATTGTGGGGCTGCCTCTGATCGCACGGGCCATGGGCTGGTTCAAGCGCGCTCGACAAGCAAAGGCTGCAGCCCGGTCCAAGTACGGTTGAAGATCCGGAATATAATCGATTAGCATTGCGTTGACATTCGCCGGGAGGCAGCGCAAGAAGGCACACCTAAAGAAATAACCGGGAGCCCATTGGAAGTCGTGTTGATTCAGACCGCGCCAAGTTTCCTTACGCGTTCCGGGCCGCTTGCCCGTTTTGCATTGTTTGTTCTCGCGGCTTTCTCGCCGTTTTTTATTGCTGATGTAGCCCGCGCCGATTTCCGCGTGTGCAACGGAACGCAGAATCTGGTGGGCGTGGCGATCGGGTATCGAGCCAAGGATGGCTGGATGACGGAAGGCTGGTGGCAGGTGCCGGCGACGACTTGCGCGACGCTGATCGAAGGCGAGTTGCAGTCGCGATATTACTATCTCTACGCCGAAGACGCCGCTCGGGGAGGCCGATGGACGGGTGACGTGCAGATGTGCGTGGCGGAAAACGAGTTCAAGATCACGGGTGTCAATGATTGTTATGCCCGTGGCTATCAGAAGATGGGGTTCAAGGAATATGACACGGGCCGCCAGGGCAGCTGGATGGTTCAACTTTCCGATACCCCCGGCACGCAAGAAAGCCCGAATTGATGAAGCGTAACCGCAAAATTAAAATCCTCGCCACGCTCGGACCCGCCTCGTCCGAGGAATCGATGATCGAGAAGCTGCACCAGGCCGGTGCGGATGTCTTCCGCATCAACATGAGCCACGCCAGCCATGACGTTATGCGCACACTGATCAAGCGCATCCGCGCCGTCGAGGCGCGTTCGGGCCGGCCGATCGGCATTCTCGCCGATCTGCAGGGTCCGAAGCTGCGCGTCGGCAAGTTTGCCGAAGGCAAGGTCGATTTGAAGCCGGGCGACACGTTTACGCTCGACAACAAGGATGTTCCCGGCGACGCCAGCCGTGTATTCCTGCCGCACCCGGAAATCCTGGAATCGGTGCAGCCCGGCCACCGGCTGCTGATCGATGACGGCAAGCTCGCACTGCGCGCTGAAAAGTGCGACGGCAAGAGCATCGTCACGACGGTTATTTCAGGCACGAAGATCTCCGACCGAAAGGGCGTCAGCCTTCCCGACACGCTGCTCACCGTCGGCGTTCTGACGGACAAGGATCGTACTGACCTCGCAGCCGTTCTCGAAACCGACGACGTCGACTGGGTCGCGCTTTCCTTCGTGCAGCGCCCGGAAGATCTGGCCGAAGTGCGCAAGATCGCACGCGGCCGCGTCGGCATCATGTCGAAGATCGAAAAGCCGCAGGCGATCGAGCGCATCGAGGAAATCATCGAGCTTTCCGACGCGCTGATGGTTGCTCGTGGCGATCTTGGCGTCGAAATGCCGCTCGAATCCGTGCCGGGCATCCAGAAGCAGCTGATCCGCGCCTGCCGTCGCTCCGGTAAGCCGGTTGTCGTCGCGACGCAGATGCTGGAATCGATGATCTCCGCGCCGGTTCCGACGCGCGCCGAAGTGTCCGACGTTGCGACCGCCGTCTTCGAAGGCGCCGATGCGGTCATGCTGTCGGCCGAATCCGCGTCCGGTGACTATCCTGTCGAAGCGGTCGCGACGATGGCGTCGATCGCCAGCGCCATCGAGCGCGAGCCGCACTATCCGGGCATCATCTATGCGCAGCGCGCCCAGCCCGAGGCAACCGGCGCCGACGCGATTTCGCTCGCCGCCCGCCAGATCGCCGAGACGCTGCGTCTGTCGGCCATCGTCTGTTACACCTCATCAGGCACAACGGGTCTGCGCGCCTCCCGCGAGCGCCCGCAGGTGCCGATCCTGGCGCTGTCGCCCGTTATCCAGACCGCACGCCGGCTGGCCATCGTCTGGGGCCTGCACTGCGTTGTCACGCATGACGCAACCGACCTCGACGACATGGTCAACCGCGCCTGCCGTATCGTCGCCGATGAAGGCTTCGGCAAGCCGGGCGACCGGATCATCATCTCGGCCGGCGTGCCGCTCGGAACGCCTGGCGCGACCAACATGCTGCGTATCGCCTATATCGGCTCCGACGGCCAGAGCGGCGTCTGAGACTTTCCCTAGGGGTTGAACGAAAGCCCGTCGCCGGACACAAGCGGCGGGCTTTCTGTTTTTGGTCCACGCGATGCTCCCTTGCGTGTGGCGCATGCGCATGCAAGTCTCCCGTGCCGAGATTGGGAGGGCATCATGCAGACAGTCACGCTTCTTGCGTTCGCAGCCGTTTCCTTCGTTGGCATCGCCACGCCGGGACCAACGGTGCTTCTGGCGATGACCAATGGTTCGCGTTACGGCGTCAGGCGTGCCGCCGCCGGCATGGTTGGAGCGGTGCTCTCGGATTTTGTACTGATCGGGGCCGTTGCGATCGGTCTCGGCGCGCTGTTGGCGGCGTCGGAATTCTGGTTCTCGGCGCTCAAATATGTCGGCGCCGCCTATCTGGCTTTTCTCGGCATCATGATGCTGCGGTCGAAAGGTACGATCGATGCCGCCTCGAAGCAGGGGGCGGTGGCGGCGGGCGGAACGCCGGCTTCGATCGCCCTGAAGAGCTTCATGGTCGCGGTCACCAATCCGAAGGGCTACCTCTTCTTTTCGGCCTTCCTGCCACAGTTCATCGATCCGACCAGCCCGCAGGCGGCGCAATATGCCGTGCTCGCACTGGTGTTCGCCTCCCTCGATTTCATCATCATGCTTGCCTATGCCGTGTTCGGCGCGCAGGCCGTCCGCTTCCTCAAGACGAAGGCAGCGCTTTGGCTTGAACGTGCCTGTGGCGGCGCGCTGCTTGCGCTGGCTGGTTCGCTCGCGCTCTATCGTCGGGCGACGGTGTGACTTAGGGCAGGGAAACGTGCCCGACCCGATAGATCTGGCTTGAGCCTGCAATGAGCGGAGCCGATCGCTGCAGGCTGAAGCGCACCAGCGTCCACCTGGTCGGCTCGAAGGCTGAAACCGAGGCGAGGACGTCAGCCTGTCGTGCTTGGCGTTGCGCCCGTCTGGCTTCCTCGTCTCTGATGTCGGCGAGCGCGGAATAGGGCTCGATGGCGATCACCTCCTCGGCAGCGAATTTAGCATCTGCCAACGCGGGTGCGGTTTCGGCGTGCCATATGATCCAAGTCTTCACGCGGGGCCAGCCGAAGGACTGTGTCAGTCCTTCGAAGCCGGGTCCGGTGAGAAAGTCGCTAGCACCATACGGCTGCTGCCAGAGATAGAAGGGTGCATAGAGGTTTTCGCGGGATCCGAACTCGCCCTTGCGAGCGCTGAGATAGGCCTTGAAACCGAGGCCGGGAGATCCGTCCAGCATCGGCCCCTTGTCGCGGATGCGCCGGTCGATGATCGACATGTCATAATCGGCCGGCAGGGTGAACCTGTATTGCATCGCCATCATGGGAGAACCTACACCGGCTCAAGCCAGTCGACGAAGCGGCCGGCTTCGGCGGCCTGGATGCTGAGATAGCTGAACGGGCTGTCGGGTCCGGCACCGTGCCGGTGCTTCTCGCCGGCGGCGAACCAGACGGCGTCTGCGGTCCGCAACTCCTCGATCGCGCCGCCATCGCGCTGCGCCAGGCCCTTGCCGGATAGAATATAGAGCAGCTGCCCGCGCGGATGCGCGTGCCAGCGGGTGATCGTACCGGTATCGAGGCTCGCCCGCATCGCCGTGTTCTCGCCATCGGCTGCTCCCTCCAGCAGCATCTCCACCCAGAACGGCGCAGTGGCGCTGCCGACAGGCGAGCGAACGGCATTCCCTGGCCGGCGGATCGTCATGCGTTCGGGATTGCCCGTCATGCTGCACTCCCGAATGCGCTGGCTTCCCGGCCCGGTTCGCTCATCTGCGCCTTTCCATCGCCGAACGACCACTCATCCGGCGATGTGGTGGTGACGACGATCATGACGTCTTCCGGCCGGATGCCGGGCGACTGTCCGAGAAGCTCGGCGGCGCGCTTGAAGAACGTCTGGCGGGCCTCCGTCGAGCGAGGCTTCCCCGCGGTGATTGCGAAAAGCACGAAGTCGTCGGAGCGAGGCCCGGCGAGATAGTTGCGATCGAAGATCAGTTCGCCCTCTTCATGCTGATGAATAGCCTGGAAGCGGTCGGTCGCCGGCACGTTGAACGTCTCGACCATGGCGCGATGTATGCTGTCCGAAACGGCGCGAAGGTACTCCGGCGACTTGCCACGCAGGAGAGAGATACGAACGAAAGGCATGACAGCCTCCTCTCAGTGAGTTCTTGACAGGAGGAGCATCGCACGTCACGATAATGCATAAAATCGGAATTTTATGGATCAGTTATCCACAAATACGGGACTGTTTAGTTGCGACGGACGATCTTCGATCTCGATGTGCTGAGGACCTTTGCGACCGGAATGGAGCTTGGCAACTTCGCGAGAGCGGCCGACCGGCTCGGCCGCTCGACCTCGGCCGTCAGCGCCCAGTTGAAGAAGCTGGAGGAACAGGCAGGAACGCCGATCTTCCGCAAGGCCGGGCGCGGCCTTGCGCTCACAGATGCCGGCGAGACGATGCTGGCCTATGCGCGTCGGCTGCTCGAGCTCAATGACGAGGCGGCTGCCGCCGTACAGAGCATAGAGCTCGAGGGCTGGGTGCGGCTCGGATTGCAGGAGGATTTTGGCGAGACCCTGCTGCCCGATGTACTCGGCCGTTTCGCACGTGCGCATCCGAAGGTCCGCATCGAGGCACGGGTTGTGCGCAATGTCGAACTGATCGAGCGCGTCACCTCGGGAAAGCTCGATCTGGCGCTGGCATGGAGCGATGGCACGCTGACGCCACATTGCGACAAGATCGCCGACGTCCCGATGCGTTGGATCGGACCGGCGGAAGGGACGATCGACTGGAGCCTCGGCAGCGGCGAGCCGCTGCCGCTTGCCTCGCTGGAGGCCCCGTGCCTGTTGCGCACCGCGGCAACGAAGGCGCTCGATGAAGCTGGCATTTCCTGGCGCCTTTCCTTCGTCAGCCCGAGCCTTGGTGGATTGTGGGCGGCGACGGCCGCAGGCCTCGGCATTACCATCCGGACGCCGATCGGACTGCCCCGGAAGGTCAGGCCACTTGTTGCGAAGGAGGCCAGCTTGCCGGAGCTCCCGTCGCTCGGTCTTGTCCTGCATCGTGCCGAGGCGGAGCCCGGGCCAGCGGCGGCCCGGCTTGCGTCAATCATGCTTCAATCAGTCGGCGAGGCCGTCGCCGATGTCGTGCCGCAGGCCGTCCGCCCGGCCGCGCGAGCCTACGCCTGATATTCGCGCCGCGCGTTGCGGCGGATCGCCTGCGGCGGCTGACCGAAGGCGCGCAGGAAGGCGCGGCGCATCCTCTCGCGGTCGGCAAAGCCCGTTTCGGCGGCAACGACATCGATCGGATGCCGGCCCTGTTCCATCATCAGCCGCGCGGCCTCGAGGCGCAGGTTCTCCACCGCCTTTGCCGGCGATTGCCCGGTCTCGGCCCGGAACGTTCGGCTGAACTGGCGGGGGCTGAGGTGCGCCGCTTCCGCCAGCTCCTCGACGGAGAGCGCGTTCTTCAGGTTGCTGCGCGCGTGGACAAGCGCCTTCTGAATCCGGTCCGATTTCGGTTCCAGTTCCAACAACGCAGAGAATTGCGACTGGCCGCCGGCGCGGCGGTGGTAGACGACGAGCTTGCGGGCAACAGCGCGGGCAACCTCGGCGCCATGATCCTTCTCGACCATGGCAAGCGCCAGATCCACTCCGGCCGTCATGCCGGCCGAACTCCAGACGGAGCCGTCGATGATGAAGATGCGGTCTTCCTCGATCTTGATCCTGGGATAGCGCGATTGCAACTCGCGGGCGAGAAGCCAATGCGTCGTGGCGCGGCGACCGTCCAGAACACCCGCCTCGGCCAGCAGGAAGGCGCCGGTGCAGATCGATGCCACGCGGCGGGAGGCGGCAAGCGCGCTGCGGATGAAGTCGCTTTCGCCGGGGGTCGGCAGTTTGATGCCGACGGCACCTGACACCAGCAGCGTATCGAAGGCAGGATCGTCGAAGCGCGTCGTCTCGACAGTCACCCCGAAGGAGCCCGGCACCGGTCCTCCTGTCTGCGAGAGGTAGGAGATGTCGTAGACCTGTTCGTCGAGTTCGAGGTTGGTGAACTCGAAAGCCGAGATCGCCGCAAGGCTCATCATCTGGAAGCCGGGGAAGAGAAGGACCGCGATGCGCTGCATGCTCAAAACTCCGTTTGTCCTAAAAGGAGGTCTATATGACATTCAAGACATTGGCAATCGGGCGTATGACTCCTTGCAAGCAGACAGCAGGTGCTGTTGCTCGACATGGAGAACGACTATGACCGATCATCACAAGGGCACGGCTCTCGTTACAGGCGCATCGTCAGGAATCGGCGCCATCTATGCCCATCGACTTGCGACGCGTGGTTATGACCTCATTCTTGTTGCCCGCAACGCCGAACGCCTGTCCGACCTTGCAACGAAATTGACCAATGAAACGGGTAGGACGGTCGAGACGCTCCCCGCCGATCTCGGCAACCAAGTCGATCTGGCGCGTGTCGAGGGCGTGCTGAAGACGGACCGCAGCATCACGCTTCTCATCAACAATGCCGGTTTCGGCGGCACCGCGCCGCTGCTGGCCTCCGATGTCGACAAGATGCAGGCGATGGTCGATCTCAACGTCACAGCGTTGATGCGGCTGACCTATGCAGCCGTGCCTGGTTTTGTGGCGCGTGGCGGCGGTGCGATCATCAACATCGCCTCGATCGTCGCGATCGCGCCCGAAATCCTGAACGGCGTCTATGGGGCCAGCAAGGCCTTCGTTCTTACCTTCAGCCAGTCGCTGAAGCATGAGTTGGCGGACAAGAACATCCGCATCCAGGCCGTGCTGCCGGGAGCAACGGCGACCGAATTCTGGGGCATCGCCGGCACGCCGGTCGAGCACCTGCCGACCGAGATCGTCATGCAGGCGGAAGACATGGTGGATGCGGCTCTTATCGGCTTCGACCAAGGCGAATTCGCGACCATCCCAGCCCTCGAAGATGCCGGACTGCTGAAGGCCTACGAGGATGCACGCCGGGCGCTGATGCCGAACCTGTCACGGTCGGCACCGGCTACGCGCTACAAGGCTGCGTGAGGAAAGCGGTGAGGCAGGCTTGTCCTGCCTCTATCCATGCCGCGCCAGCGCGTCCGCGAATATCTCGGCATCGACGTTGCCGCCCGAGGTAACCACGATCACGTTGTCTTCTTCCAGCTGATCGCCATGGAACAGGGCTGCGGCAAGCGCCACCGCGCCGCCCGGTTCAACGACGATCTTCAGTCGTACAAAGGCGAGCGCCATGGCACGGAGCGCCTCCTCGTCAGTGACGACGACGCCGGCGCCCGCGAGGCGCTGCAGGATCGGGAAGGTGATGTTGCCGGGCTGCGGGGTGATGATCGCATCGCAGATGGAGCCGGTCATCGCTGCGTTGCGCTCGATCTTGCCCGAGGCAAGCGACCGCGTGAAATCGTCGAAGCCATCTGGCTCGCAGGGGCGCACGCGAAACGCAGGCGCGCTTGCCTCGAGCGCAAGCGCGATCCCCGATGACAGGCCACCGCCGCCGCAGGGGATCAACACCTCGGCCGACTTGATGCCTTCCTCTTCCGCCTGTTCTGCAATCTCGAGACCCGCCGTGCCTTGGCCGGCGATCACCTGGGGCTCGTCGAAGGGCTTGATCAGAGTCAGTCCACGTGCGGCCGAAAGCTCTGCGCCAATCGCGTCGCGGTCCTGTGTGGCGCGATCGTAGAGCACGACTTCGGCACCGAGCGCACGGGTGTTGGCGATCTTCAGTTTCGGCGCATCGGAGGGCATGACGATCACTGAAGGGATGCCATGCAGCTTCGCGGCGAGCGCAACACCCTGCGCGTGATTTCCTGACGAAAAAGCGATGACGCCGCGTGCGCGCACGGCAGGATCGAGCGCGGAAACGGCCGACCAGCCGCCGCGGAATTTGAAGGAGCCGGTATGCTGCAGGCACTCGGCCTTCACGAACACTCGCCGTCCGGCAAGCTCGTCGATGAAGGGAGAGGAGAGTAGCGGCGTGCGGCGCGCATGTCCGCGCAGGCGGGCGCGGGCGGCAACGATCATTTCAATGCTGGTCATGGAGACTCTTTCGAATGATGGTACGCCCATGCATAGGACCACACGCGACGCTTGTGAACGGTGACTTTGTCACCGTGACACGAAAAGTGTAGGCCGTGTATCGCGCTACGACACGATCCGGCAGGACGAGACGATCAGCATCAATGCTCAGTCGTTGCAGGCGGAGCTGGATTTCGGAGGTGGCGTCCATGCGCGTATCCGGTGATCAGTAGCCGCTGGCGGAACCCTCGGTGGCGCGGCTGTCCATCGCGCCATAATAGCGCGCGCCGCCGCCTTTCTCGATATCGGCGAGGCTTTTGCCCCCGACAAGGATACCGGCGGCCTGTCCCCATTGCGGCGGGCCGCTGCCGTCATCCAGCGTATGGCCCATCGCGATCAATGCCCGGATCGTATCGGGCGAGAGCGTGTAGGGCTCGAGATAGATCTTGTCCGGCTGCCACTGGTGATGGATGCGCGGAGCGTTGACCGCCTGGCTGATGTCCATGCCGAAATCGATGACGTTCAAAATCGCCTCGAGGGTGATGGTGATGATGCGTGAGCCGCCGGGGCTGCCGATCACCATGAAGGGCTTGCCGTTCTTGGTGACGATCGTCGGGCTCATGGAGGAGAGCGGCGTCTTCTTCGGTGCGATCGCGTTGGCTTCGCCCTGCACGAGCCCATAGAGGTTCGGAACGCCGGGCTTTGAGGTGAAGTCGTCCATCTCGTTGTTGAGAAGGATGCCGGTGCCGGGAGCCACAACGCCGGCGCCGAAGGATCCGTTCAGCGTGTAGGTGACGGCGACGGCGTTTCCTTCATCGTCTATGATCGAATAATGCGTGGTCTCGACGCTTTCCTTGGCGCCCAGCGGCCTCAAGTTGGCTGAAGCGCCTGATTTGTAGGGATCGATCTTGGCACGGATCGCCTTGGCGTAGCTCTTGTCGAGCAATGCCGACACCGGGTTCTCGACGAAATCGGGATCACCAAGCGCGGCGTTGCGGTCGACATAGGCATAGCGCATGGCCTCGACCATCAGGTGAACTGTCTCTGCCGAGCCGTAACCCAGGAAGGACAGCGGGTAGTCTTCCAGCACATTGAGGATTTCGCAGATAATGACGCCGCCCGACGAGGGGGGAGGCGAGGAGATGATGTCGTAGCCGCGGTAGCTGCATTCGACCGGTTTCAATTCACGCACCGCGTACTGCTCGAAATCCTCCTTTGCGAGAATGCCGCCTTTCGCCTGGCTCGCCTTGACGATCGCGTCGGCCGGCATGCCCTTGTAGAAGGCGTCAGGTCCTTTGTCGGCGATGTTGGAAAGAACGGCGGCAAGGTCGGGTTGCGCGAGCTTTTCGCCGATGGCATAGGGCTTTCCCTCCGCCTTCAGGAAGATTTTTGCTGCCGCCTCGTCCTTACCGAGCCGCTTGGCGCTGCCGGCGATGCTGGCCACGTCGCCCTGTTCCAGCGTGAAGCCTTCCTTGGCGTAGCGAATCGCCGGCGCCAAGAGATCCTGCCGCGACTTCGTGCCGTATTTCTCGCGCGCCATTTCGAAGCCCATCACGGAGCCGGGTACGCCGACGGCGAGATAGCCGTCGAGGCTGGCACGAGGGACGATATCGCCCTTGGCATCGAGATACATCGTCTTGGTGGCTGCCAGCGGCGCGCGCTCGCGGAAATCAAGAAATGTCGTCTTGCCGTCTTTCAGGCGGATTGTCATGAAGCCACCGCCGCCGATATTGCCGGCCGTCGGATAAACGACGGCGAGCGCGTAGCCGACGGCGACTGCGGCATCGACAGCATTGCCGCCGCTCTTCAGCACATCGACGCCGACATCGGTTGCCAGGTGCTGGGCGGTTACAACCATGCCGTGCTCGGCCTCAACGGGCGTGGGCGAGGCAGCGAGCGTCGGCGGTGCAAGAGCGAGTGACAGCGCGGCGACGACGGCAAATAGTCTGATGTGGGGGTGATCCATGGCTTCCCTCAAAGCATGACGGTGCGATGGATATGGGACGCGGCGAGCGCTAGGCAATGCACGGCCGTCTGCTAAAGTGTGTTCGGTCCGGGTTTCGCGGAAACGTCAGTTTCCCGTTGCCATGGGTGGCGTCAGTCCGCCGAAGGGTGCGGCAAGGTCTGGCGGCAATGCGGGCCCTTCATGCGCCAGGCGACGTTCGGCCTGGCGTGCGGCAGCTTGGAGATCGCAAACCGCCCCGCCGATCTTCTCCATCGCGGCAATGGCGACATCGGTGACGACATAGTCCGGCTTGTGGCCGAGGCCACGGATCCTCACCAACTCGGAGCCGGCGATGTCACGGGCCAGTCCTTGCGAATGAAGGTGCTCCCAAACGATGGCATCGCTGTCGCCGGTGATGATGACGGTCGGGGCGGTGATCTTAGAATATTGCGGGGAATGTGCCTTGAGATAGTCGAGCAGGCGTATGCAATCGATGGCGTTATTGTAAAAAGCTTGCGGGCGCAGCACGAGCGTGGGGCCTGTTCTGGCTATATAGTCTTCAGGGCGCGGATTAGGACGGAAGACATTCATCGTCGCCTGCTCCAACCGTCGCAAGCCGAGCGGCACGACAACGGCGTGATTGAAGAGCCAACCGAGGATGGGCATCACCGCGAGATGATAGTACCAGTCGATGCCGCCAGGCCAAGGATGCGTCGCCGGGGCGAGAAAGAGCAGCCCCTCGGTCATATCTGGATGCCGGACTCCGAAGGCGGCCGCAATGGCGCCGCCGAAGGAATGGCCGACGACAATCGCCCGCTTGATCCCGCGCTGTTCCATGAGTTTTGCGATCGCATCCGCCTGCCCGGAGGGCAGGGCATTCTCCGGGCCGCCGCGCTCCGAGTAGCCGTGCCCCGGCCGGTCGACGAACAGCATTTCCGCACGGCCTTCCAGGGGCTGCAGGAAGGCGCCGACCTGATCAAGCAGATTGCCGGCCGCGCCATGGATGAACACGAGCGGGGGCAGATCGGCGGTCTTGGGGCGAGGGACGTGAACGGCGTTCAGCCGGTAGCCGCCGATATCCGTGAGTTGGCCGATGTTCGGGTAGCTGGCCTCAAATTGCCGCCTCTTATAGGAGGAGTAGCCGATGGCGGCGACGACAGGGGCAAGAAAAGCGGAAGCTTCGGCAAGCATGGCAATATCTGCTGAAATCACGTAACCGATACGTAAGATTGGGCCGCGTGGTTCACCGTCAAGATCAGGTGCGGCTGCCGGCCAGCTTTTCGGAGAGTGTGTTCATCTGTTCCTGGGCGCTTCGATTGGCCGGATAGATCTCCAGGAAACGCTCCCAGGCCTTCAGGGCCAACTGGTCATTTCCCGTTTCGGTTAGAATGGCCGCCATGCCGGAGAGTGCGCCGAAGTGCCGTGGCTCGAGGTCGAGCACATGCTCGATGTCGGACATCGACTTGCGATAGCTGTCATTGGCGTAGTTGAGCGTGGCCCGGCGATTCCAGCTTTCGGCGTAGTCCGGCTTGAGGGCGATAGCCTGATCGAGAAAGTCGAGGGCGGCAGCGGTGCGCTTCTCCTGGATCGCTTTGTCGGCCCATTGCATCAGGAGGTTGACGGTAGCACTCCCCGAGTCGTTCCAGACGGTGCGGATTTCGTCGGCGATACTGCTTGCCTTGTCCGGATCGCGTTCGCGCTTCAGCTGCGCATGGAGCTGATCCAGATGCTGCTTGGGTGTAAGGTTTGCGTCCGGCTGCTCGACGATGACTTCCTTTTCCGCGGCGGCGGCGGGAAAAACGGTAGCGAGCAGGGCAAGGGACAGCGGCAGCGCCGCGCAAGTCATAGCAAAAAAGCGCATGGCGCGCATACTAGCCCGCCATCGCCGAAGATCAAAGCAATTTGATTTGATTGCCGCGGCAATCCCTGGGCAGTCATGGGCAAATGCCACGAAGCCGTCCAGGCGCGCTATATCAGCCCTGGCGAGCCTTGAAGCGCGGGTTCAGCTTGTTGATGATGTAGATGCGGCCCTTGCGGCGAACCAGGCGGTTGTCACGATGACGAGCCTTGAGCGACTTGAGCGAATTCTTGATCTTCATTGTTTTGATCCGCGATGTTTGAGGGGGAATTCACATTCGCCCGTATCTATTACATTCAAAAGCGCGCTCGGGGCGCGCTCTTCAGGTTGGGCGTGCAGATAACCCGGCGACTTGCCTGTGTCAACCACATGACGGTGTTTTTCCCATGGCCGAAGCGGCTTTTGTCAGGGAAAAGCCGGCAATTTTGCGGTCAATGTGGTGACGTGCCCCATCTTGCGGCCGGGACGCGATTCCGTCTTGCCGTAGAGGTGAACCAGCGTGTCCGTCCGCCGCAGCCAGTCCGGGAGCGCCAGAATATCGTCGCCGATCAGGTTCTGCATCACGCAGTCCGAGTGGCGGTCGGTATTGCCGAGGGGCAGGCCTGCAACCGCGCGGATATGCTGCTCGAATTGCGAGATGACGCAGGCGGCTTCCGTCCAGTGACCGGAGTTGTGGACACGGGGCGCCATTTCATTGGCGATCGGGCTGCCGTCGGCGAGTACGAAGAATTCGATGCCGATGACACCGACATAGCCGAGCGCCGCCAGAATCTTCTCAGCGGCTTCGCGAGCGGAAGCTGCAGTTTCCGCCGAGATGGACGCGGGCACCGTCGAGGAATGCAGGATGCCATCGCGGTGAACATTTTCGGCAGGGTCGTAGCAGACAACGGTGCCGTCGGTTGCGCGCGCCGCGATGATCGAGATCTCGCGTTCGAAGTGGACGAAGCTCTCGAGAATGAGCGGTACGCCGCCGAGCGCTGCAAAGGCGCCGTCCGGCGTATCGGCTGCGGAGCGAAACACTTTCTGTCCCTTGCCGTCATAGCCAAGGCGGCGGGTCTTGAGGACGCCCTGGCCGCCGAAGTCCGCCAGAGCAGCCTCGAGATTGGCCTGACTGTCGACGGCGTGAAATCTTGCGGTGAGGATGCCGCAATCATTGATGAAGCGCTTCTCGACGAGTCGGTCCTGCGCGGCTTCCAATGCTTTCGGGGGCGGGTAGACTGGGACATTGTTCGCCAGCGTCTCGGCAGCCGAAACGGGGACGTTCTCGAACTCGTATGTGACGACGTCGCAAGCCTTTGCCAGTTCTGCGAGCGCTGCAGCGTCGTCATAGGCCGCTGTGATCTGTTCGTTGGCAACCTGTGCGGCCGGACAGCCGGCCTGCGGTTCCAGGACGACGGTGCGGAAGTTCAGTCGTGCTGCGGCCATGGCAAGCATGCGACCGAGCTGACCGCCGCCGATGATGCCAATCGTTCTTACGGTCATAGGTCGTCCATCGGATATTCGGCAACGGCCGCGCTCTGGCGCTCGCGCCAGTCGTCGAGCCGCTCGGCAATGTCCTCGTCCGACAATGCCAGAACTGCAGCGGCCAGAAGGGCGGCGTTGATTGCGCCGGCCTTGCCGATGGCAAGTGTCCCGACCGGGATGCCGCCCGGCATCTGAACGATGGAAAGAAGACTGTCCTGACCGGACAGCGCCTTGGATTGAACCGGGACGCCGAAAACGGGAAGCGGTGTCATGGCCGCGGCCATGCCGGGCAGGTGGGCCGCGCCGCCGGCGCCTGCAATGATCACCTTGAAACCTTCGTCGCGGGCGGTCTTGGCGAAGTTCACCAGGCGATCCGGCGTGCGATGGGCTGATATGATGCGCGCGTCATAGGGAATTTCGAGCGCCTCCAGCGTATCGGCGGCGTTTTTCATGGTCTCCCAATCGGACTGGCTTCCCATGATGATGGCAACGGGTGGTCTGTCTGTCATCGTCACGGCATTCCCTTCAGGCGATGATGTCAGGGATGATCTGGTCCTCAAGCTTCGTCAGCTTGTCCTTGATGACCAGTTTCTTCTTCTTCATGCGCTGGATGCGCAATGCGTCGCATCCGGTGGCAATCATGGCGTTGATGGCCGCATCGTAGTCCTCGTGCTCCTGGCGCAGTCTTGCGACCATGAGCCTGATTTCCGCCTGTTCCTGATCGGCCATATGCATTCCCCATAACCGTCTTCGGACATCGTCCGTTCTGCCGATGATTTCCGCAAGCTCCTATCACCAAATCGAGGTAACGGCTAGCGGCTGTTCGTCATGATTTTGCCACGTGTTCTCCTTGTTTTCACCTTCGACAAGGCTTCAAAAATATGTCACAGTCGAAAGGTTGACGCCTTGGATCTCCGGCGGTGTTGGCCGGGGAGAGGTAAGAGGAAGGAAGGGTCAAATGACTGTTCAAGCTCATCTTGAGTCACTCCAGAAAAAGCATGTTGCTCTCGAGGAGGAGTTGCATTCGCTTATGATATCCCCCTCCCGAAACGATAATGAAGTAGCTGAGTGCAAACGCAGAAAATTGCGGATCAAGGACGAGATTGAGCGCCTTAAATCATCCTTCCATTGAGTAGGATGCAATAAATCATCGAGCGCGGCCCTAGGCGAGGAGGGCGAAACTCCAATTTCATCAAAAGCTTAGAGTAGTTCGTGTTCGACAGGCGATTATGACGCCGGTTCCGACGGAAAGTCGCGAGCCGGCGTCTTTCATTTGAGCGGTCGGGCTAAGCCCAGAACTGGTCGAGCCAGAGATTGAGCCTGTCGAAGCCGCGATTGTTGACCGCGTAGATGCGTCGCGTGCCCTCTGCGGTGACCGAAACCAGATTGCAATCCAGCAGCGCCTTGAGGTGCTGGGAGACGGCTGGGCGGCTGATGGGGAGCCCTTCGGCCAGCTCGTTCACGGTCTTTGGCGCACGTCGAAGTTCTTCCAGCAGGAAGCGCCGGTGGGGATCGGCTATCGCAGTGAAGGGATCCGTGTTCGACATGGCGAAAAGCTACGTCAATCGGCGCAATCGGGCAAGGAAATTGTGCGGCGCAACGAAACCCAAAATTGTCAGAATCCCAAGCCTTCCTTGGCTATCAGCACGGCGGCAATCAGGGCCATGGCATACATGAAAGGATAGAAGATGGCGGGCCTCATGCGACGTACGCACCAGGCACCGGCGATCGTCGCAAGCGGTGCAAACGGCAGAAGCGTGGCCGAGGTGGCAAGGTTCTGTGTGTCGAGCTGGCCGAGCGCGAAGTAGGGGACGAGCTTGACGGCGTTGAGGATTGCGAAGAAGCGGACGCTGGTGCCGGTATATTCGCGCGGTTGCATCTGCAGCGGCAGGGCGTAGATTTGGAAGGGTGCCCCGCCTGCGTGCGCGACGAAACTGCCATAGCCGGACAGGCTTCCCCAGATTGTCGCAAGCAGCGGCCGTTGCTCGTGGGGCGGCGTGTGCTTTCCGGCACCGGGGCCGTAGTTGTTCCAGAAATAGCGAAGGCAAAAGAGGACGGTGACGACGCCGATGACGACGCGAAGCACGTTGCCGGGAACGAGCGCCGACGTCGCCCAGCCGAGCGCGATGCCGAACAATGCTCCCGGCAGCATTATCTTCAGGGTTGTCCAGTCGCCGTGCTTGCGCCAGATCATCAGCGAGATCATGTCCATGAAGATGAGGATCGGCAGCAGGATCGCTGCCGCCTGGACGGGCGAGACGACGAGAGCGAGAAAGGGCAGCCCGATCAGCGACAGTGCGTCGCCCATTCCGCCTTTCGCAAGTCCGACCAAGATGACAGCGGGAACGGCGGCGTAGTAAAATGACAGTTCCATCGGCATGCTTTTGAAAATCCTCCCCTTGCCAGCCCCGTCTAACGGAACTACTCACACAAGACGAGTGCAAAAGGGCCGCGAAACGGCCTGTTCCGCTGTAAATGGAAAGAGTTGATGACCGAACCGGAAAACCGCTGCCGCCTAGTTCTGATCGTCCCCGATATCGCTGGTGCCGATGAGCAGGCAAAGATTGTCGGGGATGCGTTAAAGGGCGGTGACGTCGCCTCGGTGATTGTGCCGCAATACGGTCTCAACGATGGCGAATTCCAAAAGCACGCCGAGAAGCTGGTTCCAATTATTCAGGATGCGGGCGCAGCCGCCCTGCTTGCAGGCGACAGCCGCGTCGTCGGGCGGACCAAAGCGGATGGCCTGCATCTGACCGGACCGGCCAGCGAAATCTCCGAGGCGATCGACAAGTATGCCGACAAGCTGATCGTCGGCGGCGGCAATGCCGCCGACCGGCACCATGCGCTGGAGATCGGCGAGGAGCGGCCGGACTATATCTTCTTCGGCAAGCTCGACGGCGACATCAAGCCGGAGGCGCACCCCAAGAACCTGGCACTCGGTGAGTGGTGGGCCTCGATGATTGAGATTCCCTGCATTGTGATGGGCGGCACGGATCCGGCTTCCGCATTGGCGGTGGCAGAGACCGGTGCGGAGTTCGTGGCGCTGCGGCTTGCGGTTTTCGAGGACGCTGGTCGTGCGCCCTCCGTCGTCGCCGAGGTCAATGCGCTCTTGGACGAAAAAGCGCCACGGTTTGAGGATTGATATCGCGCTCATGCCGATCCTGTCCCGCTATTTGCGCCTTTCCGCTGCCTTGGCCGCCGTCATTCTGGCGGGGCTGACGCATGGCGTTTCGGCCCAGACGGTTGACAACATCGTGACCCGGCCGCTCGCGACCGCTCCCGAGTCGCTGAAAACTGGGCGGCCGCAGACAGACGGCACCGGACCGTCGACGGGCGTCGGGGTTTTCGACCGCATGGGTGCGAAGCTGCCCGACCTACCCCCGGAAAAAGACTACAAGGGGCCGGTCGACGACGCCTACGGCGCCTATCAGCGTGGCTACTATCTGACCGCGATGGAAAGGGCTCTGCCGCGGGCGCAGCTCGGTGATCCGGCCGCGCAGACGCTTATGGGTGAACTTCTGGCGGATGGGCTGGGCGTCAAGCGCGACATGAAGAACGCGGCCTTCTGGTACAGCAAGGGCGCGGAGGGCGGCGACGCCGCTGCGATGTTCAAATATTCGCTGATGCTGATCGAGGGCCGGTTCGTCAAGCGCGACAAGGCTAAGGCCGACGAATATATGCACAAGGCGGCTGACGCCGGAAATGCCTCGGCGCAGTTCAATTGGGGCCAGATCCTGACAGCTGACAATCCGGGCGACAAGGGATTGAAGCTCGCCTTGCCTTACTATGAGAAGGCTGCCGAACAGGGCATCGCGGACGCGCAATATGCAGTGGCGGAGATTTACTCCTCGCTGCCTGATCTGCCGGAGGAAAAGAAGCAGCTGGCGCGCGAATGGATGGCGCGCGCAGCGCATGCCGGCTACGACACGGCCCAGGTCGATCTTGGTACCTGGTTGATCAACGGTCAGAATGGACCGCGCGATTTCGTCAAGGGTTTCCAGTGGTTGCGGCTTGCCGCCAATCGCGGAAACGTGGTTGCGCAAAACAAGCTGGCGCATCTCTACATCAATGCACTTGGAACCAAGCCAGATCCTGTCGAAGCCGCAAAATGGTATGTCCTGTCGCGTCGGGCGGGCCTGCCTGACCCGGCCCTCGAAGACTTCTACCTCGGCATCGAGGAAGATCAGCAGAAGGCGGCGATCGAGGCCGCCAACAAGTTCCGCCGGATCCAGTGATTTAAAAGAGCGCGTCGGCGAAGCGGTCTTCGTCGTCCTCGACTTTCGTCTCGACAACCGTCGCAGCCGTTTCTTCCATGGCGGGAATGATGTCGCCGTGGACGTTGCGCTCCTGCACCATCGTATAGAGCTTGAAGATCTTCCGATCGAGCGGTGCCACCACGTCGGCAATGTCCGAAATGTCAGCGATTTCGGCGCCGGCGGCATCCTCAAGCACCTCGGCGCAGCGCGCCAGCACATCGCCGAGATCACGCTCGAAATCCAGCTTGCCGATCAACAAGCTGATCTTGTTCGCCACTTCGCGGCCGTGCTCGGAGAGAACCTTGAGCTCGTCTTCCATCGTGTCGGCGGCAGCACGGATGTTGCCAACGGCTGATGTCAGGTTGTCGCCGAGACCGACGGCGTTGTCTGTACCGGCGGGCGCAATCCGGCCGGCTGCCGCTTCCAGTGTCGGCAGTCCGTTGACGATCCCATCGGCGGATTCGTCGAGTTTGGCCGCAAAGATGCGCAGCTCCGCCGTGACAACATTGATTGATTTTCCTTCTTCGCCCAAACGGCTGCAGCGCAGGTTTGTATTCAACGCCATGTAGTGGATGTCGGTCTTGACCACACGGATGTTGCCGATGGATTCCAGGAGTTTGGCGGCGGTGCCGAGCGTCGATTGGCTTACCTGATCGGCCTGCTGGGCCGCTTGGTCCACCTGCTTGACGATCTCGTGCGCGGCGCAGACGCTCGACTCTAGCGCGCGCATGAAATTCCCGTGACCGCCGCCGCTCATCTGATCGCGCAGGCGCAGGATCTCCTGAGTATCCTGACCAAAGCTCGCGATCGTCTTGACGACATTCTGTGAGTCGCGATGAAAATCCTTGCACATATCGTTCATCTGCGCGGCCGTCAGATGATGAACGACATTCTCCAGGCGCCGGCGTGCATCCGCACCAAGCTTGCGTCCGTCTTCTCCATCGAGGAACTCGTCGAGGAGTGCAAAAGTGCCCTGGACATGTTCGATCCGTTGGCGGGTGATGTCTCCAACCTGCAGCGCAGACAGCGTGGAGGCCACCTTGCTCTGAATACCACGGGCAATTGCCGAGACATCGTGGGCGATAGCCGCGAGGTTTTTTCGGTGTTCGGCAATCTTCCGGGCGTCGTCCTGCAACGCTCGTGCAACGTCGGGCACTGTCTCGGAATAGCTGCGCGCGGTCGCTGCGCCAAAGCTCAGCGCGACTTTGACTTCCTTCTCGAGCCTGTCGAGATGGGCGGCAAAACCGTTGACTTCAGCCGTTCCGGAGTAGATGCGCTCGAGGATTTCCTGTGCGAAGCCGGCGAATTCGGGAAGACCGGCGCCGGTGATCTTGGCAGTCACTGCAAAGGTGCGCAGATAGCGCATCGTCTCCTGCATATCAGCGACATGTTTGCGCAACGAATTGCCCGTGTCGGCAAGCGAGGAGAGGGCATTCTGGCGCGCCTTTTCGGCGATCTGCAGACCGGTCAGGCTCTTGACCGTCGAGCGCAGATCCGCACCCGTATCGCTCGACTCGTTGGCGTCCAGCGCCTTTGTGACATTGTCGAGTGAGCTCAACAAACGGTTGAGACCATCCATGACCGAAAGCAACGCCGTGCCGCCTTCGAGGAAACGTTCCTCGACCTGGCTGCGGGCCGCTTCGAGCGTCTCGCTGATGCCCGATCCTGAAGCCTGAAATGCCAGAAGTGCCGATGTCGCCCCGTTCGTCACGTTATTTCCTTTACTTATAACACTGGCAAATTTTGACTCCATTTTTAGGGGCCGGAGGGAAACAGCGGGTAAACGTCCCGGACTCGTCAATGTTGTGCTTAACAGCGTGTAAAAAAAATGACGCCACGACCGAAGCGATAATAAAGACTTTCATATTTTTTATGTAAAACAAATAGTTACACAAAACGAGTGAGCCTCATTATAATTTATACCAGGTAATAATTCAGGGAGTCTGGACACGCCTTAATTGCATGTTCCGACAACCAAACTTTACCCGCTGTTAAGCCTGCCATGAGATTCCTTTTGGGGCTTGGAAGTATTTCTCCATCCCAGGAGGCTGAGTTGAGTACATTTAGCCAATATAACGAGACAGTATCATTTAATGATGCTTTGCTTGTTAGGAATATATCTGAGATATTCTCAAAAATTACTACAAGTATCGATAGTAATAATTCACTTGTCATCGACATTTCCGAACATGCCGAAGCGGATCTGAGTTTCATCCAGCTCATCGAGTCCGCTCGTCGGCAGGCAAAGGCGCAGAACAAGTCGATCACACTTTCCTCGCCCGCCAAGGGGCACGTTCTGAAGGTGCTCGAGCGCGCAGGGTTCCTCGACGCTTTCAACCCTGACGACGCTAAATTCTGGTTGCATAAAGAGGTGACGCCATGAGCGCAAACATTCTGACTGTAGACGATTCCGCAAGCATCCGCCTCACCACGAAGGTCACGCTGACCAACGCCGGCTACTCGGTGACCGAGGCCGTCAATGGAGCCGAAGGGCTGGCGACCGCGAAGTCGACGCATTTCGATCTGATCGTCACGGACCTGAATATGCCCGTCATGGACGGCCTGACCATGATCGAGGAGCTTCGCAAGCTTCCGACCCATACGGGCGTGCCGATCATCTTCCTCACGACAGAGTCCGATACTGATCTGAAGGCACGTGCCAAGGCGGCCGGCGCGACGGGCTGGCTGACCAAGCCCTTCGATCCGGAGAACCTGGTGAAGATCATCAGAAAGGTGCTCGGCAAATGAGTACGCTCGACCCAGTCGCGGTCTTTCGGACGGAGGCGGCCGAATGCCTTGAGACGATCGAGGCCGGTCTCCTGGACCTGACGCATCAGCTTGACGACAAGGATCTGGTGGACGCGGTCTTCCGCGGCCTGCACACCCTCAAGGGCTCAGGCGCGATGTTCGGCTTCGAGGCGCTGGCTGCCTTTACCCACCATTGCGAAACGGCCTTCGATAGGGTTCGAAAAGGCGAAGTGCCGGCGACGGCCGAACTGGTCGCGGCGGTTTTGGCCGCACAAGATCACATGCGAGCGCTCGTCGATCAGCCCGATGCTGATCACGGCGATACGGGCCAGAAGCTGCTTGCCCAGCTGCACACAGCGGTCGGCGGCCAAGGCAGTGCGACGACGAGCGCAACGGCTGCAGCCATCGCCCTTGCATCGGCGCCAGCGAGCCCGGCAAAGAAGACAACCACATGGCGCATCCGCTTCAGCCTTCCATCGAATGCGATGGCAAACGGCACCAACCCTCTTGGCCTTCTCGATGAGCTGCGCGATCTCGGTGAGTGCACGATACGCGCCAACATTGCTGCCATTCCGCCGCTCGGCGAGTTGGTGCCAACCGAGCTTTACGTCTCCTGGGACGTGGTGCTGACGAGCAAGCAGGATCGCTCTGCCATCGACGACGTGTTCATCTTCGTGATGGACGACATGGAACTGGACGTTGAGGAAATCGACGGTCCCGTTGAAGCCCAGATTGCCAGCGAGCCGCCCGCCGTCTCTGTCGTTGCCTTGCCGGTCGAGCCAGTTGCGGTTCCGCCCATGGTCACGCCGGACTTCAAGCCCGTCGAAGCCGTTCCCGCGAAGCGAGATGCGGGAACGGCTTCCGATCATCGCCAGGCGAAGGCTGCGGAAAACGTTCGCGTTCCGGCCGAACGTCTCGACGAACTGATGGACCGTGTCGGCGAGCTTGTCATTGCGCAGTCGCGCCTCAGTCAGCTTGCCAGTGCCAGCGCGGATATTGAGCTGCGCTCCGTTTCCGAAGAGATCGAGCGCCTCTCCGGCGAGCTGCGTGACACAATGATGGTGCTGCGCATGGTGCCGGTCGCCACTCTGTTTTCGCGCTTTCGTCGCCTCGTTCACGATCTGGCGCGGGAGACCGGTAAGGTCATCGAACTGGTGACGGAAGGCGAAAGCACGGAGGTCGACAAGACAGTCATTGAACGGTTGGCCGATCCGCTGGTGCATCTGGTGCGCAACTCTATCGATCACGGGCTGGAAACGCCGCAGGACCGTCTCGCCGCCGGCAAGGCCGAAGCCGGAACCGTCACCTTGTCAGCCCGCCAGGCGGGCGGCGAGGTGATCATCTCAATCAAGGACGATGGCCGTGGTATCAATCGCGAGCGCGTCCGCGCCAGAGCGGAGGCCTCCGGTCTGATCGCGCCCGGCCAGCCGCTTTCGGACTCCGAGCTGCTGCAGCTGATCTTCGCACCCGGCTTCTCTACCGCCGCGCAGATCACCAATCTTTCAGGCCGCGGGGTCGGCATGGATGTGGTGAAGAAAACCGTCGAAGCGCTTCGCGGCGCGATCGATGTCGAAAGTATGCCGGGGCAGGGATCCGAGGTTTCGCTTCGTATTCCGCTGACGCTCGCCATCATCGATGGCTTGCTCGTGCGCGTCGGCTCGGGCCGCTACGTGATCCCGCTCTCGGCGGTCGAGGAATGCCTCGAACTCTCGCTCGAAGACGACCTGCGTTCGCGCGGACGCAGCTTTATCTCGCTGCGCGATAGCCTGGTTCCATTCCTCCGGCTGCGCGATCTCTTCCGCACCGGTACCAAGCCGGATGTGCATCAGAAGGTCGTTGTGATCTCGACCGGCACGGAGCGCGTCGGCCTCGTCGTTGATCAGATCATCGGCGACCACCAGACGGTGATCAAGTCGATGTCCAAGCTCCACAACGACGTGCAGACCTTCTCGGGGGCGACGATCCTCGGTGACGGCAGCGTCGCTCTAATTCTCGACGTCGGCCATCTCGTGGCCGCCGGTCAGCAGCAGGAAGCGCAAAAGAGGGCGGCGGGATGAACGCGGCAGCAGAAAAGTTCGATAGCCATTGGGACTATGCCGACGAAGTCGAGGTTCTCACCTTTGACATGAATGGCGAGACATTCGCGCTGGAGGCGGTGATCGTGCAGGAGATTCTTGATCTCCTGCCCGAAACCGGGGTGCCAGGCGCTCAGCCCTTCGTTGCCAGCGTCATCAACTTCCGCGGCAAGGTCATTCCGCTTGCCGACCTGCGCCTTGCCTTCGGTATGGAGGCGACGGAAGCGACGATCGACAGCCGGATCATCGTGATTGAAATCGACCTGCAGGGAGAGGCGACGCTCGTCGGCCTGCGAACCGACAAGGTCAACGAGGTCACGACGCTGAACAAGGCGGCCAGCGAGCCCCCGCCAAGCGTCGGTATGCGCTGGCGCGCCGACTACATCAACTGCCTCGTCAAGCGTGGGGGCGAGTTCATCATCCTCCCCAATCTGCGGGCGATCTTCTCATCGCGACACGACACATCAGGAGCGGCCAACTAGGCACGGTCATCTAAGGGGTTAAAAGATGCGACTGACGATCAAGACAAAGCTGGTGACAGCGTTCACCTTCATTATCCTTATGTTATTGGGCACATCAGCCTACTCCATCATGAGCCTGAGCGGGCTGAACGACTCGATTGGCGCCGTGTTGAACGGCCCTGCGGCGCGCCTTGAGCTGGCGCAGGAAATCAATATCGGCCAATTGCAGGCGATCCGGCAGCAGAAGAACCTGCTGATGGCCAAGGACGCTGACGAAATCGAGGGCGCGATTGCGAAGGGTGATGCAGGGCGCAAGGAATTCGCGGACTCGCTCGCTGCCGTTTTGAAGATTGCAACGGAACAGGGCAGGCCGCGCTGGGAGCACATCTCTGCGCTCTCCAAAAAGTTCTTCGAGGCTGACGATCAGATCCGCGGCTATATGAAGGCAGGCAATATCGACGCGGCGACCAATATTTCCGTGACCACCGCACGCAGCTCGGCAAACGAGATCGACGCCGTTCTGGCGGAGATCCTCTCCCTCGAAAAGCAACGGATGGAAACGGCCGACGACGATGCCGAGGCGAAGTATCAGGAAACGCTCCTGACGATGATCATCTCGGTGGTCGTCGCCTTGCTGGTTGGGGCGGCGACGGCGTTCTGGATTGCCAGCAGCATCGCCAAGGGGCTCGCCCGTGCGAACACGATCGTCCGCGAGGTTTCCGAAGGCGATCTAACGAAGACCGCAGAAGTCACCAATCGCGACGAAATCGGCGAACTGCTTGGCAACGTCAATGTCATGATAGAGCGCCTTCGCGGCGTGGTTGCCGATGCGCTTTCGGCATCGGAGAACGTCTCGGCCGGCAGCCAGGAGCTGTCTGCGAGCTCAGAACAGGTCTCCCAGGGTGCCACCGAACAGGCTGCTTCCGCTGAAGAAGCCTCGGCCTCGATGGAGGAGATGGCGGCCAACATCAAGCAGAATGCCGACAATGCCGCCCAGACGGAGAAGATCGCTCGCCAGTCCGCCAAAGACGCGGAAGAGAGCGGTGCAGCTGTCACCCGCGCCGTCGATGCCATGCGGACGATTGCCGAGAAAATCGGCATCGTCCAGGAAATCGCCCGGCAGACGGACCTCCTTGCCCTCAACGCGGCTGTCGAGGCAGCGCGTGCCGGCGAGCATGGCAAGGGCTTTGCGGTCGTTGCTTCTGAGGTGCGCAAGCTTGCAGAGCGCAGCCAGTCGGCCGCCGCCGAGATCAGCGCCATGTCGAGCGACACCGTCAAGGCAGCGAGCAATGCCGGCGATATGCTGAGCCGCCTGGTGCCTGATATCAGGAAGACCGCTGAACTCGTCTCCGAAATCAGCGCGGCATGCCGCGAACAGGATATCGGCGCTTCGCAGATCAACGAAGCGATCCAGCAGCTCGACAAGGTGACGCAGCAGAATGCCGGCGCATCCGAAGAGATGTCGGCAACCTCCGAAGAACTGGCGGCACAGGCCGAAGAGCTGCAGGCTTCGATCGCCTTCTTCAAGGTTGACACGGCAGGCGCGAGGCTCAGCGCCAAGAATCCACGGCCCAAGGCATCTGCCAAGCCCGCCCCGGTCGCAACGGCGCGTAACGCGTCCGTGGCCCCCGCCGCCAACCGAACCGTTGCCGCCCAGCAGGCGCGGGTGAAGGGCTTTGCACTCGACATGTCGATGGGCGGTCCTGACGCCGGCGACGACGATTTTCGCCAAAGCGCATGATCCCGTGAACGTTGCGGCCGGGCGACTGGCCGCAACACCGCCGATGCACAACGGATGCCATCGTTGGAAGCGTGGTTGGCTCCGTCACCCATTCACGCAAGAGTAGAGGCAAGACTCTTCATCGCATCGCAATAGCCGCACGCGTCATCAGGATACCGGTCGAGGTGACAGTGGAATTTTCCTCAAAATATCAAGTCTCTGGAGTCTATCCATGCGTCTGACGATAAAGCTCAAGCTGGCTTTAGTCTTCGCCGCTGTCATTCTGCTCAGCGGAGCGATGGCCGGCCTCGCCATCTTCAATCTCTCCTCATTGAATTCGGCAATCACACAGATGGTCGCTGAACCGATCAATGACCTGCAAAACGTGTCGGTCCTCAGCGACACGGTCAACGGCGCAGTTCGCGCCGAAAAGAATGCGATCATGAATACCAATCCAGCCGAGATCGCCGATTTCGTGAAATTGATGCTCGACCGACAGAGCACGATCAGGGAACTGTCGGCAAAACTCGAAGTCTCTGCCGATCCCGACGTGCGCGCGCAGGCTGCCCAGTTCGCGGCGATCTACGACCAATACATGCCTATACAAAAGCGAATTGCCGATCTGGCAACGCAAAATACGACAGAATCGAATACCGAGGCCGCCGGTCTGACGATGAAGGAAGGCCGCGAGCTGATGAATAAGGCGCTCAAGGTCATGCAAGACATGCGGGATACCATCGCCGGCAATGTCAATGAAACGGATCAGGAAACCAACGTCCAATATACGAATTCGCGGCGACTTCTTGTCTCGATGACAGTCGCGTTGATTCTCTTCTCGCTGGGCTGCGCCACCTGGATCTCGCTCAACATCTCTCGTGGCCTGAAGCGTGCAGTCGATCTCGTCGATGCCGTAAGCATCGGGGACCTGGACCAGAGTATCGAGCACAAGAGCAATGACGAAATCCGCGATCTCGTTACCTCGATGACGAAAATGACCGACAACCTTCGCGTCACTGCAGGCATCGCCAATCAGATCGCCAATGGCGACCTGACAGTGTCGCCGAAGCCGCTCTCCGACAAGGACACCCTCGGTATCGCACTCGAGCAGATGGTCGAGCGCCTGCGTGGCGTTGTCGCCGACGCAATCTCCGCAGCAGAGAATGTTTCGGCCGGCAGCCAGGAACTGTCCGCGAGTTCGGAGCAGGTCTCCCAGGGCGCGACGGAGCAGGCGGCCTCGGCCGAGGAAGCCTCCGCCGCGATGGAAGAGATGGCCGCAAACATCAAGCAGAATGCCGACAACGCCGCCCAGACCGAGAAGATCGCGCGCCAGTCTGCCAAGGACGCCGAGGCCAGCGGCGATGCTGTTTCCCGCGCCGTCAATGCGATGCGCACGATTGCTGAGAAGATCGGCATCGTTCAGGAAATCGCGCGGCAAACCGATCTGCTCGCCCTTAACGCGGCTGTCGAGGCGGCGCGTGCTGGTGAACATGGCAAAGGCTTTGCGGTCGTTGCTTCCGAGGTGCGCAAGCTTGCCGAGCGCAGCCAGTCCGCTGCCGCCGAGATCAGCGCCATGTCGAGTGACACGGTAAAGGCGGCGAGCGACGCCGGTGACATGCTGGGTAGTCTTGTTCCCGATATCCGCAAGACGGCGGAACTTGTCTCGGAGATCAGCGCCGCGTGCCGCGAGCAGGATGTCGGCGCCTCGCAGATCAATGAGGCGATCCAGCAGCTCGACAAGGTGACACAGCAGAATGCCGGTGCCTCCGAACAGATGTCGGCGACCTCGGAGGAGCTTGCAAGCCAGGCTGAAGAGCTGCAGACCTCGATCGCCTTCTTCAAGGTCGATATGGCCGGCAGCCGTCAGAGCCGCACTCCGTCCGCTCGCATCAGCGTTCGCAGCCCGGTTGCCGCCGCACCGCGCAAGCCGGCCGCAAAGGCAGCATCGCCGGCAAATTCCGTCGCAGCCCAGCAGGCCCGCGCGAAGGGTTTCGCACTCGACATGTCCATGGGCGGGCCGGATGACGGCGACGCCGAGTTCAAGGAAAGCGCATAATATGGCAACGGCATCCCTGGAAGCGCAGTTTGTAACCTTCAGCCTTGGCGAGGAAACCTTCGCCGTGCCGGTGGAGGTGGTGCGGGAAATCCTCGACTATGCGGAAGCCTTCAAGATTCCGAACGGTCCAGATTATCTCCTTGGCCTTCGCGAAGTGCGTGGCCAGGGAGTGCCGACCATCGACCTCCGGCTGAAGCTCGGCATGTCGAAGACGATCCCGACGCCGCACACGCGCGTTCTGGTCCTCGACATTGCGATGGAGAACAGGACGCTGACCCTCGGCCTCGTTGCCGACCGCGTCTTCGAAGTCACACCATTCCGGCGTGACCAGATCGAAGCGGCGCCTGACATCGGCGTGCGCTGGCGCTCCGACTACATCGCCGGCGTGGTGCGCCGGGAAGGCGGCTTTGTCGTCATCGTCGATCTCGGGCGGCTTTTGTCGCGCGAAGACGCCTCTGTCTTGCAATCGGCCGCCTGAGAGGCGGCCCAGCCGGAGTTTTGCGCATCATGGGTATGGCCGTTGCAGAGGCCCAGTTTGCGGGCGACAGGATCAGCAAGCGTAATTTCGATAAGCTTGCCCGGTTCATTTACGATTACAGCGGCATCAAGATGCCGCCGACGAAGGTCACGATGCTGGAGGGCCGGCTTCGTCGCCGGTTGCGGGCGACAAATCATGTGACCTTCGATGACTACTGTGACTTCCTGTTTCACGAAGGCGGTCTGGAGCAGGAGTCGGTCTATCTGATCGATGCCGTGACCACGAACAAAACGGACTTCTTCCGCGAGGCGCGGCACTTCGACTACATGCAGCAGGTCGCTCTGCCGGCTCTTGCCGCAAGCGGCGTTCGCACGATCCGCACCTGGAGCTCGGCCTGCTCCACAGGTGCGGAGCCTTATACGATGGCGATGGTGCTCGAGGAGTTCACAGAAGCCCGCGGCGACGGAAACTACAGCATACTCGCCACCGATCTCAGCACCGAAGTGCTGCAAACGGCACAGCGCGGCATTTATGCCGAGGATCTCATCCAGCCTGTGCCACGCGACCTGCAGCGAAAGTACATCATGGTCGCTAAGCAGCCCGGACGACGCGAGATCCGTATCTCGCCCTTGTTGCGCAGCAGGGTTGGATTTTCCCGGATGAACCTGATGGACGACAAATATCCGGTCGGCGATGTGATGCACATGATCTTCTGCCGCAACGTGCTGATCTATTTCGACAAGCCGACGCAATCGGCCGTGCTGACGAGGCTCTGCAATTGCCTGGCGAAGGGCGGTTACATGTTTATCGGCCACTCGGAATCGATCGCCGGCTTCGATCTGCCGCTGAAGCAGGTCTCCAACACTGTCTTCCAGCGCGTTTGAGTAAGGCCGCCATGGGCAAGAAGATCCGCGTTCTCATCATCGATGATTCAGCCAGCGTCCGTCAGACGCTCGTGCGCCTGTTGCAGGAAGACCCCGACATCGAAGTTATGGGGGTTGCGACCGATCCCTTCATGGCGGCCAAGAAGATCCAGGAAGAGATTCCCGACGTCATCACGCTCGATGTCGAAATGCCGCGGATGGACGGGATCACCTTCCTGCGTAAGTTGATGGCGCAGCGGCCGATCCCTGTCGTGATGTGTTCGTCACTCACCGAGGCCGGCTCGGAGACGCTTCTGCAGGCGCTGGAATCCGGCGCCGTCGACGTCATTCTGAAATCGAAGATCGGTGCGGCGGACAGTCTTGCGGATGATGCGGTTCGCATCCGCGAGGTGGTCAAGAGCGCCTCACATGCACGCCTCGCCAATGTTTGTCGCGCCGCAGGCGCCCTGCGCCCCGGCAGCGAAGCACCGGCACGGAAATTGACAGCCGACGCCATGCTGCCGCCGCCGACCGGCCGTGCGATGGCGAAGACGACTGAGATGGTCGTCTGCGTCGGAGCCTCGACAGGCGGGACAGAAGCATTGCGCGAATTTCTCGAGGCGCTTCCTGCCAACGCGCCCGGCATCGTCGTCGTGCAGCACATGCCGGAAAAATTCACGGCGGCATTTGCCAAGCGGCTGAACGGTCTTTGCGAAGTCGAAGTCAAGGAAGCCTTGGACGGCGATCCTGTCCTGCGCGGCCATGTGCTGATTGCGCCCGGCGATAAGCATATGCTGCTTGAGCGGCAAGGCGCGCGTTACCACGTCTCCGTCAAGCAGGGTCCGCTGGTGTCGCGCCATCGCCCGTCCGTCGACGTGTTGTTCCGCTCGGCTGCGCGCAGCGCCGGCTCGAACGCGATGGGCATCATCATGACAGGCATGGGCGATGACGGCGCAAAGGGCATGCTGGAGATGCATCAGGCCGGCGCCTATACGGTGGCACAAGACGAGGCGACATCGGTCGTCTTCGGGATGCCCAAGGAAGCGATCGCCAAGGGCGGCGTCAATCGCATTCTTCCGCTCGACCAGATTGCGCGTGAGGTGCTGATGGCGCAGCAGAAATTCTAGATACTGTCGACGAGCCTTGAGGGCTGTGCGGCTCTCCTCTTGAAATTTTCCCGATTTTGTGGTCTTGAGGCCGCCAATCTTATCGAGCGCTGCCTTCTCCGGCGATCAGGGACCTTTCCCGCCCTGACAGCGCGTACCGTATTATCGCTCAAGGAAAAGTGCTCACATGGCTCGTTCAGCTCTCCTCAATGTCATGGTTCAGGCTGCCATCAAGGCAGGAAAATCGCTGGGGCGTGATTTCGGAGAAGTCCAGAACCTGCAGGTTTCAGTGAAGGGCCCGGGCGACTTCGTGTCGAATGCCGATCGCAAGGCGGAGAAGATCGTCAAGGACGAACTCCTGAAGGCTCGCCCGACTTACGGCTTCCTCGGCGAGGAGAGCGAGGAAATCAAGGGTACGGACGGTGCGCACCGTTGGATCGTCGACCCGCTCGACGGCACCACGAACTTCCTGCACGGCATTCCGATGTTTGCGGTATCGATCGCGCTTGAGCGCAACAATGAGATCGTCGCCGGCGTCGTCTTCAATCCGGCAACGGACGAGCTCTACACCGCCGAACGTGGCGGCGGCGCCTTTCTGAACGATCGCCGTCTGCGCGTCGGCGCCCGCCGTGTGCTTTCGGATTCCGTCGTTGCCTGCGGCGTACCGCACCTCGGCCGCGGCAATCACGGCAAGTTCCTCGTCGAGCTCCGTCACGTGATGGGCGAAGTTGCCGGCATTCGCCGCATGGGCGCGGCTTCTCTCGATCTCGCGTATGTGGCCGCCGGTCGCTTCGACGGCTACTGGGAAACTGCGTTGTCGGCCTGGGATATTGCGGCGGGTATCCTGCTCATCCGCGAAGCCGGCGGCTATGTGTCCGACTGGGACGGCGGTACGTCCATTCTCGAGACGGGCTCGGTGGTTGCCGGCAACGAGTATATCCAGAGGGCGTTGCTCGAAGTCGCCAAGCGCCCCGTCCCGACCCGGTAAATCGCTGTTGTAAAGACACGGTTTTCGTTTCCGCATACTTCAATTCGGCACAATGTTGCTCTAGTCTCCGGCTGAAATGAATCCGGAGGCTGCGGAACCTATGGAAAATGTGAATGTGGCGGAGTTCGGCTCGACCGAAAAAACCACGGGCAACTACAGCTATAAACTTTCCAGTCCGATGCCGTTTCTTTGGACGATGGTGCTGTTTCTGACCATCGTCGGGTTCATTGCCGCCATCCTCTTCCGGCAGACGCAGACTGCCTTCATGCACAATCCGGGCCTCAACGGCTTGATCCTTGGCATCCTGGCCGTTGGCATCATCCTCGTCTTCAGCCACGTGCTGTCGCTCAGACCGGAAGTGCGGTGGTTCAACTCGTTCCAGGCAGCGGGCAGCGCCGACAAAGTCGGCCGCAACCCCAAGCTGCTTGCTCCGATGCGGACGCTGATTGGCAGCCGCAATGCCTCGGCAGGAATTTCGACGGCGGCGTTCCGCTCAATTCTCGACTCGATTGCCAACCGGCTCGATGAGTCACGCGATGTGTCGCGCTATCTCATCGGCCTTCTGATCTTTCTCGGCCTGCTCGGAACATTCTGGGGCCTCATCGGCACAATCGGCTCGATCAGTGCGGTCATTCAGTCGCTCGATGCGGGAGCGAACGGTTCCAGCGATGTTCTCAGCGCTCTGAAGGAGGGGCTTTCCATGCCGCTTTCGGGCATGGGACAGGCCTTCTCGTCATCCCTCCTTGGTTTGTCCGGCTCGCTTATCCTCGGCTTTCTCGATCTGCAGGCAGGCCGTGCTCAAAACCGGTTCTACATGGAACTGGAAAACTGGCTTTCCTCGGTAACCGACGTCGGGCACGATGTAGCCATGCCTGCCATCGGCGCGAATTCCGCAGTCTCTCCGGATGACGTTCGCGCGCTATCCGATTACATGCGCCGGATTTCGGAAGAGGGCAGCGGCGGCACCCAGAGATCGGTTGCGGCGATGGCGAACCTTGCCGAAGGCATTCAGGGCCTCGTCAAGAATATGCGCAATGAGCAGCAGATGCTGCGCGACTGGATCGATGCGCAGCAGGACGAGACGAAGGCGATGCGCCGCACGCTCGATCGCCTGGCCGAACGGATCGGTTCTCAGGAAAGGCACGGTTCAAGCGAACGCTCGCAGCGGATGCCGCAAACCGAAAAGACCGAGGGCAAGTAAGCCATGGCTCTCGCCCGCAATCGTCGCCCCCAACGCGCGGTGGACTACTGGCCAGGATTTGTCGATGCGCTGTCGACGCTGCTGATCTCCATCATGTTCATTCTGACCGTCTTCGTCGTCGGTCAATACATCCTGAGCCGGGAAATTACGGGCCGGGATGAGGTGCTCAACCGTCTGAACAGCCAGATCAACGAGCTGACGCAGCTTCTGGCCCTGGAGAAGGGGAGCAAGCAGGACCTCGAGGACAGCGTTGCCAATCTGCAGGCCTCCTTGGCGTCGGCTGAGAGCGAGCGATCGCGGCTGAAAGCGCTTCTTGATGCCGGCTCGGGGGGGCAGAGTGCTGCGCAGGCGCGTATCGGCAGCCTCACGAAGGAACTGGACGAACAGAAGCAGATGAGTGACCGGGCGATGAGCCAGGTCGAGCTATTGAACCAGCAGATCGCCGCATTGCGCAGCCAGATTGCTGCCGTGGAAGCGGCTCTGCAGGCCTCCGAGCAGAAGGATCAGACCTCGCAGACAAAGATCGCCGATCTGGGCCGCCGTCTGAACGTTGCGCTGGCGCAGCGCGTCCAGGAGCTCAACCGCTACCGGTCCGATTTCTTCGGCCGCCTGCGCGAAATCCTGTCCGATCGCGAGAACATCAGGATTGTCGGCGACCGCTTCGTCTTCCAGTCGGAAGTGCTGTTCCCCTCTGGCGGCGCGGATCTCAATCCAGATGGGCAGGGCGAGATGGCAAAGCTTGCGACGGCCCTTCTCGACGTTGCCAAGGAAATCCCGCCGGAGATCAACTGGGTTCTGCGTGTGGACGGCCATACGGATAACGTGCCGCTCACCGGCACCGGCAGGTATGGCGACAATTGGCAGCTGTCTTCAGCGCGCGCGATTTCGGTCGTCAAGTTCCTGATCTCGCGCGGTGTCCCTGCCGACCGTCTCGTCGCCGCCGGCTTCGGCGAGTTCCAGCCGATTGCGCCGGGAGACACCCCGGAGGCGCGCGCCACGAACCGTCGAATCGAACTCAAGCTGACCGAGAAGTAGGCGTTCGGCCTGGCGCATCATCAATGCCGTCAGTCTAGCCAGTATCCGAAAGATCGGCTGCTTCGGCACGGCCGGCTGGACGTGGCGTAAGGCGTCTCTCCGCGTCCGGTTGCAAAGAATGTCATCGAGGAAAAAGTGGCGTTGTCGCTGAGCGGGCTCCGCGTGGGCTCGCGGAGATTTTGGGGGAGAATGCTTTGATCGAATGCGATGTGCTGGTCATCGGCGCGGGTCTTGCCGGGCTTGTGGCGGCGGCGGAGGCGGCGGATCGCGGGCGGAATGTCTGCATCGTCGAGCAGGAGGGCGAACAAAGCCTCGGTGGGCAGACATTCTGGTCGCTGGGCGGACTGTTCTTCGTCGACAGCCCGGAACAGCGCCTGCTGGGCATCCGTGACACCCTTAGCCTGGCACGGCAGGACTGGATGGGGTCTGCGTCGTTCGACCGGCCGGAAGACTATTGGCCGCGTCGCTGGGCGGAGGCCTATCTCGAATTTGCCGCAGGCGAAAAGCGCTCGTGGCTTCATCAGCAGGGAATGCGCTGGTTCCCCGTAGTCGGCTGGGCCGAGCGGGGAGGCGGCCTGGCGCACGGCCACGGAAATTCCGTGCCACGCTTCCATGTGACGTGGGGAACCGGGCCGGCTGTGCTTGCGCCATTCATTCGCCGTGTGCGCGAGGCGGAGGCGAAGGGACTTGTCACGCTTCTGTTCCGGCATCAGGTGGATGACCTTCTCGTGCAAGACGGCATCGTCTGCGGCGCTCGTGGCACGGTCCTCCAGCCGGACGCTTCCGTTCGAGGGCGGGAGACGAACCGCATTTTTTCGGCACTTTTCGAGATAAGGGCCGACGCGACGATCGTCACGTCCGGAGGCATCGGGGGCAATCACGAGGCGGTGCGCAGGAGATGGCCGATCGATCGGCTCGGACGGCCCCCCGCTGATATGGTCGCGGGTGTGCCTGCCCATGTCGACGGGCGCATGATCGAGATTACCGAGCGCGCGGGCGGGCGAGAGATCAATTCGGATCGGATGTGGCACTATACGGAGGGGTTGAAGAACTGGGATCCGATCTGGCGCAATCACGGCATACGTATCCTGCCCGGTCCGTCCTCCTTCTGGTGCGATGCCGATGGTAATCGCTTTGCCGCGCCTGCGATGCCCGGTTTCGATACGCTGGCGACGCTGAAGGCAATCTGCGCCACGGGGCATGACTACAGCTGGTTCATCCTGACGAAGGCAATCATCAAGAAGGAGTTTGCCCTTTCCGGCTCCGAGCAGAATCCGGATATCACGGGCAAGGATCTTCACCTGCTTCTCAAGCGATTGGGCAAGGAGCCGCCAGGCCCCGTTCAGGCCTTCATGGATAAGGGAGAGGATTTCATCGTTCGCGAGACGCTGGAAGCACTTGTCGACGGCATGAACGGTCTGACGGGCGAAGGCCGCGTGGATGCAAGCCGTCTCAGGACGCAGATCGAGGCGCGCGACAGGGAGATCGGCAACGCCTTTTCGAAGGACGCGCAGGTTATCGCCATTCGCGGCGCCCGACGCTACCTCGGGGACCGGCTGATGCGTACGGCAAAGCCGCATGTGCTGCTTGACCCACGGGCCGGGCCATTGATTGCGGTGCGGTTGCATATCCTGACACGCAAGTCTTTAGGTGGTCTGGAGACGGACCTTTCCGCACGTGTGATTGGCCATAGTGGGGATCCGCTGCCGGGGCTCTATGCGGCGGGCGAGGTGGCCGGCTTTGGCGGTGGCGGTGTGCACGGTTATAACGCGCTCGAGGGAACATTCCTCGGCGGCTGCATCTTCTCCGGCAGGGTTGCCGGTCGGGCAGTGTAAAGGCGGCGCTTTTGGCGCCGCCTGATTTGATCAGGCTTCAGCCTTCGTCGTGTCAACGACTTCTGCGCCGGAAGAATTCTTTTTGATGGATTCGATGGCGCTCAGCGCCGACGCCTTGGCCTTATAGCCTTCTGAGGCGAACATGGATTCACCATTCGGCGCCTTGAAACGGAAACGGAACTCGCCAGCCTTGTCCTTGTAAACTTCGAATTTATACATCGATTTTTCTCCCGGAATCAGGATGTTGTCCTATCTACAGGTGCAGCCTAGAACAAAAGACGCAACTATTCCATCGGGATATTTTTGCGCGTTACAACCAGCACAAGCGAGGCCTCTCGCAGGGCGGAATGCGCCCGAAGTCGAACTCCCTCAGGCTTGAAGATCGAGAAGACCGACGAGAACTTGTTGATCAGGTATGGCGCGAGGAGTTGTCCTGTTGGAAGGGTGTGCCTGCGGCGTCAATGGGGCTCCGGCCGCTTCGGTCTTCGACCAATCGCGGGCCTCCCGAAGCGAGCGATAGCACAGCAGCATCGATATGACGACGGCCACGGCGACGCGTGCGATCAGCGGATCGGCAAAGTCTATCGAGTTCACCAGAGCCTCCCTCACAGCGCGGAGACCTTAAAATCCGTCCATAAACCGAGTGTAATCTCTGCGTGTATAATGGAATATGTACGCAAAGATTACACGTCGATGCAACTGGCGGAGGCTGGCGGCGGAGGAGGAACGTGTAATCTTACGATCACTTTACGGCGGCGAGAAAGTCTCCGGCGCCTGTCTCGAACTGCAGCTTGGCGAGCTTGGCATATATGCCGCCGTCTCGAATAAGGGTTTGATGTGTTCCCTCTTCGACGACGCGACCCTGATCCATCACGAGGATCCGGTCGGCCTTCAGCACGGTCGCGAGGCGATGGGCGATGACGAGGGTCGTGCGGCCGGTCATGAGCCCATCGAGGGCCTTTTGCACAAGGGTTTCACTTTCGGCGTCCAGCGCTGACGTCGCCTCGTCGAGGAGCAACACCGGTGCGTTCTTCAGGATGGCACGGGCGATGGCGATACGCTGGCGCTGGCCGCCCGACAGGGTGATGCCGCGCTCGCCTGCCTGTGTGTCGTATCCCTTGTCCAGGCGAGCAATGAATTCGTCGGCCTGCGCGGCGATTGCGGCGGCACGGACCTCTTCGCGGGTCGCCTCGGGGCGGCCGAAGGCGATGTTGTCGTGAATGGAGGCCGCAAAGATCGTGACATCCTGCGGCACGATCGCGAGGCGCTTGCGCAGCTCGTGGGGATCGGTGCTGTGTGCATCGACGCCGTCGATGATCACCGCGCCCTGCTGCGGATCATAAAAGCGGAGCAGCAGCGAGAAGACCGTGCTCTTGCCGGCCCCGGAGGGGCCAACGATCGCCACGGTCTCGCCGGGGGAGACATCGAAGCTCAGGCCATGCAGAGCGGATCGTTCGGGACGCGAGGGATAGGCAAAGTGTACGTCGGTGAACAGGACACGACCTTGCGCCGGAGCGGGCAGAGCAACCGGCGTGGTGGGCGCTGCAATCGGGGAGACTTCATCGAGCAGTTCCGTCAGCCTCTCGGCCGCACCAGCGGCTTGTGAAAGTTCGCCCCAAACTTCGGAGAGAGCGCCGAGAGAGCCGGCGGCGATGACGGCGTAGAGAAGGAACTGGCCGAGCGTGCCCGGTGAAAGCGTGCCGGCCAGGACGTTGTGGGCTCCAACCCAGAGAACGGCGACGACGCTGCCGAAGATAAGGGTGATGGCGATGCCCGTCAGCAGGGCGCGCGAGCGAATTGCGGCGCGGGCAGCGCCATAGGCGGTTTCGACGGCCGTCCCATAACGCGAGGCGGCGGCGTCCTCGCCGCCAAAGGCCTGGACGGTGCGGCTGGCGGCAATCGTTTCGTTGGCGAAAGCAGATGCGTCCGCCAGCGTATCCTGGGCTGAGCGCGAGCGCTTTCGGACAGAGCGACCGAAGCCGACGAGCGGAAAGACGATCAACGGAATCGCACCGATCACCAGGCTGGACAACTTTGGCGAGGTCACGATCATCATGCCCATTGCACCGAGGCAGAGAATGAGGTTGCGCAAGGCGACGGAGGCGGTCGCGCCTACCGCCGACTTGATCTGCGTCGTGTCCGCTGTGAGGCGTGAGACGATCTCGCCCGACTGGTTGACGTCGAAGAAGGCAGGCGACAGCCGTGTCACGTGGCTGAAAACATCGCGGCGAAGGTCGGAGACCACACGTTCGCCGAGCGTGATAACGAAGTAGTAGCGAAGGGCGCTGGCAATCGCGAGCACGATCGCCATGATCATCAGCATGACAAAATAGCTGTTGATGAAGCTGCCGTCGGCCTGTGTGAAGCCATGGTCGATCATGCGGCGGACGGCGAGGGGCAGCGTGAGCGAGGTGACGGCGGCAAGCGCAAGTGAAGCGAGGGCGCCGGCGACCATGCCGCGGTAGCGCGCGACATAGGGCGTCAGCCGGCCGAGCGGCTTCAGCGATCTCGACTTCTTTTCTCCTGCTTGCCCTGGGTATGCCAATTCGTCTCCGATCGCCTACAACACCGCTCGTCCGCGGCTGATGGCTCTTGTTATCCTGCCGCCCTTCATGTATAGGCAGCCCATCCTAATGGGAAGCCGTAGCCTTTGCGTCTGCGGCTTCATTTATTCAATCGGTCCTCTTGTCGCAACGAGTATGCGCCAAATTGGACGTTGCATGGCAGGAAGATTGTTATGAAGGCAGATATCCATCCCGACTATCACACGATCAAGGTAGTCATGACTGACGGCACCGAATACGAAACCCGCTCGACCTGGGGTTCTGAAGGCGCAGTCATGAACCTCGAAATCGACTCCAAGTCGCATCCGGCATGGACTGGTGGTAACCAGCAGCTCATGGACCGTGGCGGCCGCGTTTCCAAGTTCAACAAGCGTTTCGGCGGCCTCGGCCTCTAATCGCTGCCACTTGGTGGAATTTGAAAGAGCCCCGCTTCGGCGGGGTTTTTTGTGGAACTATGTGGCAAATGCCACCCAGCGGATTTCGAACATCCGCCAAGGCAGGTTTGCGCGCCAATTGCGGTCATGCGGCGATAGAAGGCAAATTCTAAACCCCAGCAAACTTACGCGGCAGATGACACTCCCGTGTCTTTTTCCGACAGGTGGTCGTCGCGGGCAACCAGGTTGCGGCGGGTCAACGATCCGTGTCCCCAATCGCGCAAGCCGAGCAGGATCGGTGCCAACGTCCGGCCCTCTTCGCTGATCGAATACTCTACCTTGGGCGGGAATGACGGCGAAGACCTTGCGCTCGACAAGGCCATCCTCTTCGAGCTCCCTGAGCTGCTTGATCAGAAGGCGCTGAGAGCAGTCGCCAAGCTCTCTTTTCAACGCGTTGGTTCGCAAGGTGCCCTTGAGCAGATGGTAGAGGATCATGCCTTTCCATTTGCCGCTGATAAGATTGAGTGCCGCCTACATCGTGCAGCCGGGTACCTCGTCGTCGTTCCTGTCTTTGTTCATTCAAAACTTTGCGGCTCCTACTGGACTCGTGAAGCGGCATCCATCCTGGCGGTGAGGATTACCAGCGTTGGCGGTAATATGTCCGGTGACCGTAGAATATTGGCGACGTTCGAACCGGGACCGGATTTTCCGCTGAGGAAACCGGAGGTGAGAATGAGGCGGTCGGGACGTGCGCCCGTGAGAAGCCCTTCGGCGGCACGCGATGTTCGGGAGCTCGTTGCGACAATTGTTTACAGGACGTTTCAACGCTGCCATGTAGCACGGCGTCGGCAAGATTGGTTCCCTTTTCCACCAGCAGCACGTCAAATCCGCTTGCTGGTTGTGGGCACAACAAAAAACGGCTGCACGGATGCAGCCGTTTTCATGAAATCCGACCCAGGCGTTTCAGTTGTTGCCGAAGGCCGTTTGCAGCAGGCTCAGTTGAGCCTGAACGCTGTTCTGGTTATCGGGAACGATCGGGGCCTCGGCCGGGCGATAGATTTCGCGATCGAGCAGGGCAACGCGGTTCTGCAGGCGCAACGAGCGTTCGATCAGGTCGCGGAAGGATTCCGGCAGATCGCCCCAGCCCGGTGCGTTGCGATCGACGTTAAAGCCGTCGAGGCGAACCTTGTTCTTCTCCGCCAGAACCTGATCGCGCGACATCTCGCCATTGTTGACGGCTCGCTGCAGCAGCAGCCAGGAGGCCATCTGCATGAGGCGGGTGGTCAGGCGCATCGATTCTGCAGCATAAAGAACGGACGCCATGCGTGGCAGAACCTTCGAGGCTGCGCGGCCCTGGCCATCGAGGTAGGCGGCGGTTTCTTCAACCAGCGACATGCCTTCCGAATACAGTGCCTTGAACTGCGAGGATGCGGCAGCGCGACCTGCAAAACTGATTGTGTTCAATCCAAGCTCTGACATTTAAACAGTCCCTGTTGCACGCATCTACTTATGGTCAGGTAACATCAGCCGAAGGGAAAAGGGTTCTCCGGCCGCTCTTTATGCTTTTAAGATGGTAGCTTTAGCCGAATTGCGCAAGGCGTTTCTTAAGAAAGGGTTAACTTCCACAGTTTCATGGAAATGGTCCCCAGCGCAATAAAAAAGAAGAGCCGCAAAAGCGGCTCTCAAGGTAAAACAGGGAGAAAAATCAGACCAATTCACCGCATGGAAAACTGTCTGAGATCCAGAGAAGATCTGGATGAGTACAGTAATACCTTATAAGGCTTAATAGCCGCTTAAACCTGTCCCGGATTAACACTTTTCAAGCGCCAGTTTGCTGTAATAGCCCGCTGGCGAATTACGAGCGGAAGAGGCTTTCTGCCGCCGATCTTGTCGATGTCTTGCTGGTGGCCTCTGCTTCGATTCTCACGATCTCGGCTTTGAGCAGCTCGACGCGCGCTCGCAACTCGTCGACCGATAGGGTGGAGAGGTCGCAACCGATCTCGTGCGCAACCTTCTTCTGCGGCCGGCCTTCGTCGATAAAGCTCATCTGTAATCCTCCCTTGTCTGCCTCAGCTATATTTTAGGGCAGGATCGCCAGTTTCGGGAGTCTTGCTAGGTCCGGGGTTGGCAAGCGACATACTTTCGGGTGTCAGCGTTTGCGATGTGGCCGTCGGGATGGTCGTGTAGGCGTCGCGGTCGCCGACCGGAACGGCGGCACGCATGCGGCTGCGAATGATGGCATAGGCGGTGATCAGAACATGGGCGACCGCCGTCACCAGGAAGAGGGCGTGCGGGTTGATCATCGACATGACCGGGCCGCCGATGGTCGGGCCGATGATGGTGCCGATGCCGTAGAGGAGCAGCAATCCGCCTGATACCTTCACGAAGTCCTCGGCGGAAGCATAGTCGTTGGCATGTGCAACGGCGATGGGATAAAGCGTGTTGGCGACGGCGCCGTAGAGCACCACCAGACCGATGATGAAGTAGGGCGAGGAGGGCTGCAGGATCGCCAGCAGCAGCCCAGCGAGAGCAGCAATGGCAGACATTGCCGCAAGTACGTGGCGGCGGTCGATGCGATCGGAGAGGCGACCTGCCGGCAACTGCATCAGGGCACCGGCGAAAATGGTGGCGCTCATCATGATGGCGATGCTGGTATCGGAAAGGCCGGAGCCTGCGCCGAAGACCGCGCCCAGCGTACCATAGGCACCGTTGGCGATGCCGACGAGGAGAATGCCAAGGCAGGAGACGGGGGAGTTGCGGTAGAGGGCCGGCAGATCGAGCTTCACGGCCTTCAGCGGCTGCGGCGAAGCGGCGGTGGAGAGCGTCGTCGGAAGCATCGCGATGCAGTAGAAGATGCCGCAGATCATGAACAGGACAGGCGTGCGTACATCCTCCAGCGGGATCATCATCTGGCCCGCCACGACGCCGAAGAGCGTGATGGCGATATAGAGCGAGAAGATCGCGCCGCGGCTCTCGTTGGTGGCGCGCTCGTTCAGCCAGCTCTCGATGATCATCGACGTGCCGGCGGTCGCAAAGCCGGTGACGGCGCGCAACAGCACCCACCAGACCGGGTGGATGATGATGCCGCTGACGAGCGAGATAATTGCGATAATGGCAATGAAACCCGAAAAGGCGCGGACGTGGCCGACACGGCGCACCAGCTTCGGCGCGACGAGGCAGCCGATGACGAAGCCGGCTGCCCAGGACGTGCCGAGCAGGCCGAGAGTCGTCGTCGCATAGCCTTCCAGGTTGCCGCGCACAGGAAGCAGGATGCCCTGCAACCCGTTGCCCATGAAGAGAAAGAGCGTCCCGAAGAGAAGCGAGGCGACGGACAGCAGATTTCTTTTCATATAACCAGACTCTACGCGTTGAATGTCAAAGGTCATGTGGCGACACGCAGTGTCGCCCAGCCTCGAGAAGATTGATTGTGCCCCCAAATGCCGTTACGGCATGAATAAATGCAGTCGTGACGCGAAAAAATGTCCGTCCTGTGACATTCAGAAAAGATGGAAAAATAAAGACATGACGAAGCTGATCGCGCTGCTGCTCATCCTGGCGATGGCGATTCAGCTGATCAAGCCGCTGGGTGTTCCCGGGCTGCGACGACGCATGGATTTCTGGAAGATCGCGTTGATTGCCTTCGCCATTTGGGCGGTGGCGCTGATCGGGCGCGACCTTTTCGTCTAATACGAGACTTCGCCGCGCATGGCGGGCGTGCAACTGCCCGAGATCGTCACGTCTGTAACAATGCCGTTCTTCTTGATGACATCGATACCGATGCTGCTGCGGCGTCCCATCTCGACGCCTTGCTCGATGGTCAGCGAAACGTTCATGTTCGCATCCGGCTCGAGCGAAACGAGATAGGCGCCAAGTGCCGCCGAGGCGCTGCCGGTCGCCGGATCCTCCGGCACGTTATCGAGCGGCGCAAACATTCGTGCGCGGATCGTCCATGGTTCTTCTTGAGAGCGAACGTAGACGAACAGCGAGAAGTCGTGGTTGCCTTCGGCCGTCTGTCTGGCTGCATCCTGAAAATATGCAAGGTTTGGGCGGGCACGGCCGAGGGCGGCAAGATCTGCAAGTTCGGCAACGACGAAGCTCAGACCTACCGATGCGAGAACCGGTCGATGCTTTGCTAAGCGGATTTCTTGTGGCTCGATCGCGATGCAGCGGGCAACTGTCTGCTCAGGTATCGCGTTGCCGATGGCGAGCCGCTTCGGTGCGCGAATGGATGCCGACAGCACCTCATTGCCGCTGCGTTTCAAATCGACTTCGACGAGGCCGGCCTTCTCTTCGAAGCGCAGGCTATCGCCGACCGGTCGCCCGAAGACCTGACCCTGCTGGCCGAGCACATAGGCTGTTCCGACGTTCGGATGGCCTGCAAAGGGAACCTCCATGGTGGGCGTGAAGATGCGGACACGGGCGGTGTTTGCCGGATCTTCCGGCGGCAGCACGAAGGTCACCTCCGAATAGCCGAACTCGGCGGCGATGTTCTGCATGTCAGTATCGGCAAGCCCGCGTGCATCCGCCATCACAGCTAGCGGGTTGCCCTCGAAGCGGGTGGAGGTGAAGACATCGACGGTCGTGAAGGCAACGGTTTTCATTGTGGCTCCAAACTGGCTGATGCCACGATCTCTACCGACGATCCGCCGGCTGAAGAAGCGGAAAACTTGTCGCGGTTACAATGGAAAAAACCGGCCGCCTTGGCGACCGGTCTCTTCTGTTTCATCAGTCGAGAAGAGGCTTACGCGGCCTGCTCAAGGTCCTTCTTCCAGCTGCCCTTGGCGGCGAGGCTGTTCATTTCGGCGCGATGGGCAAAGGCGCGCTGGCCGGCGGCGACGTTTTCCGGCTTGCCGCCCCAGGCTTTCAGAGCCGTATCCTGCAGCGCGCGGCCGTAGGAGAAGGTGACAGCCCACGGCAGGTCGTAGCCGGAGTTGATTGCGGAAAGATGCGCCGTCGCTTCTTCGCTGGACTGGCCGCCGGAGAGGAAGGCAATGCCAGGGACGGCGGACGGAACGGTGCGCTTCAGCACCTCGACCGTGCGCTCGGCGACCTCGGCTACCGATGCCTTGCGAGCGTTCTTGCCATCAATGACCATGTTCGGCTTCAGGATCATGCCTTCGAGGCTGACGCGGGCGTCGGCCAGCTCTTCGAAGACAGTGCGCAGTGTCCACTCGGTGACTTCGGCGCAGCGATCAATGTTATGGTCGCCCGGCTTGCCGTCCATCAGGCATTCCGGCTCGACGATCGGCACGATGTTGGCCTGCTGGCACAGTGCTGCGTAGCGGGCGAGCGCGTGGGCATTGGCCTTCATGGAGCCCCAAGTCGGAAGCGTGGAGGAGATTGCGATCACGCCGCGCCACTTGGCGAAGCGGGCGCCTGCTTCATGGTACTTCGCCAGGCGGTCCGCCAGGCCGTCGAGGCCTTCGGTGATGGTTTCGCCCGGATAAGCCGCCATCGCCTTTGCGCCAATATCGACCTTGATGCCAGGAATGCTGTCAGCCGCGCGGATGATATCGACGAAGGGCGTGCCGTCTGCTGCCTTCTGGTGGAGGGTCTCTTCGTAGAGGATCACGCCGGAAATATACTGACGCATCGCGTCGTCCGTGCGGAACAGCATTTCGCGGTAGTCGCGACGGCTCGTTTCCGTCGATTCAAGTCCGATCGTATCGAACCGCTTACCGATCGTGGCTGTCGATTCATCTGCTGCAAGCAGCCCGCGGCCGCCAGCTACCATACGCACGGCAATGTCTTCCAAACGTTCGCTCATATCGTTCTCTCCACAGCAAAAAAATCGTCAACCAATAGATATAGGTCGCGGATAACAGAAGTTTATGGGTGGGAAAACGGCGGCAAAATTGTTTGAAACGTTTGAATTTTTTTTAATCGTTTGAAAGTTTGGGCTTTTGTATTCGTTGTGAGCAAAAGACCACGACGCTTTCGCGCCGCGGTCTATCTACATGTAAAATTTGTTAAATCTGCTTGTGCCGATTACTTGGCTTTGGCCAGGACGGCAACGCCGGGAAGTACTTTGCCCTCCATCCATTCGAGGAAGGCGCCGCCTGCAGTCGACACATAGCTGAAATCGTCGGCAACGCCGGCATGGTTCAGAGCCGAGACCGTGTCGCCGCCCCCGGCAACCGAGGTAAGCTTGCCGGCCTTGGTGCGCTCGGCCGCATATTTCGCTGCTGCAACTGTTGCCTTGTCGAACGGTTTGATTTCGAAAGCGCCGAGCGGGCCGTTCCAGACAAGCGTATTAGCGCGCTCGATCCAGGCCTTGATCGCCTCGATCGATTTTGGGCCGACGTCAAGCACCATCGCATCACTGGGGATTGCATCGATCGCGACCGTTTCATTGGCGGCGTTTGCCTTGAATTCGCGGGCAACGACGCCGTCTTCGGGAAGAATGATGGCGCAGCCGGCCGTGGCCGCTTCGATCATGATCTGCTTTGCGGTCTCTGCCAAATCATGCTCGCAGAGCGACTTGCCGACATTGGTGCCACGCGCGGCAATGAAGGTGTTCGCCATGCCGCCACCAATGACCAGTGCATCGACCTTCTTGACGAGGTTCATCAAGAGGTCGATCTTGGTCGAGACCTTGGCACCACCGACGATGGCGACGACGGGGCGGGCCGGGTTGCCGAGACCGCTTTCCAGCGCCTCAAGCTCGGCCTGCATCGTGCGGCCGGCATGGGCAGGAAGGTGATGCGCGAGACCTTCCGTCGAGGCATGCGCGCGGTGGGCGGCGGAGAACGCATCGTTGACGTAGATATCCCCATTTGCCGCAAGCGCCTTCACGAAGTCCGGGTCGTTCTTTTCCTCGCCCTTGTGGAAGCGGGTGTTCTCGAGAAGCAGGATGTCGCCGTCCTTCATCGATGCGACCGCGGCCGCCGCTGCATCGCCGATGACGTCGCTTGCGGTGGACACGGGGTGATCAAGCACCTCTTCGACCGACGGAGCGATCAGCGACAGCGAGAGGTCCGGCGACGGGCCGTCCTTGGGGCGACCGAAATGCGCGAGCAGGATGACCTTGGCGCCCTTCTGCGAGAGTTCCAAGATCGTCGGGGCAACGCGCTCGATGCGCGTGGTGTCGGTCACTTTGCCGTCTTTGACCGGAACATTGAGGTCAACGCGAACGAGGATACGCTTGCCGGCAATGTCGTTGAGGTCGTCGAGGGTCTTGAAGGAAGGCATGGAAAAGTCCGTTCGTTATTGCCCAAAGATGCGGGGACCATAGCAAGGATGACCGCAGACGCAAGGCGGTCATTGCGGGTTTTCATCGGCCCTGGCTGACGTCGCAGCGGCGGCTGCTTCCCGGTTCCTGCGACCCTTGAGACGGTCGCGGATACGGTCGATGATGTCGTGGAGATTGAGGAAGATCGGCAAGGCGGTGGCAGGCTCCAGAGCCTCGAGCGACATGCCGACCGAGGTAATGTGATCCTGGTCGTCGAGGTCGCGGACGATGAGGATGATGGAGCCGAGGCGCACCCTGTCGGCATAGTCGGCTTTGCCGCCCAGACGGTGTTTCATCAGCTCGGCGATCGTCAGGCCCTTCTCGGATTCGTTCAGCAGGCCTGGGCCATAGGCGGCGTCGAGATCGGCGGCCGGCCGGGCCGGAGACAGCGCGAAGGCGCCGAAGAAATCGGCATCGTCCTCCTCGACCGGCGCGCGGCTGGCAAAGAGCTTGTCGAGAAGCCGCGAATAGGAAGGAACGACGAAGAGATAGACGAGATCATTCTCGCGCAACCGGCCGGCATATTGGTAGCGCATTGACTTGCCGTCGCGGATGACGAGCGACGGCGTTGCCCAGCGCGGGATGCGCTCGCCGCGCAGCACCGGGCTGTCCTTGACGACGCGGTAGGATAGAAGCTCGTGGTTTGCTGCGCCAGGCAGATCGACTTCCACCTTGTCGACGGCGCCCATGCGCGGTGGGATGATGAGCCCAAGCTTCTTGGCGACCGGCTTGATGGTCCAGCCCTGCACCAGAAGCGAGACGAGCACGATGATGAAGGCGGTATTGAAATAGACCGGACCATTCTCCAGGCCGCCGAGAATAGGCATGATGGCGAGCAGGATCGAAACAGCACCGCGCAGACCGACCCACGCGACAAAGCCGATCTCCTGCTGCGTGTAGTCGAAAGGCAGCAGCGAGAGCCAGATGGCGAGCGGGCGCGCGATGAAGATCAGGAACAGGGCGAGCAGCACGGCGGGGATGGCGATCGCCGGAAACTGCGACGGGGTCGCCAGCAGGCCAAGGACGAGGAACATGATGATCTGGGCAAGCCAGGTCATGCCATCCTGGAAGCGCTTGATGGAGGCATAGCCCTGCAGCTTGCGATTGCCCGCGTAGATGCCGGCGACATAGACAGCGAGGAAGCCGCTACCGCCGACCGCGCCGGTAGCCGAGAAGACCAGCAGCGCCAGGGCCAGCACGAAGATCGGGGTCAGGCCACGATCGGTTTCCAGCTGGCTGACGATTAGCGAGATCATCATGCCGCCGAGCAGGCCGAGAATCACGCCGAGGCCCATTTGCTGCACGAACATGGCGAGCATGCCGATGTTGATGCCGTGGTAGCGTTCGCCGCTGGCCAGAATCTCGACGAGGGCGATGGTCAGGAAGATCGCCATCGGGTCGTTGGTTCCGGATTCCACTTCCAGCGTCGAGCGGACCTTGTCGCGAATGTTGATGCCGCCGATGCGCAGCAAGAAGAAGACGGCGGCTGCATCGGTCGAGGCGACGATTGAGCCAAGCAGCAGGCCCTCTAGCCAAGTGAAATTCAGCAGCCACATGGCTGCGACGCCAATGAGTGCCGCCGTCATCAGGACGCCGACCGAGGCGAGCGTCAGAGAGGGCACCGCGGCAAGCTTAAAAGCTTGCACCGGCGTTCCGAAGCCGGAGTCGAACAAGATGACAGCAAGCGCGATGGAGCCGAGGATATAGGCGAGATAATTGTTGGTGAACTCGATCCCGAGACCATCCGTTCCCGCAAGCAGGCCGATCGCCAGAAAGAGCAGCAGCAGGGGAGCGCCGAAGCGGAAGGCGAGCAGGCTGGAGAATGCGGCCAGAAGCACGAGCGTCGTCGATACCAGTACGACGATGTAGAACGCTTCCATGCCTGTCCCCTTACCCACAATTCAATGCAGACCGCCCCCGGTCCCGCAGCCCATTTCTGATCGCCCTTTCGTGGTCACTCAAGCCCGCTATGAGTAAACGGCAAAACAAGCAGGATGGGTAGACCTTGCGGTCAAACCCGTGCTGTTTTGCGGCTTCATGCTGCTGTTTTGGCGTGCCGGACGGCAAAGCCGGATGAGCGCTCGCGAAGGAGCTATGAATCGAGTGTATGAGCAAATCGGGCGATAGCAGGGCAGAAGCCGCGCTCTAGCGCTTTTCCTCGCAATCAGTGATGGCCACAAGAGCCGCGCCGGGCTTCAGCAGGCGCGCTTCTAGAGCGCTCGCTTATCTGATCGCTACGGCTCAGGCGTCGTCGCCCTCATCGTCCCGGTCTTCGGCGATGTCGGAAATCGGGACCAGAAAGACGACAAATTCATCGTCGATGGTGCGCTCCGGATCGTCGTCGAACTCGTAGGCGTGTTCGACTTCGCTTGCCTCTTCGGCAGTCGCCTTGCGCAGCGTGAGCATGGTGGCCCCATCCCAAACCGGCTTGCCCTGCGATTGCAGGACCGTCAGGTCCTCGCGAAAATCCTCGGCCTCGAAGAAATTCTTGGCATCATCGGCATTCTCGGAGCGAAAACTTGCGATCGCTTGTCCGCCGATCTCGATCGTAAAGTAGTCCATCAAATTCTCTTTCGCTTCTGTGCAGTCTGCCTTCGATGGACAGTACGGTGATCGGCCGGGCCGCGCCAGTCCTATCGTTCTCAGGGAGCGGATTATCGAGGCCCCATGACGCGTGTGGACGCCATCAGCGGCTGCCCTTCGGCGATCTGCTTCGAACTGCGCCCGCCAACGACGCTCAAGCTCAACACGCTCGCGACCATAAGGAAAACGATGATCGTCATGAGAATTTTCATGGGTAAATCCGCCAGCCATTCATCCGGCATTTTCTTGTGGCTATGACGCTAGTCAGTTTGGCGCCAAAAGAAAAGCGGCCCGGTTACCCGAGCCGCTTTCGACGATTTATCTCGCGATGCTTTTAGATGAGCTTTGCGAAAGCAACGGCGGTGTCGGACATGCGGCTGGAGAAGCCCCACTCGTTGTCGTACCAGGACAGGACACGCACGAAGTTGCCTTCCATGACCTTCGTCTGATCAGTTGCGAAGATCGAGGAGTGGCTGTCGTGGTTGAAGTCGCGGGAAACGAGCGGCTCGTCGGTGTAGCCGAGGATGCCCTTGAGCTTGCCGTTTGCTGCAGCCTTGATCGCTTCGTTGATTTCGCCGACGGTCGTTGCCTTCTTGGCGACGAACTTGAAGTCGACGACCGAGACGTTCGGGGTCGGAACGCGGATCGAGGTGCCGTCGAGCTTGCCCTTCAGATGCGGCAGGACGAGGCCAACGGCCTTCGCAGCGCCCGTCGACGTCGGGATCATCGACAAAGCCGCAGCGCGGGCGCGATAAAGATCCTTGTGCATCGTGTCGAGCGTCGGCTGGTCGCCGGTGTAGGAGTGGATGGTGGTCATGAAGCCGTGATCGATGCCGACAGCGTCATCGAGAACCTTCACGACCGGCACGAGGCAATTCGTCGTGCAGGACGCGTTGGAGATGACCAGGTGGTCCTTGGTCAGCTGGTCGTGGTTGACGCCGAAAACGACGGTCAGGTCGGCACCGTCGGCAGGAGCCGAGACGATGACGCGCTTGGCGCCGGCCGCCAGATGGAGGGCCGCCTTGTCGCGAGCGGTAAAGATGCCGGTGCACTCCATCGCGATGTCGACGCCGAGTTCCTTGTGCGGCAGCGTTGCCGGGTCCTTGATCGCCGTCACCTTTATCGGCTTGCCACCGCCTACAGTGATCGTGTCGCCCTCAACCTTTACCTCGGCCGGGAACTTGCCGTGGATTGAATCGTAGCGCAGTAGGTGGGCGTTGGTCTCGACCGGGCCGAGGTCGTTGATGGCAACGACTTCGATGTCGGTGCGGCCGGACTCAACGATAGCGCGGAGAACGTTACGGCCGATGCGGCCGAAGCCGTTGATGGCAACCTTTACAGTCATGTGCATTCACTCCCTAGAGATGGGGCTTGCGGATTGAGATGGAGAGCGCCTGAGCGCTCCCTTTAGCGCTCAGGCGCATATGACGCGCGATGGACGCTATAGTACTTGGAAACTGCGCATAATCCTTTCTTCAAATCGGAGCCGATTTGAAGGGTTATGCGCTGAGTTTTGCTTCTGCGGCAGCGACCACGGCGTCCGCGGTGATGCCGAAATGCTTGAAGACGTCCTTGGCCGGGCCGGACGCGCCGAAGCCCTTCATGCCGACGAAAGTGCCTTCCGGCCCGATGAAGGCATCCCAGCCTTCGCGGACGGCAGCTTCGACGGCGATCTTGACCGGCGAGTTGCCGATGACTTCCTTGCGGTAAGCGTCCGGCTGCTCGAAGAATAGTTCCGTGCAGGGGACTGAGACGACACGGACGCTGACGCCCTTGGCTTCGAGCGTTGCACGGGCGGCAACGGCGAGCTCAACCTCGGAGCCCGAAGCGAAGATCGTCACCTTTGCGTCGGCCTTGCCGGCGAGCGTGTAGGCGCCCAGTTCGCAAAGATTCTTCTCGCTGTACTCGGTGCGCACCGTCGTCAGGTTCTGGCGGGTGAGTGCGAGTGCGGACGGATGGTTCTTCGCCTTGATGGCAATCTGCCAGCACTCGGCCGTTTCGGTGGCGTCGGCCGGGCGGAAGACCTGCAGGTTCGGAACTGCGCGCAGGCCGGCGATCTGTTCGACCGGCTGGTGGGTCGGGCCGTCTTCGCCGACGCCGATCGAGTCATGCGTCAGGACGTGTACCACGCGGATGCCCATGAGAGCTGCCAGACGGATCGGGGGGCGGCAATAGTCCGAGAAGATCAGGAAACCGCCACCATAAGGAATAAGACCGCCATGCAGCGCGATGCCGTTCATGGCCGAAGCCATGCCGTGCTCGCGGATGCCCCAGTGCATGTAGCGACCGGCAAAATCCGTCGGCGTGATCGAATGCATCTGGCTGGTCTTGGTGTTGTTGGACGGCGTCAGGTCGGCCGAGCCGCCAAGCGTTTCCGGCAGGAGGCCGTTGATGACCTCAAGCGCGTCTTCCGAAGCCTTGCGGGTGGCGATCGTCGGCTTGGTTTCGACGAGCTTCTTCTTGTAGGCGCTGATCGCGGCATCGAAGCCTTCCGGCAGGTTGCCGGCGAAGCGGCGGCTGAACTCAGCCTTGTGCGCGGACTTGGCGAGCCCGTCTTCCCACGACTTGACGAGGTCAACAGAACGGCTGCCGGCAGTGCGCCATGCATCGAGAACGTCGGAGGGAACGACGAAGGGCTCGTATTCCCAGTTCAGCGCCTTGCGGGTGGCTGCGATTTCTTCGGCGCCGAGCGGGTTGCCGTGGACCTTGTGGGTGCCCTGTTTGTTCGGGGCGCCGAAGCCGATGATCGTCTTGCAGGCGATGAAGGTCGGACGGTCGGACTTGTGGGCGGCTTCGATGGCAGCGGCGATGGCAGCCTGGTCGTGACCGTCGACCTCGATCGTGTTCCAGTGGACGGCCTTGAACCGGGCAATCTGGTCGGTCGAGTCCGACAGCGAGACGGCGCCGTCGATGGTGATCGAGTTATTATCCCAGAAGAGAACGAGCTTGTTCAGCTTCAGGTGGCCGGCGAGCGCGATCGCTTCATGGCTGATGCCTTCCATCAGGCAGCCGTCACCGCAGATGGCGTAGGTGTAATGGTCCTGAAGCTCAGAGCCGAATTCATCGCGTAGCTTGCGCTCGGCGATCGCCATGCCAACGGCGTTTGCAATGCCCTGGCCGAGCGGGCCGGTGGTCGTTTCGATGCCGGTCGCGTGGCCGTATTCCGGATGGCCGGCGGTCTTGGAGCCAATCTGACGGAACTGCTTCAGGTCCTCGATCGTCATGTCGGGGTAGCCGGTCAAATAGAGCAGCGAGTACAGCAGCATCGAGCCGTGGCCGGCCGACAGTACGAAGCGGTCACGGTTCGGCCAATGCGGCTTCTTCGGGTCAAACCGCAGATACTTGGTAAACAGAATCGTCGCCACGTCGGCCATGCCCATCGGCATGCCGGGATGCCCGGAATTGGCCTTTTCGACTGCATCCATGGCGAGGAAACGGATTGCATTTGCCATCCGGTCGTTTTGTTCAGGGGAGGTCATGGCTATTCCACGGGTTCCGTTGTCGGGGGATGGCCTCAAGCCTGTGGAGACCATCAATGAGAGCGGGTGACACATAGCAGTTGGAACGGCCAAGTCAACAAATGGAAGGCGCCCCAAAGGCCTCTCCAATCGATTTTAGACATTTGACCATCAGTTTTTACAAAAGTTGAACGGTGCCGCTGCCGGTAGTTTGATTTTCGTCATCCACAGAATAGGTCGGCAGCCGCGGCGCCGGCTTTATTGACGCACCGTTGGCGAGGTGCGTATCCTTTTGGAAATACTGGATCGGTCTCGGGCGCCGATTCGCGGGTCTTGTGCGGGGAACCGGAAGAGACATGACGCCTACAGGCAAAATCATGGAAGCAGCACTTAACGAGCTGCGGCAAGCAATCTCGGGGCTCGAGAACGCAGTTGAGATGCGTATCGAGCACCAACGAGAGCAAGGCGAGATCGAAGGCGAGGTTCGCCGTATTCATGCCGATCGCTCGAAGCTTGCCCAGGAGCTGGATCAGGCCGAGTTCCGCGCGAACCGGCTCGAGGAAGTCAATCGCGAGGTCTCGCGGCGGTTGGTAACGGCCATGGAGACGATCCGCGCGGTTCTGGACCGATAGAAAGGCGCGGCACATGGCGCAGGTAACTGTTACGATCGACGGCAAGGCCTATCGCATGGCCTGCGAGGAAGGGCAGGAAGATCACCTGACAGACCTCGCGACGCGCTTCGACAACTACGTCGGCCATCTCAAGGGCCAGTTCGGCGAAATCGGCGACCTTCGCATTACCGTGATGGCAGGCATCATGGTCATGGACGAAATTTCGGAGCTGAACCGCCGCGTCGCGGATCTCGAATCCGAACTGGGCACCCTGCGCAATACCAGCGACACTGTGTTGGCGGCGAATGCCCGCACTGAAGAGAGTCTTGCCGCGGCGCTTGGAGAGGTGACGAGCCGTATCCGCGGCATTACCGACAAGCTGAACGGCAGGGCGCCCGCCGAGCTCAATTAAATAAGGGCGGCCTCCCAGGCCCTCTGGCGCGCCGCGGAATTCGGCCTTATATATCGGAATGCGGTCTGCGCCTCTCGACAGGAACCACAATCCCTGGGGCCATACTCGATCCAAAGGGAGCTGTCCCTGACCAGGCTCGTGGGCCTGGACACACGGTGCCCACCTACGTTTGTAGGCGCCCAGGATCGTAAACATCCATCGGTTGCCGTGGATCGCACTTTGCTTTCTACCCCCTTTCGTGCTGTGCTGCTGGCGCAACGCAGATGTGACGCACACTTCACTTGCTTGCAGCGATCCGAATGCTAATTTCCGGAATTATATCGATTTAGTTTCCAGGAGATTTCAGATGCAGCTTGGCATGGTGGGTTTGGGCCGCATGGGCAACTACATGGTCCAGCGATTGATGCGCGATGGCCATGAATGCGTCGTCTACGACGCCAAGCCGGAAAGCGTTGCCGATCTCGTCGGCAAGGGGGCCGTCGGCAGTGCCTCGCTTGAAGAGTTCGTCTCGAAGCTGTCGCGGCCACGCGCTGTCTGGCTGATGTTGCCGGCAGCCATCACCGATAAGGTCATTGCCCAGCTTCTGCCGCTGCTGCACGACGATGATATCATCATCGACGGCGGCAACTCATACTATCATGACGATATCCGGCGTGGTGCCGAACTGATCACCAAGGGCATCCACTATGTTGATGTTGGTACCAGTGGCGGTGTCTTCGGCCTGGAACGTGGCTATTGCCTGATGATCGGTGGCGAGAAAGGGATCGTTCAGTCTCTGTCGCCGATCTTTGCGTCTCTGGCGCCGGGGCAGGGGGACATCGCTCCTTCCGCGGGTCGTAGTGCGCATCCAGATAGCACTGCGGAGCAGGGCTATCTTCATTGCGGTCCGCACGGCGCCGGGCACTTCGTCAAGATGGTGCACAATGGCATCGAGTATGGCCTAATGGCCGCCTATGCCGAGGGGCTGAATATCCTGAAGCATGCCAATGTCGGTGCGGTCACGCACGAGGTCGACGCCGAAACCGCACCTTTGGCGCATCCCGAATACTATCGCTACGATCTCAATTTGCCTGATATTGCCGAAGTGTGGCGCCGCGGCAGCGTCATTACGTCGTGGCTGCTCGATCTGACGGCCGACGCGCTGCATGCGGATCCCGTCCTCACGAAGTATACCGGCCGCGTTTCCGATTCCGGCGAGGGCCGCTGGACGATCATGGCTGCGATCGATGAAAGTGTGCCGACGCCGGTACTGAGCGCCGCGCTCCACGGCCGATTCTCGTCGCGCGACAATGACGAGTTCGCCAACAAGGTGCTCTCGGCGATGCGTGCGGGCTTCGGCGGCCACGTCGAGAAGCCAAAGGCATAGAGCCGCGATCCCTTGCTATTAATTAAGCCCGCGCAGCGTCATCTGCGCGGGCTTTTCTTTCATACAGCACGATATATTGTTGAGAGATCGTATCGGGGGCAAGGAAGATGGGTTTCGCAATTGGGGCACGTGGGATGTTGCAGCGGCTGATATCGGCGGTGTTCCTGCTTGCCGTCGCGGGGGCTGCTGTCGCCCAAACTGCCACTCCTCCTTCGGTCCCCCCTGCAACCACCGCAGCTCAACCACCGGCGGAAGTTCGGCAGATGCTCGAGCTGATGCAAACGCGGCAGGTGAAAGAGTGGATGGCGACCCAAATGAAGGCGGCGCCGACTGCCACCCAGACAGAAGCTGGCGAAATGTCGGCGCTCTCGGAACTCGTCGGTCACGCCCGCCGCCATGTCGAAATGGTCTCCGATGCCGCAATGGAGCTTCCCGGTGAAGTCGAGTCCGCTTCTGATATCGTCGAGCGTGAGGTTGCGCCGACCGGTTGGGTGCTGATAACGACGAAAGTCATTGCCCTCTTTCTGACCGGAGCGGTTGTCGAGCTGCTGTTCCGTCTGGTCGTGCCGAAGCCGCGAATCCGACGGACCGACGACGAAGTCGTCACCGTTGCCCATCACGCTACAGCAAACCTGCTTTATCGCATTGTCCCGGCAATCGTCTTTTCCATGGCGACATTGGTACCTTTGCTTGCTTTCAACTGGCCGCCTGTCACGCGATCCATGGCCATCGCGATTGCGATCGCGCTCGTGGTTGCCCGCTTTACCATCGCGTTCGGACGGCTCCTAGTCGCCCTTGCCACCTTGCCGCGCGCGGATGGCGAGCGCCAGATTTCGCGAGCCCAGGCCCTTTTCTGGTTCCGGCGTTGCGCGCTCTTCGTGATTTACTTCGCGTTCGGCTGGGCAGCGATCCAATTGATGGTGCCGCTTGGCTTTTCCGAAGGCGCGCGCTACTTCGTCGCCTACATCCTCGGTATCGGACTGTTTGCCATCGCGGTCGAGGCAGTCTGGTCCCGCCCGGTTGAGGAGGGACAGCATCGTAGCATCGGCGTTTCCTGGGGACTGACGCTCTATTTCGCTCTGCTCTGGATTCTCTGGGTTTCGGGGTTCAACCTACTGCTGTGGCTCGGGATTTATGCCGTGCTTTTGCCGCGCGCACTTTCCGTCGCAACGCTGGCGGTTCGTTCCTTGCATCAGGCGGAGGCAGGCTTTCTCGCCGGGCGCCGGATCGCTACCGTGCTGCTTGACCGCGGTGTTCGCGCGCTCATCATCACAGCTGCAGCCTTCTGGTTCGGTCGCATGATCGGGCTCGTGGCCGACCGGATGGCTGCGGGAGAGACCATGATCGACCGCCTTGCCCGTGGTGCGATCGGCGGCATCGTCATCCTGCTGGCTGCCGATTTGTTGTGGCACCTGGCGCGTGCCTACATCAACGGCAAGCTCGATGACTCTCGTATCGAAGGCGCGATGACGGACGAGGAGAGGGCCAGCCGCGCCCGCCTGCAAACCTTGTTGCCGATTTTCCGCAATATTCTCGCCGTCGTTATCGCGGTTATTGCTGTTCTCATGGTGCTCTCGGGCCTGGGTGTCCAGATCGGTCCGCTGATTGCGGGCGCCGGCGTGGTCGGCGTTGCCGTCGGTTTCGGGGCGCAGACCATCGTGAAGGACGTCATCAGCGGCATGTTCTATCTTTGGGACGATGCCTTTCGCGTCGGCGAGTATATCGAGAGCGGCAGCCACAAGGGCGTCGTCGAGGCCTTCAGCCTGCGTTCGGTGCGGCTGCGGCATCACCGTGGGCCGCTGACGACGGTGCCCTTCGGCGAACTCGGCGCGGTCAAGAACCTCAACCGTGACTGGACCATCGATAAGATCACCCTCAACGTGACCTACGACACCGACCTTGTGAAGGCGAAGAAGGTGATCAAGCAGATCGGGCAGCAGTTGCTGGATAATCCCGATTACAGCCCGCACATCATCGAAACACTGAAGATGAAGGGCGTTGAACAGTTCGGCGAGTTTGCGATCGTCATCCGGCTGGCAATGATGACCAAGCCCGGCGAACAGTTCGTCATCCGCCGCAATGCGTTGGCCATGATCCGCAATGCCTTCAAGGAAAACGGCATCGAATTTGCTGTGCCGACGGTGCAGGTTTCCAGCGAAGGGCACGAGGCTGAGGCACACGCCGCCGCCGCCCGTCACCTTTCGCAACGCCCAAGTTCGGATGAGCCTGCAGTGTAGCGTCCGACGTGCTTGCTGTCGGATCAAGCCGACCTCGCGCAATCCTCCTATTGCCGCCCCAGCCTTGTCAACGTTACGAAATTGCAATGTGCGCGGGCGCGCCCTGCGCCAAATTTGCCCCAATTGGAGATGAAGCAGGCGACAACGGTGGGTCAGGGCGGGGCAGGCTACGCATTCATAGAGCTTGCGGGCCGCCCATGTTACGTGTTTCGAACATGATTCCCACCAAACTGGAATATTGCGACGGTACGAGATGTCGGGACACGGCAAGTTGGAAGAAATCGAAGACGCCGACGAATCTTCGGTGCGTGGATTGTTCAGACGCTATCGCGCGCTCCTGACGGCATTGGCGACACTCGCGCTGTTCTGTCTCGTTGGCTTTGCGATTGTGCAGCTGACGAACGAGGTGCGTTACGACGATGTGGTTCAGGCGCTGGCTGACACCAAGGTCAGCTCGATCGTGCTTGCGCTGGTCTTCACGGGCCTGAGCTTCCTCGCCCTTGTCTTCTATGACGTGAACGCCATCGAATATGTTGGCCGCAAGCTGCCGTTTCCACAGGTGGCGCTGACCGGCTTCAGTGCCTATGCGGTCGGCAACACGGCAGGTTTTGGCGCACTGAGCGGCGGTGCAATCCGATATCGCGCCTATTCGCGCCTCGGCTTGACGCCTGAGGAGATCGGCCGGGTCATTGCATTCGTGACGCTGTCGTTCGGGCTCGGGCTTGCAGGGGTCGCGGCAATCGCGCTCCTGATCATTGCTGATGAAATCGCGCCACTGATCAATGTCGGTAGCCTCACTCTCAGGCTGTTGGCCGGTGCCGTCATCGCGGGCCTTGGCGTCATCATGTTCATGGGGCGCGACGGGCGGGCGATCCACCTTGGGCCGATCGAGATCCGACTGCCGGACTCGCGTACTTGGTCGCGGCAGTTTCTGGTCACCGCCTTCGACATCGCCGCCTCGGCGACCGTCCTCTATGTGCTGCTGCCGCAGGCGGCGATCAGCTGGCCGGTGTTCCTGGCCGTCTATGCGATTGCTGTCGGCCTTGGCGTCTTGAGTCACGTGCCAGCCGGTCTCGGCGTGTTCGAGACCGTTATCATCGCCTCGCTCGGCAGTGCTGTGAACATCGATGCGGTGCTTGGCTCGCTGGTGCTCTATCGCCTGATCTATCATGTTCTGCCGCTGTTGATCGCCGTCCTTGCGGTGTCGGCGACCGAGCTTCGCCGATTTGCGGATCACCCGGTTGCGTCAGGCATCCGGCGGATTGGCATCCGGTTGATGCCGCAGTTGCTCTCGACGCTGTCGCTGCTCCTCGGCGTCATGCTGGTCTTCTCGAGCGTGACGCCGACGCCGGACCAGAACCTCGAGTTTCTTGCGAACTATCTGCCGCTGCCGATCGTCGAAGGCGCGCATTTCCTGTCGAGCATTCTGGGGCTGGCGTTGGTCGTTGCCGCACGAGGCCTCGGCCAGAAGCTCGACGGCGCCTGGTGGGTATCCATCCTGTCGGCCGCAGCGGCGTTGACGCTATCTCTGCTGAAGGCGATTGCGCTGGTCGAGGCATGTTTCCTCGGCTTCCTGATTTTCGGCCTCTTCGTCAGCCGTCGACTGTTCCGCAGACATGCGTCCCTTCTCAACCAGACGCTGACGGCATCGTGGCTAACGGCCATCGCCGTCATCTGCGTCGGTGCGATCGTGATCCTGCTCTTCGTCTACCGCGACGTCGAGTACAGCAGCGAGCTCTGGTGGCAGTTCGAATTCGCCGATGAAGCGCCACGTGGTCTGCGTGCTGTGCTCGGCATCTCCATCATTTCCTCGGCGATTGCGATCTTCAGCCTCCTTCGTCCGGTGGCGGTCAAACCGGAGCCCGCGTCAACGGATGCCTTGCAGCGGGCGGTGGACATCGTCGAGAAGCAGCGCTTCGCCGACGCCAATCTGGTGCGCATGGGCGACAAGAGCATCATGTTTTCCGAGAAAGGCGACGCCTTCATCATGTACGGCAGGCAGGGGCGATCGTGGATCGCTCTTTTCGATCCGATCGGCGAGCGCAGCGCCATTCCAGAGCTGGTCTGGCGTTTCGTGGAGTCCGCGCGAGCCGCCGGCTGCCGCGCGGTCTTTTACCAGATCTCGCCGGCGCTTCTTTCCCACTGTGCCGATGCGGGCCTGCGCGCGTTCAAACTGGGTGAGCTTGCCGTCGCCGATCTGAAGACTTTCGAGATGAAGGGCGGCAAGTGGGCAAACCTGCGGCAAACCGCGAGCCGCGCGCAGCGTGACGGCCTTGAATTCGAGGTGATCGCGCCGGAAAACGTTCCCGCTGCGATGGATGCGCTTGCCGCGGTCTCGAATGCCTGGCTCGAGGATCACAATGCCAAGGAGAAGGGCTTCTCCCTCGGTGCGTTCGATCCTGACTATATCGTTGCCCAGCCGGTTGGCATCCTGAAGCGTGAAGGCAGGATTGTCGCCTTCGCCAATATCCTGATAACGGCAGCGAAGGACGAGGGGACCATCGACTTGATGCGGTTCTCACCGGATGCGCCGAAGGGGGCGATGGACTTCCTCTTCGTCCAGATCATGGAATACCTGCGCGACCAGGGATTTTCGCATTTCAATCTCGGCATGGCGCCGCTCTCGGGCATGTCGAAGCGCGAGATGGCACCGGTATGGGACCGCATCGGCAGCACTGTCTTCGAGCACGGCGAGCGGTTTTATAACTTCAAGGGCCTCAGGGCTTTCAAATCAAAGTTTCATCCGCAATGGCATCCGCGATATCTTGCGGTTTCGGGTGGAGGCAATCCGATGCTCGCTCTGATGGACGCAACATTCCTGATCGGCGGCGGATTGAGAGGGGTAGTGAGGAAATGATGAAAAGACACCTTCTTGCAGCCGTCTGCGCCCTGTCACTGTCCGTTCCGGCTGCAATGGCGGCGACCGAGACGACGCAGAGCTTTGAGACCGGGCTTATCCCTTCTCCGCATATCTTCCTGCCCGATGGCGACGTGAAAGGGGCCGTCGTGCTGATATCGGATGACGCCGGCTGGGGCGACAACGAAAAGGCGGAGGCCGACCGGCTCGTCGAACAAGGGGCCGTCGTCATCGGCATCGACTTCGCCTCCTACATGGAAGCGCTGAGGAACTACGACGTCAGCCAGAATGATGGCTGCATCTACATGGTGTCCGATATTGAATCGCTGAGCCAGCAGGTCCAGCGCGCGGCTGGTAACAGCGCATACCATCTGCCGATCGTGGCCGGCGTCGGCGAGGGCGGCGCGCTGGCACTTGCGATTGCTGCGCAGACCCCCGATGCGACCATCGGCCAAACGCTGGTGATCGATCCGGTTGCGGGCATCCCGCTTACCAAGGAGCTCTGCACGCCGGCGAAGAAGCAGACGGTCGGCGATCGCATGATCTATGGGCTTAGCGACACATCGTTGCCGGACCCGATCATCGCGTCGTTCACGGCATCAGCAAACAAGGACGGTCGCGCGCATGTCGAGGAGCTCAAGAAGCAGCATTCCGACATCGAGATTCGCGACTCCGGCGATGATGCGCAGACCACGCTTGGCGACACGCTCTCGGACCTGATCGACGCCTCCGGCAGTGCCGACAATCCGCTCGGCCTGCCGCTCACCATTCTGGATGCCAAGCCGGCCTTCGATACGATGGCGATCATTTACTCCGGTGACGGCGGCTGGCGCGACATCGATAAGGAGGTCGGTGCGGCGCTGCAGAAGCAGGGCGTCCCTGTGGTCGGCGTCGACTCGCTTCATTATTTCTGGTCGGAACGGGAGCCGCAGCAAACGGCAGACGATCTCAGCAAGATTATCGAGCTTTATCGCAAGCAGTGGAAGGTGAAGCACGTTTTGCTCATCGGCTATTCCTTCGGCGCCGACGTCGTGCCTGCCGCCTATTCACGTCTGAAGCCTGCCGCCAAGGCGGCTATCGCGCAGATGTCGCTGCTGTCCCTCTCGCACGAGGTGGATTACCAGATCTCCGTCATGGGATGGCTCGGCCAGAAGACCGAAGGTGCCGGTGGCGACCCGGTTGATGACCTGAAGAAGGTCGATCCGAAGATCGTCCAGTGCATCTACGGAAAGGAAGATGACGACGAGGTGGCTTGCCCTGATCTGAAGGACAGCGGTGTGGATGTGATCGCCCTTGCCGGCGACCACCACTTTGATGAGAACTATGAGCTCCTAAGCAAGACGATCATCGACGGGCTGAAGGCGCGACTGCAGGACTAGAGCGCATCGTTCCCTTCACAGGTTAGCGCATCAAATAGTCTTCACTCCAGCCGAGAGCGGCGAGATCGCCGCTCCGGAAGCGACCATCGTCTGCAACGATGAATTCGTCGAGCTGTGGCGGCGGCACGCTCGTTCCCGCCAGCATCGCGTGAACCTGGCCGCGATGATGCGTCTGATGCTGGAACAGATGGTTCAAAACGTCTTCCATCCGCTCGCGCTGGATGCGTTCGCTGCGATGGATCTCGGTCACCGACGCCAGCTTTTCCGGGGTGGCGGCTTCGCAGAGCGCGACCAGCCGACGATCGACTTTGGCCTGCTCGGCTGCAAGCTTTGCGATATCGTCGAACGGTTCCTCGACGTCCCAGGCGGCAGGCCCAAGCCTGCCGCCTTCGAGCGCATCGATGTAAAACCAGTCGACCGTCAGAATATGGTTGAGTGTCGCCTTGATCGACGGAAAGAAGCTTACCCGCGCAGCCTCGAACTCTCCCGGCAGCAACCGGCCGCAAGCCTCATGCAGCCGGTGGTTCGCAAGCGCATTGTTAAAGGCAAGTTTGCGGGCGGTCCTGCAGGGGTCGAACGTCGGCATCAGATAACTCCCTTCTTGACCGGGCCACCCGCAAGCGTCAGTCGTCTTCCTGGAACAAACGAAACTGCGCCGCTTCGAGATCCTTCGGGGGCTGCATGCCGAGATGCTTCCAGGCGGTCGCCGTCAGAACGCGGCCGCGTGGGGTACGCTGGATGAAGCCCTGCTGAATCATGTAAGGCTCGATGATGTCCTCGATCGCATCGCGCGGTTCGGAGAGCCCCGCGGCGATGGTCTCGATTCCAACGGGGCCGCCGCCGAAATTGACCGCGATCATGTTGAGATAACGCTTGTCGAGCTGGTCGAGGCCCATATTGTCGACGAGCAGCCGCGTCAACGCCTCGTCGGCAATCTCGCGGGTGACGGCCTCGGCCTTCGCCACTTCGGCGAAATCGCGCACGCGGCGTAACAGGCGACCGGCAATACGCGGCGTGCCGCGGGCGCGACGGGCGATTTCCCGCGCACCCTCATCGGTCATGGGAAGGTTCATCAGGCGCGCGCCGCGCCGCACGATCAGCTCCAGTTCCTCGACGGTGTAGAAGCTAAGACGGACGGGAATGCCGAAACGGTCGCGCAGCGGCGTGGTCAAAAGGCCGAGACGCGTCGTTGCCGCGACGAGGGTGAATTTCGACAGGTCGATCTTGACCGAGCGCGCGGCAGGGCCTTCGCCGATGATGAGATCGAGCTGGAAATCCTCCATCGCGGGATAAAGGATTTCCTCGACAGCCGGGTTGAGGCGGTGGATTTCGTCGATGAAGAGCACGTCGCGCTCCTCGAGATTGGTCAGAAGGGCAGCAAGATCACCTGCCTTGGCGATAACCGGGCCGGAGGTGGAGCGGAAATTGACGCCGAGTTCCTTCGCCATGATCTGCGCAAGCGTTGTCTTGCCGAGGCCGGGCGGGCCGACGAAAAGCACATGGTCGAGTGCTTCGCCGCGATTCTTCGCCGCCTCTATGAAGACCTTCAGATTCGCACGCGCCTCCGCCTGGCCGGTGAACTCATCAAGCGATTGCGGCCGCAGCGTCACATCCAGGTCCTCTCCTCGCTTTTCCGAGGATATCAGGCGCGCGGCTTCACTCATGCTGACATTTCCCAATCTTCAAACGCTCGTGACCAATACACCAAGCCAGCGGCTTTGACACCCGCCTGGGCAGAGGGATCAGCGAGCCAATTCCTTCAACCCGAGCCGGATGAGCTTCGCGCTGTCAGCGCCTTCACCGGCGGTTTTCATCGCTGCGGCAACGGCGTTGGCCGCCTGATCACGCGAATAACCGAGGTTTGTCAGCGCGGAAACCGCGTCCGCGACCGGGGCGGCGGCGACGCCTTCGCCGAGCTCCTGCTTGAGGCCGATGGTGCCGGAGGCTTCGCCTGCGAAGGCCGGCGCCTTATTCTTAAGTTCGGTGACGATGCGCACGGCAACCTTGGGGCCAACACCCTGGGCGCGCGAGACGGCCGTACGATCCTGCAGCGCGATGGCGTTGGCAAGTTCGCTCGGGGGCAGCGTCGACAGCACGGCGAGAGCCACCTTCGCACCAACCCCCTGAACGCTTTGCAGAAGATTGAACCATTCCCTCTCCAGGGCGGTCATGAAACCGAAGAGTTTCAATTGGTCTTCGCGAACGTAGGTCTCAATGAAGAGCACGCAGGCCTCGCCCACCGAACCGAGGCGGGACAGGGTGCGCGCCGAGCAGAAGGCGACGTAGCAGACGCCGTGGACATCAACGAGGACATAGTCGTCGCCGATTTCTTCGATGGTGCCTTTAAGCTTGCCGATCATGCATTTGGTCCGTGTGGGTTCTCAGTGAAGATTAGCCGGCAAGCGCTGCCTGCCGCATGCGGCTGCTACCGCGGTTGTGAGCATGGCAGATGGCGATCGCCAGCGCGTCGGCCGCGTCGTCGCCTTTGAATTCGACCTTCGGCATCAGGATCTTCAGCATCATGTGGATCTGTTTCTTCTCGCCGTGGCCGACGCCGATGACCGCCTTCTTGACGGCGTTCGGGGCATATTCGGCAACCGGCAGGCCGGCGCGAGCGGGGACGAGCATTGCAATGCCACGGGCCTGGCCGAGCTTCAGCGTCGCAACGGCATCCTTGTTGACGAAAGTTTGTTCGACGGCAGCCTCATCCGGCTGGTAGCTATGCACGACATCCGCCAATCCATCGTGCAGTTGGCAAAGGCGCGAGGCTAGATCCATGTCTCCGTCCGAGGTCACCGTGCCGGATGCGACAAAGCGCAAGGAGTTGCCGAGCGTGTCGATAATTCCCCAGCCCGTGCGGCGCAGGCCCGGATCGACGCCGATGATGCGAATCGTATTTTGCATGCTTCACCCTATTGCAGTCACGAAATAACTGCCATCGATAAGTGAACAAAACAAAAACATTCGTTGTTTTTCAGGGCGGCTGTTTACGGCAATTTAAGCTCCATAGCCGACTTTGAACCATAAAATGTCAGAGGAGCTCCCTTCCACAGAAGGCAAGGCTCCCGTGTTCTGTTTACAGGTCAACCGGTCGGACGTTCCGCGTTCTGCCGGCATGTGCCGTTCCGGAAGGGTTCATCGTTCATGGTTCAGAGATTTCAATCCCTGTCCTTCAAGGTCATCGCTACCTTCATTCTGCTCACCGCGCTCTCGATTGCGGTCATCAACGTTCTCGCTTACTTCGCCAGCAGCCGTATTTCCGGCGAACAGGCCCTCAAGGCAAAGGAGAGCGTCCTGATCTTCCGCGGCGACATGCTGCAGGATCAGCTGAAGCAACTGGAAAACCAGGCAAACTCGATTGCGCGCATCGAAGCGCTGCAGATGTCGATCACGAGCCTGAAGAGCGGCTGGAAGACCATCGAGAAGACGTCGGGCGATACCCGCGCCGAATTGAAGAAGGTGTTCATTACCAACAATCCGAACCCGGCCGACCAGCGCGAGAAGCTGATGAAGCCGGAGGCGCCAAGCGGCTTCTACTATTCCAACCATGAGACGACGCAGAGCGAAGTGGCTCGGGACCTCGAAAACACCGCCTTCAGCGACCTGCTGATTGCCGATCTCGACGGGAACGTCCTCTACTCCTACAAGAAGAACGACGATTTCGCCGAAAACCTGAAGACCGATGCCTGGAAGTCGACCGGCGCCGGTCTCGCCTTCGCCAAGGCGATCGAGAACACCGCGAAGGCGACGGATGATTCCGCCCCCACGGGCTTCTCCGGTCTTCGCGTCGATGCCGCAAGCGGCAGGTCGGCAATCTTCTATGCCGTGCCGATCGTCAAGCTCGGCGCCGCGAAGGGCGTGATGCTCTTCAAGGTGCGCGAAGACATCATTACCAGCATTCTCGCCAAGGGCATCGTGGCCGACAGCACGGCGCAGGCGGCAATCATCTCGGATGACGGCTCGGCGATTGGCGTCAACGCGACCGGCCAGCTCGTGACGCTCGATACCGCGCCTTTCACATTCGCGAAGGACGCGTTGTCGGCAAAGGGCATGACGGTCGACGACTTCGATCGCGCCGATGGCTCGGCGCGAGCCTATGTCCGCGGCATCGATTATAAGGGTTCGCGCTTCCTCGTCGTGGAAAGCGTGCGCCTCAGCGAGCTTAACGCCGGCTCCTTGGAAATCGCCACTCTGCTGACGATGATCGCGTTCGGTGTCCTCGTCGTCATGGCCGTTGCGACGTGGGCAATCACCAAATTGCTCTTCTCGCCGCTTGCTCGCCTTGCCGGCGCCACCCGCGATGTTGCCGATGGCAATCTGGAAGTCGAGATCGGTAGCCAGAACCGCGGCGACGAAATCGGCACGATGGCCAAGGCCTTGGCGCGGTTCAAGCAGTCGCTGGTCGAAAGCCGCGAGCTCGAAGCTGCCAGCAACGAAACGCGAGCGCGCGCGGAACGGGATCGCCAGCAACATATGGCCGAGCGCGAGGCTGAGGCCCGGACACTGCAGGAGGTCGTTCAAGCGATCGACGAGGGTCTGCACCATCTTGCCAATGGCGATCTTGCCTATCAGATCGAGACGCGCTTCCCGAACGAACTCGAAAGCCTTCGCGTCAATTTCAATGAAGCCTTGGCGGTGCTCAGCGAAACGATGACGGCAATCGGCGGCAACTCCATGGCGGTGCGTGCGGGCTCCGAGGAAATGCGCACCGGTGCCGATGAGCTGGCCGGCCGCACCGAGCGCCAGGCCGCCTCGATCACCGAGACTGCAAACGCCATCGATGCAATCACCCAGTCGGTCCGCGTTCAGATCGAGCGTGCCGAACAGGCCGAACGGATCGCCCGTGACGCCAAGCGGGAGACGACCGGCTCCAGCCAGATCATGCGCGAGACGGTTGCCGCGATGGAGGCGATCCAGGCCTCGTCGCGCCAGATCAATTCGATCATCGCCGTTATCGATGCGATTGCCTTCCAGACCAACCTTTTGGCGCTCAATGCCGGCGTCGAGGCAGCGCGCGCAGGCGAATCCGGCAAGGGCTTTGCAGTCGTCGCCATGGAAGTGCGTGAACTGGCGCAGCGTTCATCGAGCGCTGCAAAGGAGATCGCGAGCCTGCTGCAAAAGTCCACGCATGAGGTGGAAATGGGCGTATCCCTCGTCGAGCGTGCCGGCGACGCGCTGACCGGGATCGGCAGCCATGTCGAGGCGATCAACGGCCAGATCAGCGAGATCATGGAAACGACCCGCGAGGAAGCCGACACGCTGCGCCAGATCAACACGGCGGTATCCGAACTGGAGGCGATGACGCAGCAGAACGCTGCCATGGTCGAGGAAACAACGGCAGCGATTCACCGGCTAGCCACCGAAGCGGTCGAAATGGACCGTCAGCTGGCGAATTTTACGCTGACGCAGGCGCACCAGAGTGCTGCGGTGCACGTCCTTAGACGTCGGGCCTGAGCAGGTCGATTGGCAGAGTGAACGAAAGGGCCGGGAGACCGGCCCTCTTTCTTTTCCGAGTTGTTTGGAATGGGCGGCATCCAGACCTACATAAACCTGTCCTTTCAACGACCGACAGGCTTCGCCATGGTTCCCTTTTCCATTCTTGATCTCTCTCCCGTTCCAGAAGGCGGGACGATCCGCCAGTCGCTCGAGAGTTCGGCGCGCATGGCGCAGAAGGCCGAAGAATTCGGATACAGCCGTTTCTGGCTGGCGGAACATCATGGCATGCCGGGGATTGCCAGCGCGGCGACGGCTGTCGTGATCGGCCATGTCGGCGCCGCGACCAAGCGCATTCGTATCGGCTCGGGCGGCATCATGCTACCGAACCATTCGCCGTTGGTCATTGCCGAGCAATTCGGGACGCTGGAGGCGCTGTTCCCGGGCCGGGTCGATCTCGGTCTTGGCCGGGCGCCCGGCACCGACATGCGTACCGCACAGGCGCTGCGGCGCAATCTCGACGCCGGGGCGCAGAGCTTCCCGAACGATGTCGTCGAGTTGCAGCAGCTGCTTGGCGCGCCGATTGAGAACCAGGCGACCCTCGCTGTTCCAGGCATGAATTCCAACGTGCCGATCTGGCTGCTTGGCTCCAGCCTCTATAGCGCACAGCTCGCCGCGATGCTCGGGCTGCCCTATGCCTTCGCCTCGCACTTCGCGCCGGATTCGCTGCTCGATGCCATCGACATCTACCGCAGCCGATTCAAGCCGTCTGCCGTACTCGACAAGCCCTATGTCATGGTCGGCGTCATGGGTTCAGTCGCCGCGACGGATGAGGAGGCGCAGTATCATTTCACCTCCGCCCAGCAGCAGTTCGTCAACCTGCGTCGCAACGTGCGCGGTCAGTTCCCGCGCCCGGTCGAGGATATGGAGAGCTTCTGGTCGCCGATGGAAAAGCTGACCGTGGAGCATACGCTTCGCTACGCCGTCGTCGGTTCGCAGAAGACGGCTGAAGCAAAGCTCACACAGTTCCTGGCCGAGACGGAAGCCGACGAGGTCATCATTTCGATGCCGATCCATGACGTCGAGGCAAGATTGAAATCGGTCGAGCTTTTTGCTGGGCTCGGAAACTTCCTCCGCGCTGCGGCCTAATGTCGCGCATCCCGGGCGGTTCAGATCCCACAGCCATTTGTGTGAATTGACTTAACGCCGCCGGACCATAGCTTTGCTTGATCACACATGTCGTTTGCACGACATTGCGGCGATACAAATGTGATGGACGGCGCACGCCGCAAATCGCGCGCGGTCGGTTTCGAGCAACCTTTGGAGGATCAGGCTTGCTATGCGTTACCGTGGTCTTGCTGTTTTGATTTCACTGATCTGTCTTCCCGCTTCGGCCGCCATTGCCCAAGAAGGCGATGCGGCGGCCGGGGAAACGGTATTCAAGAAGTGCGCGGTCTGTCATGTGGCGGATACCGACAAGAACAAGGTGGGTCCGTCGTTGAACCACCTGTTCGGCCGAACCGCCGGCACGCATCCGAATTTTGCCTATTCGCCCGCGATGAAGGCCGCAGGCACAGCCGGGTTGGTCTGGGATGAAAATTCGTTACGCGATTATCTTCACAACCCAAAGCTGAAGGTTAAGGGCACAAAGATGGTGTTCATCGGTCTGAAGGACGACGGCGAGATTCTCAATCTGATCGCCTATCTCAAGCAATTCTCGAAATAAAATCAGCTTATTGAAGCTTCGTCGACAGTCTGGCGAGGTTCCTCTCGTGCCATTGCCGTGATGTCCTGTTTATGAGATAGTCCTAACGTAAGTGCCGACGGATTGCGGGTATTTTCCGCGGCCGGCAGGGGCTTGGGAGGAACGCATGGTTGTCGTGCTGGTTCTCGTTCTGATCGTTGTCGGGTCGGTGGCATTCCACTTGTTCAGCCCGTGGTGGTGGACTCCGATCGCCTCGAACTGGAACTACATCGACAATACCATCATCATCACGTTCTGGATCACCGGTATCGTCTTCGTCGCCGTGATCTCTTTCATGGCCTATTGCATCTATCGTTTTCGGCATAGGCCCGGTAACCGGGCGGCCTACGAGCCGGAGAACAAGCGCCTGGAATGGTGGCTTGCCGGCAGCACGGCCCTTGGCGTGGGAGCGATGCTCGCGCCGGGCCTCGTCGTCTGGAACCAGTTCATCACCGTCCCGGCGGGAGCGGCAGAAGTCGAAGTCATCGGTCAGCAATGGCTGTGGAATTTCCGGTTGCCGGGCGCCGACGGTCAGCTGGGCAGGGCGGACAATCGTGCCGTTTCCGCCGAAAACCCTCTCGGCGTGATCAGGAACGATCCGGCCGGCCTGGACGACATCATCATCGCAGGCGGCGAACTGCATCTCCCGATCGGCAAGCCGATCCGTGTCCACCTGCGCTCGATCGACGTGCTGCATGATTTCTATGTTCCGGAGTTCCGCGCCAAGATGGACATGATCCCAGGCTCGGTCACCTATTTCTGGTTCACGCCGACGCGAACGGGCACCTTCGAGGTGTTGTGCGCGGAGCTTTGCGGCGTTGCACATGCGCAGATGCGAGGAACGGTCGTCGTCGACGAGGCGGACGCCTATCAGGAGTGGCTGGCGCAGCAACAGACATTCTCGCAGCTGATGGCAGCGGTTGAACCGGCCGAGTAGGCCGGCGTCGCGGCCGAGGAGCGGCCGTGACGGGAGGAGGAAGGAAGGCATGCGATGGTTGATATTCCGACCAGTGCCGGCGACGTCATCCCGCCCGCCGAGGTCGCGGACGTCGAGCTCTATCATCCGAAGAGCTGGTGGACGAAGTATGTCTTCAGCCAGGATGCCAAGGTCATCGCCATCCAGTATTCCCTGACGGCGTTCGCCATTGGCTTCGTAGCGCTCGTTCTTTCCTGGCTGATACGCCTGCAGCTCGGCTTTCCCGGCTATTTTTCCTTCATCGACGCGGATCATTATTACCAGTTCATCACCATGCACGGCATGATCATGGTGATCTATCTGCTGACGGCGCTCTTTCTCGGCGGCTTCGGGAACTACCTCATTCCGCTGATGGTCGGCGCGCGCGACATGGTGTTCCCCTATGCGAACATGCTGAGCTATTGGCTCTACCTGCTCGCCGTCATCGTGCTCGTCACGGGCTTTTTCGCGCCGGGCGGTCCAACGGGTGCGGGCTGGACGCTCTATCCGCCGCAGGCATTGACATCAGGCACGCCGGGTGGGCGCGACTGGGGCATCATCCTGATGCTGTCGTCGCTCATCATCTTCATCATCGGCTTCACGATGGGCGGGCTGAACTACGTCGTCACCGTACTGCAGGGGCGCGCGCGCGGCATGACACTGATGCGGATGCCATTGACCGTCTGGGGCATTTTCACCGCGACCGTGATGGCGTTGCTTGCCTTTCCGGCGCTCTTCGTCGCGGCGGTCATGATGCTGTTTGACCGGCTGCTCGGCACCAGCTTCTTCATGCCGGCAATTGTCGAAATGGGCGAGCAACTCCCGTCGGACGGTGGAAGCCCGATCCTCTTCCAGCACCTCTTCTGGTTCTTCGGGCACCCCGAGGTCTATATCGTGGCGCTTCCCGCCTTCGGCATCGTCTCCGATCTTATCAGTACGCACGCGCGCAAGAATATTTTCGGCTACCGGATGATGGTCTGGGCGATCGTGATCATCGGAGCCCTGAGCTTCGTTGTCTGGGCGCACCACATGTATGTCAGCGGCATGAACCCGAACTTCGGATTCTTCTTTGCCACGACGACCCTGATCATAGCCGTGCCGACTGCGATCAAGGTCTACAACTGGGTGCTCACGCTGTGGCGAGGCGACATCCACCTGACACTGCCGATGCTGTTTGCCATCGCGTTCATTGTGACATTCGTCAATGGCGGTTTGACGGGACTGTTCCTTGGCAACGTCGTGGTCGACGTGCCGTTGTCCGATACGATGTTCGTGGTCGCGCATTTCCACATGGTGATGGGAGTGGCTCCCATCATGGTGGTCTTTGGCGCGATCTATCACTGGTATCCGAAGATCACCGGGCGGATGCTGGACGAGGTTCTCGGGAGGATCCATTTCTGGGTCACCTTCGTCGGCGCCTACGCGATCTTCTTCCCCATGCACTACGTTGGTCTCGTGGGTGTGCCGCGCCGCTATTTCGAGCTTGGCGACACGGTCTTCATTCCGCCGTCAGTGCATACGCTGAGCATGTTCATTTCGGTCGCCGCGCTTGTTGTCGGCGCGGCGCAGATCGTGTTCCTGTTCAATCTTGTTTGGAGCCTGTTCCATGGTCGCGAGGCCGGCGGCAACCCGTGGCGCGCGACGACGCTCGAATGGCAGACGCCTGAGACGCCGCCTGCTCATGGCAACTGGGGCAAGGATCTTCCGATCGTCTATCGCTGGGCCTACGATTACAGCGTACCCGGCGCTCCCGAAGACTTCATACCCCAGAACCAGCCGCCCATGGTCGGACTGTCGAGGGCGCCGGCATGACCGTCATCCTCGTCTTTCTCGCGGGAGTAGCCGCGATCATCATCTGGTGGCTCTCCGGGCAAAGGTTGATGTCGAAGCCATGGGCGGAGATCGGGACGCTTGACGACATCCAGGGCGCGGCGAGGCCGCCGATTCCCGTCGCCAAGTTCGGTCTCGGTATTTTTCTCGCGGTTGTCGGTGCACTCTTTTCTCTGTTGGCCAGCGCGTATCTTTCGCGAATGAGCGGCTCCGATTGGTGGGCGATCCCCATTCCGCGGCTTCTATGGGCAAACACAGCCATGCTGATCGGCAGCTGTGCAGCTCTGCAATGGGCTGTCGTCGAAGCGCGCCGCGGCGCCGACGAAGGCGTGCGACTGGGGCTCGACGTGGCGCTCGCCACCACGGTTCTTTTCCTCGCCGGGCAGATCGTGGCCTGGCTGCAGCTCGTCGCGGCGGGCTATCTGCTCGTCGACAATCCGGCGAACAGCTTCTTCTACATGCTGACCGGGCTGCATGGCCTCCACATTGTCGGCGGGTTGGCAGTGCTGGCGCGGACCAGAGGGAGATCGCGCGGAGCGGGCACCGCGACATCAGCCAGGCTGCGCCTCGGCATCGAGCTCTGCGCCACCTACTGGCATTTCATGCTCGTCGTTTGGCTGCTTCTCTTCGCACTCTTCACTGGCTTGGCGAACGACTTCGTCGATCTTTGCCGCCAACTCGTTTCCTAAGGGGTAGACGATGGCCGAATTGACCCGAATGGACACTGAAGATGTAGCCCTTCATCCCCCCGCAGGTCTGCGAGGGGTCGCGGCCGATTTTGCCTCGGACCAGCGGGCATTCAAGAACGTTTCCTGGGGTAAGGCCATGATGTGGATCTTTCTCCTCAGCGACACCTTCATCTTCGGCTGCTTCCTGCTCGCCTACATGACCGCGCGAATGTCGACTCCGGTGCCGTGGCCCAATCCAAGCGAAGTCTTTGCGCTTCATATCGGCGGGCAGGACGTTCCGCTGATCCTGATCGCGATCATGACCTTCGTTCTGATCAGCAGCAGTGGCACGATGGCCATGGCCGTCAACTTCGGTTATCGCCGTGAGCGCGGAAAAACGGCTGCCCTGATGCTTCTGACTGCAATACTTGGCGCCACATTTGTCGGAATGCAGGCCTTCGAATGGACGAAGCTCATCACCGAAGGCGTGCGCCCCTGGGAAAACCCATGGGGGGCGGCACAATTCGGATCATCCTTCTTCATGATCACCGGCTTTCACGGGACGCACGTGACCTTCGGCGTGATCTTCTTGCTGATTACCGCGCGCAAAGTCTTGCGCGGGGACTTCGATACCGGTCGGCGCGGCTTCTTCACCAGCCGCAAGGGCAATTATGAGATCGTCGAGATCATGGGCCTCTATTGGCACTTCGTCGACCTCGTCTGGGTCTTCATCTTCGCGTTTTTCTATCTGTGGTGAGGTCGCAATATGGCACAGGCACAAGCGCATTCCGGCCAACAGCATCCGATCCGGCTCTACCTCGTCGTCTGGGGATTGCTTTTCGTCCTCAGCACCTTTTCCTATCTCGTCGATTATCTCGGCATTCAGGGCTATCTGCGCTGGACGCTCATCATCGTCTTCATGATGCTGAAAGCGGGGCTGATCGTTGCCATCTTCATGCACATGGCATGGGAGCGGCTGGCGCTCGTCTACGCGATAATGTTGCCGCCGCTGCTCGTTCTGGTCTTCGTGGCGATGATGGCGTCCGAGTCGCACTACACGATCTTCACCCGGCTTGCCTTCCTCGGCGGCGCCGGTTCCTGACCGGCGCGCCCTGGCTAGGGATAACCAAGCTGTCACCGATCCATCGGATGTGAATGGACGGCCGAAAACAACAAAGCCGGCCACGTTTCCGTGACCGGCTTGCAGAAAAAATGGTGATTGGTCAAGCCGAAAGCTTGGCCAGAACTTCTTCGTCGACTTCGAAGTTCGAGTAGACGTTCTGGACGTCGTCATCGTCTTCGAGGCTGTCGATGAGCTTCAGCAGCGATTGCGCCTTTTCCTCGTCGACCGGCACGTTGTTCTGCGCACGCCAGACGGCCTTGACGGTCTCGGCTTCACCGAGAGAGCCTTCGAGGGCCTTGGCGACTTCACCGAGAGATTCGAAGGCGGTCGTGATGTAGTGGCCTTCTTCATCGGTTTCGACGTCGTCGGCACCGGCTTCGATGGCAGCTTCCATCACCCTGTCGGCATCGCCAGCGGCAAGCTTGTAGGTGATCTCGCCGACGTGATCGAAAGAGAAGGAAACCGAGCCGGTTTCGCCGAGTGCGCCGCCGGCCTTCGTAAAGATCGAACGGACGTTCGACGCGGTACGGTTGCGGTTGTCGGTCAGGGCTTCGACGATGATCGCCGTTCCGCCCGGGCCGTAACCTTCGTAGCGGACCTCATCGTAATTCTCGCTGTCGGCACCGGCTGCCTTTTTGATGGCGCGGTCGATATTGTCCTTCGGCATGGACTGGGCCTTGGCGTTCTGGATAGCCAGGCGCAGGCGGGCGTTCATCGTCGGGTCGGGCAGGCCGGCCTTGGCGGCAACGGTGATTTCGCGCGCGAGTTTGGAGAACATTTTCGACCGCACGGCATCCTGACGGCCCTTGCGATGCATGATGTTTTTAAACTGTGAATGGCCAGCCATGGCACCCCTGTTCACGTCCTATTGTCGGAATGGGCCGCCTTATAAGAGCGAAATGGGCGGTATTCAAGGGAAAACGGCTTCATTCTCTCGGGACTCGCTCGTCCGGAATTACGGAACAAAGCCCCGAAGTTGGCGTTTCAAAACACGGACCCTTGAAACGGAAGGAAGTGCTATGGCTAGTTTCAACGAGGCGCGGAAACACCCAGCACGTCAGCTCTGGGATCAGGTCAACGACATTCATGCCGGCATGCTCGGCGTGGACGGAGTGGACATGCACATGCAGCCAATGGCGCCACATGCCGATCCGAAGACCAATACGATCTGGTTCTACTCGAAATCGGACGCAGAAATCGCCCGTGCCATCAAGCCGGGCACCAGGGCACATTTCTGCGTCGTCGGAAAGCATCACGACTATCACGCTTGCCTTGCCGGCAAGATCGAGGTGCGGTCCGATCCGTCGAAGATCAATGAGTATTGGAATTCCGTCGTCGCCGCCTGGTATGAGGACGGCAAGAAGGATCCGAAGCTGACGATGCTTGTGATGCATGTTGACGACGCGGAGATCTGGGTCTCTACCGGCAGTAAGCTCAAATTCGGTTGGGAGATTGCCAAGGCCAATCTCGATGATGACAAGATGCCCGATGTCGGCATCCGGCAGCACTTGCAGTTCGCTTGAGAATACTAGACCCGGCGTGATCCCTAGCCCTAACTGGAATATGGAATACTTTCAGTCGCAAATATCTGTCGCGAAATTGGCGAAACAAATTCGGACATGATGGGGAACAGCTAGAAGTCGATTTGCTTTGCTCTAACAGGCGCTGTCCTTTACGGCAGATGGAAGCCATACCTTGATCTGTTGATCCGTGAGGTTAGCACCACACAACATGGTCGCTACACGGCAGCCTTTCAGGGCAGATGCCTGCACAAGAATGGCCGCGAGCCCCGCCGCCCCGGCCGGCTCGACGAGACGCTCCCAAGCATCATGAGCAAACCGCATTGCGTCCAGAAGTTGATCATCATCAACGAGAACGATGTCATCGATAGTATCTTTGAGCCATTCGATCGCGGACGGCACGGGATTCCGGACGGCAATTCCATCGGCAATCGTGCGTGCCTCCGACGTCGAGATCACGTCACCCGCATTGTAGGACAGAGCCATGCATGGCGCACCCTTTGCGGCGACGGCGATGACCCTTGTTCGCGGTGATCGCGATTTGAACCAGCATCCTATTCCGGCCGCCAAAGCACCGTTTCCAAGCGGGATGAAAACGGCGTCGATGTTTTCGACGTTTTCAGTCAGTTCCGCCGCAATCGTTCCAGCCCCTTCCGCAATGGCTGCACTCGCGCCGTCCTCGACGAACTGCAGCTTCCGTTCGAGGGCGTAGATTTTGGCAGCCTCCTTCGCAGCGTCAAAATCCTCCCCGGCGAGAAAGACCACTGCCCCAAACCTGCGCATGGCCTCGATCTTCAGCGGATTGGCGTTTAGACTGGCAAAGACAATCAGAGGTCGCCCATGCCGCGCGGCATTATAAGCAAGCCCCTGACCGAAGTTCCCGGCCGATGCCGAGACCAGAGGAGTTCTCTCGTCGGCGAGATCGGCGAGAAAATATCCCGTACCTCGCCCCTTGAAGCTGCGGATCGGATTTTCCGTTTCGTCTTTGACGACTAGCGACAGCGCGAGCCTATCGGAACACAGCAAATTGGTGTTCAGAAAAATCGGATCGATGCGCTTGCGTGCGTCTTCGATGTTGATGGCTGAGAGAGGTGCTTGTTTTGTCATGGAGCGATGGTATGAATTTATGACGCGTGAAAATCGCGCCAATAACAAATTTATAGCGGATTTTCCGCGTGGAAGCTTGGTTATGCGCTGTGGACGATATTGACCGAACTATTCTTTCGATGCTGCAGGAGAATGCCGACATTCCCGGCAAGGTCATTGCTGATGCGGTCAATCTTTCTACCTCGGCCATCGAACGCCGAATCAGCAAATTGAAGCAGGATGGGATCATCGAGAGGATCGTGGCGGTGGTCAGTCCGAAGGCCGTCGATCGCACCCTGTCCGTTCTGGTCGAGCTTGAAATCCAGAACGAACATCGACACACACTGCAACAATTGCAGCGATGGTTGGACCGTGCGCCTGAAGTTCAGTCATGCTGGTATGTGACCGGCGATATGGATTATATGCTGCTTGTAGCCGTCCGCAACCTTGAGGAATATAACAACTTCATTGAGCGACTTATGAGTGAACAACAAGCGCTCGTGCGAAAATACAAGAGCCTGATTGCACTCAAAACGGTCAAGCACGGCCTGGGACTTCCCGTCATTGAATGAAAAGGCCCTTTGCTGGCGTGGCCTATGTAGCGATCCAGTCGAAAGGGGTTGGGGCGATCCAGGTCTTTTAATGCATGCCTTTCGCGACATAGATCAGCGGCTTTTTCGGCAACGTGCGCAGCGACACGGTGATCGTGTTCGTCGGTGCGTAGCTGATATCGAAATCGGGTCCGAACATCGACAGGAAGCTTTGCAGCGGCCTCGGCTGGTGCATCGGCAGGATGAGAGAGGCGCGCAGCCGCTTGATGACCCGGCTCATGCTGTCCGAACCCATCGTCAGGCCACCATCCACCGGAACCATCACGACATCCAGTCTGCCGATCTCCGTGTAGTGGGTTTCCGTCAGTTCGTAGTGCAGATGGCCGAGATGACCGATGCAGAGACCGGCCACCTCGAAGATGAAGATCGAGTTCCCATCCTGCTGCGGCGCGCCGAAACCGCCCCTGATATCGGTAGTGACGTTGCGGATGTAGGTGTCGCCGACCACGAGGTTTACCTTCGCCTTTTCCCCTGGCACGTCGCTCCATCCATGAAGCACGTATTTAATGGCCGGGTCGGTCACCAAACTGTAATGCGAGGAATGGGCGCGATTCATGGTGACGACCATCGGAACGTGCGGCGGCGAATACCAGCCGCTGTAGTCGGTCGCGATCGTTACGCCGCCCGGCGTTTCGATCAGGAAGGTGGAATGTCCGATGTAGGTCAGCGTGACCGATTGGTCGGCAGCGCCGGCGCCAGCAATCGGTGCTGGGCCCGCGAAACTGGCAAAAGTCGCTTGCGGGATCGATTGGGCGATGGCCTGGCACTGGCTGACGTTTCTTCGTTCCTCCTGGGCCGCGGCTGCCTCCGCGGCGACCAAGACCATCAGGCAGGCGATTGCGAAGACAAGAAAACGCGGCGTCATGCCACTTCCTCCAGCGCTCTCACGGTAAGCTCGGGAGGATGCGGCAAGGCGCCGCAGCGGTCCAGTTGAAATCCCGAGCCACTGCTCACTTTTGCGTCATGGCGCGAGGCTGCCTGAACTAACGCCAAAACTCCGGAATGGTTTCGGCGAGCCGAGGACCGAGGCGCAGCGGCGCGATCTTTTCCGCGAGGCCGGTCGCATCCGATATCTCGACGCCGACGCCACAGATGGTGGCCGGGCCGGTCGCCGCCTCCATGCGGCCTTTCGGCATTTTGGAGATGAAACGGTTCAGCGGCTCCTCCTTGTCCATGCCGAGGGAGGAATCGTAGTCACCACACATGCCTGCGTCGGACATGTAGGCGGTGCCGCCGTTCAGGATCTGATGATCGGCCGTCGGGACATGGGTGTGCGTACCGACGACGAAGCTGGCGCGGCCGTCGACGAAATGGCCGAAGCACTGCTTCTCGCTGGTCGCTTCGGCGTGAAAGTCGAAGATGATTGCATCCGCCTGCTCCTTGAGAGGGCAGGCATCCAGGATCGTCTCGGCGGATTTGAAGGGATCGTCGAGTTCGGGATGCATGAAAACGCGGCCCATGACATTTGCGACAAGCACGCGTGCACCGTTGCGGGCATAAAAAAGCCCCGAGCCGCGCCCCGGCGTGCCCTGCGGGTAGTTGGCCGGTCGCAGGAACTGGTCATGACGTCCGGCAAAGGCGACGGCTTCCTTCTGATCCCAGACGTGGTTGCCCGTCGTGACGACATCGGCGCCCGCGTTGATCGTCTCGAGGAAGATATCCTCGGTGATGCCGAAACCGCCTGCAGCGTTCTCGCCGTTGACGACGACGAAATCGAGCTTCAGGTCAGAAATGAGGCCGGGGAGGCGGTTCCAGACGGCGGTGCGTCCGGTCTTACCCACCATGTCACCCAGAAAAAGCAGTCGCATTGCTATCCAATCCAAGAGGCAAAAAAGCGCAGCCCGCTTTCTGTCAGGAGGGCGTCCAGGCTGACGTCGTGCGGCTCGTCGGGCACATGTGCCACTTCCTGGCAGTCGAATGCAATGCCGATCAGTTTCGGATGCAGGCCTTTTTGCCGCAAACGCTCGATGGCGCGGTCATAATGGCCGGCGCCATAGCCGATGCGGTGGCCGCGATTGTCGAAAGCGGAGAGAGGCACCAGCATGATCTCGGGATCGAGCACGGCGGCGTCCGCGGGCGGACCCGAGGTACCGAAGCCGGTGCTGACCAGTGGGACGCCGCGCACCAGCTCGCGAAAGACAATCGTCTGCTTGTCGAGGATGGCGGGTACGCAAAGCCGTGCTCCACGCGTCTGGAACCGTGCCATAAGCGGCCGGATATCCGCTTCGGAGCGGATCGGCAGGAAGCCGGACACGGTCGTCCCGGGCTCGAATGCGACGGCCTCGCCGGCATGCTCGGCCATGGCAAGGCTCATCTCGATGCGAGTATCTTCCGGGATCGCGTCGCGCAGTGCGAGCCGGCCGGTACGCATTTCAGTTTTCAATTCTCTCGGGGTCATGCGGTCCATCGCGCTGTTTTCAGCAGACGATAAAGGTCTTGCCGATCATTTCAACGGGTCAATGCGACCTTTGACCGCCTGCCTGAGTCGATCAGGTCAAATCGTGATACTGGTTGGTCTGACTGAGGCGCCGGCCTGTGCCTCAAGCGGATAGGCGTCCGTGCCCGATCCCTGCTGGCCGGTTCTTGCGCGCAGTTCGCGCATCGCCTTGTCCATCAGCTGCCGGACTTCCTGCAGGATGGCCTTGAACTCTTCCATCGTCTTGCGATCTTCGGTCGAGATACCGGCAGATGCCTGCCTTCCATCTTCGATCACGCTTTGGTAGGCATTGCGTGCGGCGGTTGCGCCATCGGGTATGTCTGTCTGCTCCGCGCTACCGTCGGAGCTATCCGAAGAAGCCGTTTCGGTTGTCGCCGAGGCATAGGTCGTAGCGTCTGTCGCGCTCGCGCCGGTATCGGCGGTTGCAACGGTGGCATTGGCTGCAGATGCAGGGGGCGTTGCGCTGGCAGCGACAGCCGAGGCAAACTCCGCCGCAGCGGCGCTGATCTTGTGAGCAAGTTCGGCCGCAAGCCGGGCGACGACCTCTGGCGGGTAGCCGCCGCTCTTCAGCATTTCGAGCTGCTGCTTGGCTTCCTCAAGCTTGCGTGCGGCACGGGCTTTCGCGGCTTCGGCCGATGTCGTCATGCTTTCGCGCAGGCTTTCCTGTGCCTTTGCCGAATTCTGCAATATCTTCAGTCGCGCGCTGGTGCCGTCGGCCGGCGTATTGAGATTATCGGCCGAGTAGGTGTTGCGCAGGATGTTGAGCGCTGATGCGGAACCGACTTGCATACTATCCTCCGGATTGCACTATCCGTGGCAGTCTGCAACTTCAGGCTTGCGTGGGCCTGTGTGCCGTTACCTGCCGCCTATGTGCCCGTGGCCAGCGCATGGATCGTTTCATTAAACAGGGGCATGCCCCCAGGCAACCAACCGAGCGCGCGGATTTTCGCCGTGTCCATCGGTGTGAGCAGCGATTTGTCGGCGGGGAGGGGCAGCCTGTTCAGGCAATCGTGCTCCCATCGAATGGGTTCCAGGATGTCCCAGGTATCCAGCGCCACGTCGGACACGTTGAAGGTCTCGCCGGAGATACGCGGGGGGTCTGTTTCCAACATGAGCCGCACCGCTTTGCCGACGTCTTTTCCGTGGACCTCGGTGCCGGCACGTGAAGGCAAGGGACGACCAGCGAGGTAATCTCCGATCAGCTTGTCCCATTTGCCGGGTCGAAGGTCGCCGTAGACGCCGGTCAATCGGAGACTGGCCGTTGCGAAACCCGGCGCTGCAAGATGTGCCAGACTGCGTTCGGCATCCAGTTTGACCTGACCATAAAGGGTCTCCGGCTTGTCAAGCATCCCTTCTTTCAGCGTGGTTCCAGGCGCGTGCTCTCCATAGGCGGCACGGCTGGAAATGAAGATGCAACGCCGCGTGCCGGCGCGTTTTGCCGTTTCGAAAAGCCGGACGCTGCCGTCCAGATTGAAGCGCCTGAACGTCTCCGGGTCGTTACCCTCCCCACCGCGGTATTTGCCGGGCACGTGGTGGAAGGCGGCGTGAACGAAGAAATAGGCGTCGTCGAAGGCTTCGATATGATCGTGGGCCGGATCGAGCGAGAGCGGGGCGAACTCGACCGGGCGCGAAAAGAAGCGTGGCAGCGGCGCGTGGCGGCCGCCGATGATCACGGTATAGCCGCCGGCGAGCAGTTCTTCGACGATGTAGCGTCCGACGAAACCCGTTCCGCCCGATACCAGTACCTTCATGCCGCCTCTTTGGGGTTGGCCATTGCCGAGATATCCGGCGGATCATCGCCGGCATAGAACGCGTCCCACAGGTCGATCAGCGGCCGCAGTTTCTCGGCCTTCGGATGATTCGCCTCCCATGGCTTCTCGTACTGGTAGTGCAGGACGGAAATGCTCTGCCAGTCCCAAAGCCGAGGCATGGTGAACCATACATATTGGAGCATGTTGAAATAGACCGGCAGGCCGTGCCAATCCGGGAAAAAATCCTGCAGGAAGGTCTGGTCCGTCCGCTTCCAGAACATGCCTGGCTTATCCAGTCGCTCCAGCATGCGCTGAAACGTGGCTTCGGACGGTTGCGCGACGAAGACGCCGGAATTCAGTCGGTGGAAGTCTGCAAGAGATTCGTAGACATTCGGGGCGGCCGAAAACTCCGGATAGCGAAAGAGCTTGTCGATGTTGCGCAGCACGATCGCATCGGCATCGATGAAGACGCAGCTGGTGTACTCGGTCAGCTGCCAGAGGCGCAGCTTGCAGAAGTTGTCGAGCGGCGAGTGAAACGCCGGCTTGCGTCCCTTCGTGAAGGGGGCCGCGGCGTGCAGATTGGATCGAGCATGGCGCTCATTGAACGCGGCTGACAGCGGCATATGCTTGACCGGCACCAGGCGGCAGTCGAGCTGCAGGAGCGGGGCAAGGCTGGCCAGCTCAGCGCCTGGCGTATGGAGGATGACGATGTCGGCAGGGGTGTCGGTTCGGCGCAACGACGCCGCGAGCGCCTTGGCACCCATGGCGTAGTCGTTGTTGGTGACGAGGGTGACGTAGGCGTGCCGCAGGGACTCACTCATGAAACGGACTTCAGCCTCTTGCCTTCCGGATCGTGGTTGATCGTGGCGGCAATGTCTTTCGTCCAGGCGGAAACGGCGGGCACGCGCGACCGATCGACGCGATAGCTAAACTTCTTGGCGACGTCGACGATTTCACTGAGAAGCCCCGCCCGCAGGGTGATCGGATCGAGGCCAAGATTACGGAACTTCTCGTTCTTGACGATAAGCTCATTCTCCGGCGCCTCCTTGCGCGGGTTCGGCAGCCAGGCGATCTCGGCACCACTCATCTTGGCGATCATTTCCGCCAGATCGCGCACGCGATGCGTCTCCGTCATCTGGTTGAAGATGTCGACACGGGCGCCGCGGGCTGGCGGATTGTTCAACGCCAGCTCGATGCAGCGTACGGAATCCTGGATGTGGATGAAGGCGCGGGTCTGGCCGCCGGTGCCGTGAACGGTCAGCGGGTATCCAATCGCCGCCTGGATCAGGAACCGGTTCAGCACGGTGCCGTAGTCGCCATCATAGTCGAAGCGATTGATGAGTTGGGCGTGCCGGCGCGTCTGCTCGGTGTGCGTGCCCCAGACAATCCCCTGGTGCAGGTCCGTGATGCGCAGACCGTCGTTCTTGGCGTAGAAATGGAAAAGCAACTGATCCAGGCACTTGGTCATGTGATAGATCGAGCCGGGATTGGAAGGATAGAGGATTTCCTGGCTGACGGTCTCGCCATGCGCCGTCTCGATGCCAACGGGCAGATAGCCCTCGGGGATCGCCGCCCCGACCGTCGAATAGCCGTAGACGCCCATCGTGCCGAGGTGGATCAGATGCGCGTCGAGCTGGAGTTCGACGAGCGCATTCAGGAGGTTATGGGTGGCGTTGACGTTGTTGTTGACGGTGTAGTTCTTGTGGCGGTCGCTCTTCATGGAGTAGGGGGCGGCACGCTGCTCAGCGAAATGAATGACGGCATCCGGACGGTTTTCGGCCAGCCACGTCTTCAGGAGCTCGTAGTCCTTGGCGAGATCGATCAGGTTGAAGTGAACGCGCCGGCCAGTTTCGGCGTGCCAAATGCGCGTGCGCTCCTGGATCGAGTCCATCGGCGTCAGCGACTGGACCCCGAGTTCGGTGTCGATCCACCGTCGCGAGAGATTGTCGAGGATATGGATGTCGTGTCCCGCGTCGGAGAGATGCAATGATGTCGGCCAGCCGATGAATCCGTCTCCGCCCATCACTGCAATCTTCATCGGCTCGTCTCCTGCTTGATTGTCTCTGTCAAAAAATACTTAGGAAGCGTGACAATTGTTCAATGCTTGCAAGGCGGAAAGTCTTCCGCCAAAGAGGGCGCGTGACTTTGGAGAAAATTATGGCGGACAACGGTTTTTCGATTTCGGGTGAACTCACGGAAACGGGTCACCGGCTCCTGCAGCGCGTCTATTACGAGGACACGGATTTTTCCGGTCTCGTCTACCATGCTCGCTATCTGCACTTCCTCGAGCGCGGCCGCACCGATTACCTCCGTTGTCTCGGCGTCGAGCAGCGCGAACTCATCAATGCGGACGAGGAGGGGCTTGTCTTCGTCGTCCACCGCATGGAGATCGACTTCAAGCAACCGGCGCGGATGGATGACATCCTGATGGTGCTGACCCACACCGAAAAAGCAGGTGGCGCCAAGATGGTCCTCAATCAGGAAATCCGGCGCGGCGAAACGCTGCTGATCGCCGCCAAGGTGATCATCGCCGTCATCAACGCCAATGCGAGGCCGCGACGACTGCCCGAAGCGCTTGCAGAGAGATTTCTGGAAGGCAGCAAGCCGCTCCGTGGACCGTGAGCCTTTGCGGCCGCAGCGCGATCCCGCCGTTTCAACATCGTTTGCCTGCGGCGATTCGCGCAGGTTGATCGCGAAGCGATGAAAAGACGCTGGATTCCGGCCTTGCATAAACATGAGTTTTGTGTGAAGGAATTCGCGCGCTGGAAGTTAAGCGCTGTTGTGGTCATCGACCTAGATCTGACCAAGTAATCCAAGGGATAACTCTTTCGCCGATAGTTTCGCTGTCATGATCTGGCGCTAACGAACTGTTAACCATAATAGTGTCTTACTCGGATTGTCGGAGTTTGTGCGGTGCACGCCTTCCTTTGACCAAATTTGACGGCAAGGAAGGCGGATAAGAGCTTGGAAGCTTGACCAGGGCTTTGGGCGGCCGCCAGACACTTCTTGCGAGATCACTTTGTGCCGCCCGGTCAAGTACCGGGCGTTTGGATTCGGGGATTTTGGATCAATGGAACAAGTAGGATTGGCAGCAGCAACGGCCGACGTCAGCCTCTGGTCGCTGTTTATGCAGGCAGGTCTCGTCGTCAAGCTGGTCATGCTCGGGCTCATCGCAGCCTCGGTCTGGACCTGGGCGATTGTCATCGACAAGTATCTGGCTTACGGCCGCGCGCGGCGCCAGTTCGACAAGTTCGAGCAGGTGTTCTGGTCGGGTCAGTCGCTGGAAGAGCTTTATCGGACGCTGTCGGAACGCAACAACACCGGCCTTGCCTCGATCTTCGTCTCTGCCATGCGCGAATGGAAGAAGTCGTTCGAGCGCGGCGCGCGCTCCCCGATCGGTCTGCAGATGCGTATCGACCGCGCCATGGACGTCACGCTCGCTCGTGAATCCGAATTCCTCTCAGCCCGTCTCGGCTCGCTGGCGACAATCGGTTCTGCCGGTCCGTTCATCGGCCTCTTCGGTACGGTCGTCGGTATCATGACCTCGTTCCAGGCGATCGCCGGCTCGAAGTCGACGAACCTCGCGGTCGTTGCCCCTGGTATCGCGGAAGCGCTGCTCGCAACCGCAATCGGCCTTGTTGCCGCTATCCCAGCCGTTATCGCCTACAACAAGTTCACTGCCGATGCCGGCAAGCTCTCTGCTCGCATGGAAGGCTTCGCGGATGAATTTTCTGCCATCCTTTCGCGCCAGATCGACGAGAAACTGCAGCCGCGTCAGGCCGCGCAGTAATCGACGGGAACGGAGTCAACGATATGGGTATGGGTGCTCCAAGCGGTGGCGGTAGCGGCAGTGGCCGCGGTGGTCGTCGTCGCGGTGGCCACAGAGGTGGTGCCATCTCCGAAATCAACGTGACGCCGCTCGTCGACGTTATGCTCGTGCTTTTGATCATCTTCATGGTCGCCGCACCGATGATGACCGTCGGCGTGCCGGTCGATCTGCCGGAAACGCAGGCGAAGGCGCTGAATTCCGAAACGCAGCCGATCACGATCTCGGTCAAGAATGACGGCCAGGTCTTCCTGCAGGAAACGCCGATCCCGGCCGAGGAGATTGCCGCGAAGCTCGAGGCGATCGCAACGACCGGCTACAATGAGCGCATCTTCGTTCGCGGCGACGCGACCGCGCCTTATGGCGTGATCGCCGACGTCATGGCCCGCATCCAGGGTGCCGGCTACAAGAACATCGGTCTCGTGACGCAGCAAAAGAAGGACCAATAGCAAACGCTATGAAGGCCAGTATCGTCACATCTGCGGCTCTGCACTGTGCACTGCTTGCCTGGGCACTGATCTCGATCGGCTCCCCGGAGCAGTTCAAAGTCGAGGATTTCGAGGCGATGCCCGTCGATCTCGTGCCTGTCGAAGAGATGTCGCAGCTGCAGCAGGGTGACAAGACGGCGCCCCCGAAGGAAAAGGCGGCGCCGAAGCCGACGACCAAGCCGGCGACAGTCGATAACGCGGAAAACATGGGCGATAACAATATCGACCTCAAGACGCCGCCGGTCCCGAACGCCAAGCCCAGCAACAATGAGAGCGCCGCTGCCCCGAAGGCGGCCGAAAAGCCTCTTCCGCAGAACGATCCCGTGCCCAACGAGGTGAAGGAGATCGTGAAGGAGGAGACGGACGTCGAGCCGAAGCAGGTCGCTTCCATCACGCCGCCGAAGCCGGAAATCACCCCGCCGACCCCGACGCCGCCGAAGGCTGAGGAACCGCCGCAGGAACAGGCCGAGCCGCCGAAGCCGGACGCTGAGGCGCTGCCGGACAAGGTTCCGACTCCGGTCGTGAAGCCGCAGCCAAAACCACCGGAACAGAAGCCAGCCGAAAAGCCCCCGGAAAAGAAAACCGAGGACCAGGCGACGGCCGACGACAAGCCGACGGACAAGAAGAAGGCTGAGAAGAAGCAGGAGAAGGCCAAGTCTGCCTCTTCCAAGCAGAGCGATTTCAACGCTGACGATATTGCGGCTCTGCTGAACAAGCAGGATCCTTCTTCCGGCGGTGCCAAGCGCTCGACAGAAGTTGCGTCACTCGGTGCGAAGAAGACCACGAGCGGCTCCAAGCTCTCGATGAGTGAGATGGACGCGCTGCGCAGCGCGATTGCCGGCAACTGGTCGGTTATCCCCGGGATGGAAGGCGCAAGCGAAGTTCGCATCAAGGTCCACATGAAGCTAGACCCTGATGGCAACATCATCGGCTCACCCGATGTTGAAGCGACCGGCGGCACAAACGAGGCGACGCGGATGGCGTTGGCAAGCGGTGCCAAGCGCGCCGTCATGAAGTCGTCGCCCTTCACGAACCTTCCGAAAGACAAATATGACGCCTGGGGCGAAGTTATCGTCAACTTCGATCCTAGCGATCTAGCCCTTTAAAATGCTGAAAGGCTTGTCCTCCATGACCAAGTGTTCCCTCATCCGCGCCTTGATGGTCGCCGTCGGCATGATAACCACTGCGGTTGTCGCCACGCCGGCGAACGCGCTTGTCGAAATCAACATCAACAAGGGTAACGTCGAGCCGCTGCCGATCGCGATCACTGACTTCCTGCAGGGTGACATGGGCGCGCAGGTATCGCAGGTTATCGCTGCCGATCTCCAGCGCTCCGGCCTCTTCGCGCCGATCAACAAGAACGCCTTCATCGAGAAGATCTCCAACCCGGATGCCGCTCCGCGCTTCGAGGACTGGAAGGTCATTAATGCACAGGCCCTCGTCACCGGTCGCGTGACGCAGGAAAGCGACGGCCGCCTCCGCGCCGAATTCCGCCTTTGGGATACGTTTGCCGGCACGCAGATGACCGGTCAGCAGTTCTATACGCAGCCGGAGAACTGGCGCCGCGTAGCCCATATTATCGCCGATGCGATCTACAAGCAGATCACCGGCGAGGAGGGCTACTTCGATACCCGCGTCGTCTTCGTGTCCGAATCCGGCACCAAGCAGGATCGCAAGCGTCAGCTCGCCATCATGGACCAGGATGGCTTCAACGTCCGCATGTTGACGAACGGCAGCGACCTCGTTCTGACGCCGCGCTTCTCGCCGAACCGTCAGGAAGTCACATACATGTCCTTCGCCAACCAGCAGCCGCGGGTCTACCTGCTGCAGCTTGAGACGGGACAGCGCGAGGTCGTCGGCAACTTTCCGGGCATGACCTTCTCGCCGCGCTTCTCGCCCGATGGCCAGAAGGTCGTGATGAGCCTGCAGCAGGAAGGCAACGCCAATATCTACACGATGGACCTGCGTTCGCGCACCACGACGCGCCTGACCTCGACAGCCGCGATCGATACGTCGCCGTCCTATTCGCCGGATGGCGGGCGCATCGTGTTCGAAAGCGACCGCGGCGGCAAGCAGCAGATCTACGTCATGAACGCCGACGGCTCCGGCCAGACGCGCATCTCCTTCGGTGACGGCAACTACTCCACACCGGTCTGGTCTCCGCGCGGCGATCTGATTGCCTTCACCAAGCAGTCGGGTGGCAAGTTCTCGATCGGTGTGATGAAGCCGGACGGTTCGGGTGAGCGCATCCTGACGACGGGCTTCCACAACGAAGGCCCGACCTGGGCGCCGAATGGCCGCGTCATCATGTTCTTCCGCCAGGCGGCGGGTGCCGGTGGTCCGCAGCTCTACTCGATCGATCTGACAGGCTACAACGAGCAACTCATCAAGACCCCGACCTACGCTTCGGACCCAGCCTGGTCGCCGCTTCTCGAGTAGTAAAGCTTGTGAACGTGCCTTTTTGTCGCCGCAAAAATCCCTGATTGGGGCGGCTGAGGGACAAATCAACCATCTGTTAACCATAATTCTTGAATGCCGATTAACCCAACGAGGTTACAGTCCGGCAACCTTAATCAAGTCGCAAGGAGACCGGCCATGAGCCGAATTCACACCCCGGCAATGAGCCGCATGCAGAATTTTGCCCGTAACCCCGTCATGATCGCGCTTGTCGCCGGTCTTGCTCTGGCCGGTTGCGCCAACAAGAAGAACATGGCGAACAGTGCAGGCGACCTCGGCCTTGGCGCCGGCGCCGCAACGCCTGGTTCCGCCCAGGACTTTACCGTCAACGTCGGCGACCGCATCTTCTTCGACACTGACTCCACCTCGATCCGCGCGGACGCTTCCCAGACGCTCGATCGTCAGGCTCAGTGGCTCGCCCGCTATCCGAAGTACGCGATCACCATCGAAGGCCACGCCGACGAACGCGGTACGCGCGAATACAACCTCGCTCTCGGTGCTCGCCGTGCAGCCGCCACCAAGGATTACCTTGCTTCGCGTGGTGTTCCGGCTCAGCGCATGAAGACGATCTCCTACGGCAAGGAACGTCCGGTTGCCGTCTGCGACGATATTTCCTGCTGGTCGCAGAACCGCCGTGCCGTTACCGTTCTCGGTGGCGCCGGTATGTAATTGCCGGGAAATATTACAATTTCGAAAGGCGGCTCCATCGCGGGCCGCCTTTTCTTTTTGAACACACTTTGGCCAGTTTCCGTTGCTTTTTGAAAGCAATTGGAAAAATCTCCTGTTCGCGCCAATGGGCGCGAAGAATCACAGGGACAGGACAAACCATATGAAAAAACTTGTCGTTGCGGGCATGCTGTGCCTCGCGGCCGTGGCCGGGGCGGGCCAATCGGCGAATGCGACGTCGCTCTTTGGGTGGCAGATCGGCGGCAAGGCTGCGGATCGGCGGCCGCAGGCACCGGTTGTAGACGTGCAGGCCGCCGGCGGCGCCGAAGTTCGCGTCCAGCAGTTGGAAGAGCAGCTGCGTCAGCTGAACGGCCGCATCGAGGAGATGAGCTTCCAGCTCCTGCAGATGCAGGAAACGATCCGCAAGGCGCAGGAAGACAATGAATTCCGTTTCCAGGAACTGGAAAAGGGCGGCGGCGGTAGTGCCGGCAGCAGCTCCAAGACGATGAAAAAGAGCGAGGCCAATGTGCCTCCTCCGGTTCAAGGTCAGGGCGGTGGTGACGATGTCGCCCGCGTTATCCAAGCACCGCAGGGAGCCGAGACGGCTCCCTCGACCGATGTTCCGGCAAACGATGGCCTCGGCCAGCCGCCGAAGCAGCTCGGTTCGATGGAGTTCGACCAGAACGGCAATCCGATCGGTGGCTCGGTCAACGAGGGTGCCACAGTTGGATCCGGCCCGCTTCCGGGCGTCGATTCCGGCCGCTCGTCGCAGACTGCCTCGCTCGGCAGCGAAGCCGACCAGTACAAGGCTGCCTATGGCCACGTCCTTTCGGGTGACTACTCGACGGCCGAGCAGGAGTTCACTCAGTACATCGCTCAATACCCGAGCAGTGCTCGAGCAGCCGATGCCAATTTCTGGCTTGGCGAGGCGCTCTACTCGCAGGGCAAGTATAACGAGGCCGCCAAGACGTTCCTCGATGCTCACAAGAAGTATGGCAGCTCTGAAAAGGCGCCGGAAATGCTGCTGAAGCTCGGCATGTCGCTTGCCGCGCTCGACAATACGGAAACCGCATGCGCCACGCTGCGCGAAGTTTCGAAGCGTTATCCCAAGGCTTCTCGTGCCGTGATAACCAAGGTTGCCAGCGAGCAAAAGCGTCTCGCCTGCTAAGGACTTCCGGTTTGCGCCCGGACGGCCCCCTTCTACCCGAGACGGCAGCACGCCGTTTTCTTGACTCGCTGATCAAGCCCTCGCGCATCCTTGTCGCGATTTCGGGTGGAAGCGATTCAACCGGCCTGCTTCTGGCGCTCGCCGAAGCACTCGAGGCCGCGCCCAACTCGAAAATATCCCTTTGTGCCGCAACCGTCGACCATGCGTTGCGCACAGACTCGGCCGAGGAGGCGCACCAGGTTGCAGCCTTCTGTCGGTCGCTCGATATTCCGCACCTCACCAAGACATGGCGCGGTGAAAAGCCCAAGACTGGTACGATGCTGGCGGCACGCGAAGCCCGTTACGCTCTGCTTGCCGATGCCGCTGAAAGCCTGAACGCAGATATTGTCGTGACCGCGCATACAGCCGACGATCAGCGCGAGACACTCGCCATGCGGAGGGAGCGTTCAGAACAGCCAAGCACCGGCATTGCCGATCTCGTTCTCTTTGATCGCCGCTTGTGGGTAGCTCGACCGTTGCTTGGTTGCCAGCGGGAGGCGATCCGCGATTACCTTCGCGCGCGGCAGGTCGCCTGGATCGACGACCCAAGCAATGAGGACCCGAAGTACGAACGTGTGCGGATACGGTCGCGCCTTGCTGAAGAGGCTGATGTTGTTCCGGCTCCGGACGAAGTGGGCGATTTACGAGCGGGCGTCGCCGTTTTGGCGGCTCGATGGTTGGATCAGTATTTCGTTTTACATTCTCCCTTGATCGGCCACGTGATCCCGGCCGGGCTCGTCGCCGAAAGGCAGATCCTTAGCTACGCCGTCGCCCGCCTTGCAGCGGTATTTGGTGGGCAAGCGTTCGCGCTCGGTCGCAAGCAGATAGACGATGTGCTGGCGTTTATCGAAAAAGGTGGGGTGGGCCGGATGACGGCGGGGAGGGTGGTTTTCGACCTTCGGCGCGACGGGCTCTTTCTCGTTCGCGAGAACCGCGGCATCCTGCCGTTGACGCTAGCACCCGCCACGCGCGCTGTCTGGGACGGCCGATTCCTGGTTGAAAACGCAGCTCATACGGAAATCGGCATCGTTGCTGGCAAAACAGTGGCACAGAGCGGTCAGCTACCTAGGGGCGTCGTCAGGCGGGCCCTGGTGGCCATCCCACGTATCGTCGACGTGGCAGGGCACGAGGCTCCTGGCAGTATTGCGGAGAAAGTCCGGATCACAGCCTATTTTTCGCCCTTCGACCGTTTTTTGACACGATTTGATTTCATCTTTGCACAGAGCCTTGCGGCTACCTTTGGAACACGCCCCTATCCAAAACCGCCTTTAGGTCGTATTGACGGAAAATCTATCTAACAGTCCAGTTTGCCTTGGCAATCACCTGCGGCAATCCTATGTTAGAGGCCAAATAAGACGGTCGCCATGAGGCGGTTGTTCCAGTGCTGGGGAGTTCGATGAACCCTAACTTACGTAATTTCGCCTTGTGGGCAATCATAGCGCTTCTGCTGATTGCTCTGTTCAGCATGTTCCAGACGTCGCCGGCGCAGACCAGCTCCCGCGAAATCCCTTACTCGCAGTTCCTGCGTGAAGTGGATGCGGGCCGCGTCAAGGAAGTCGTCGTCACGGGCAACCGCGTTTCCGGCAGCTATGTTGAAAACGGCACCACCTTCCAGACCTATACGCCAGTCGTTGACGACAACCTGCTCGATCGTCTGCAGCAGAAGAATGTTCTCGTTTCCGCGCGCCCGGAAACCGATGGTTCGTCGGGCTTCCTGAGCTATATCGGCACGCTGTTGCCGATGCTTCTGATCCTTGGCGTCTGGCTGTTCTTCATGCGGCAGATGCAGGGCGGTTCGCGCGGCGCGATGGGCTTCGGCAAGTCCAAGGCTAAGCTTTTGACCGAAGCGCATGGCCGCGTGACCTTCGATGACGTCGCAGGCGTGGACGAAGCCAAGCAAGACCTCGAGGAAATCGTCGAATTCCTGCGCGATCCGCAGAAGTTCCAGCGTCTCGGCGGCAAGATTCCGCGCGGTGTTCTGCTGGTTGGCCCTCCCGGTACCGGTAAGACACTGCTCGCCCGCTCTGTCGCCGGTGAAGCAAACGTTCCGTTCTTCACGATCTCGGGCTCCGACTTCGTCGAAATGTTCGTCGGCGTCGGCGCGAGCCGTGTCCGCGACATGTTCGAACAGGCCAAGAAGAATGCGCCTTGCATCATCTTTATCGACGAAATCGATGCCGTCGGTCGCCACCGTGGCGCCGGTCTCGGCGGCGGTAACGACGAACGCGAGCAGACGTTGAACCAGCTGCTGGTCGAAATGGACGGCTTCGAGGCAAACGAAGGCATCATCTTGATCGCGGCGACCAACCGGCCCGACGTTCTCGATCCGGCGCTTTTGCGTCCGGGCCGTTTCGACCGTCAGGTCGTCGTTCCGAACCCCGACATCGTCGGCCGCGAGCGTATCCTCAAGGTGCATGCCCGCAACGTGCCGCTGGCACCGAATGTCGATCTCAAGGTTCTGGCGCGCGGTACGCCCGGCTTCTCCGGTGCCGATCTGATGAACCTCGTCAACGAAGCTGCCCTGATGGCTGCGCGCCGCAATAAGCGCGTCGTCACCATGCAGGAGTTCGAAGACGCCAAAGACAAGATCATGATGGGCGCCGAGCGCCGCTCTTCGGCGATGACCGAAGCGGAGAAGAAGCTCACGGCCTATCACGAAGCTGGTCATGCGATCACAGCGCTCAACGTTGCCGTCGCCGATCCGTTGCACAAGGCAACGATCATCCCGCGCGGCCGCGCGCTTGGCATGGTCATGCAGCTCCCCGAGGGCGATCGCTACTCGATGAGCTACAAGTGGATGGTCTCGCGCCTCTGCATCATGATGGGCGGCCGCGTCGCCGAAGAGCTGACGTTCGGTAAGGAGAATATCACTTCGGGTGCATCCTCGGACATCGAGCAGGCCACCAAGCTTGCCCGTGCGATGGTGACCCAGTGGGGCTTCTCCGACGAACTCGGCCAGGTCGCCTACGGGGAGAACCAGCAGGAGGTCTTCCTCGGCCATTCTGTTTCGCAGTCGAAGAATGTCTCCGAAGCGACAGCCCAGAAGATCGACAATGAAGTGCGCCGCCTGATCGACGAAGCCTACACTCAGGCTCGCGACATCTTGACGGACAAGCACGACGAGTTCGTTGCGCTTGCCGAAGGCCTGCTCGAATACGAGACGCTGACTGGCGAGGAAATCAAGGCGCTGATTCGTGGCGAGAAGCCGTCGCGCGATCTCGGTGACGATGCACCGCCCAGCCGCGGCTCTGCTGTGCCGAAGACCGGTACGCGGCCGGTGGCAAAGGGTGACGAGCCGGAAGCCGGCTTGGAGCCGCAGCCACATTGATTTCTCTTGAAGAATGACGGCAAGGCCGGGGTCCATTCTGGACGCCGGCCTTTTGCGTCGGTAACGCGATGTAATGGGTTTTCTTGCTAATTTACGTGATGGTCACCGCGATTTGTGTCATGCCGGTGACATAGCGAGGCCTCATTTGGGGCTCTTGTAGCGATATTCCGCCTGTGGCGGCTGATTTTTTGCAAGTGATGATGCGCAGCCTGAAGGCGCGCCAAGGCACAGGGGTGCATATGAAAAGACGCTATTTCGGTACGGATGGCATTCGCGGTCAATCCAACGTGTTCCCGATGACACCGGATCTTGCGATGCGGGTCGGCATTGCAGTTGGGACGATCTTTCGCCGAGGCAACCATCGTCACCGCGTCGTCATAGGTAAGGACACGCGCCTTTCAGGCTACATGTTGGAAAACGCGATGGTTGCCGGCTTCACCGCCGCCGGCGTCGATGCGTTCGTTCTCGGTCCTATCCCGACACCGGCCGTTGCGATGCTGACGCGTTCGCTGCGCGCCGACATTGGTGTCATGATCTCTGCCTCCCACAATCCCTATCAGGACAATGGCATCAAGCTCTTCGGGCCTGATGGCTACAAGCTTTCCGACGATCTGGAATCGCAGATCGAAGACCTGCTTGAAAAGGATCTCTCCACGCAGCTTGCGAAGGCCGATGATATCGGCCGCGCCAAGCGCGTTGACGGCGTTCACGACCGCTATATCGAGCATGCCAAGCGTACGCTGCCGCGCGACGTCACATTGCAGGGCTTGAGGATCGCGATCGACTGCGCAAACGGGGCCGCCTACAAGGTGGCGCCTGCCGTGCTCTGGGAGCTCGGTGCTGATGTCGTGACCATCGGCAACGAGCCGAACGGCACGAACATCAACCTCAATTGTGGCTCCACGAGCCCGGTCGCGCTGCAGAAGAAGGTCGACGAAGTGCGCGCCGATATTGGCATTGCGCTCGATGGCGACGCCGACCGTGTCATCATCGTCGACGAGAACGGTGCGGTCGTCGACGGTGACCAGCTGATGGCCGTAATCGCCGAAAGCTATGCCGAGAGCCAGCAGCTTCGCGGCGGCGGTATCGTCGCGACGGTCATGTCGAATCTCGGGTTGGAGCGCTTCCTCGGCGATAAGGGACTTGGTCTTGTGCGTACGATGGTCGGTGACCGTTACGTTGTCGAACACATGCGCCAGCACAACTACAATGTCGGCGGCGAGCAGTCCGGCCACATCGTGCTGTCCGACTATGGCACGACAGGCGACGGTCTCGTGGCGGCCCTGCAGATTCTTGCTGCGGTCAAGCGGACCGGCAAGACGGTGAGCGAAGTTTGCCGTCGCTTCGATCCGGTGCCCCAACTGCTACGCAACGTCCGCATCTCCGGCGGCAAGCCGCTGGAGGATATCCTGGTGCAGAAGGCGATCGCCGATGCAGAGGCCGAGCTTGCCAAGAACGGCCGCCTCGTCATCCGTCCGTCCGGCACCGAGCCACTGATCCGTGTCATGGCCGAGGGCGACGACCGCGCCCAGATTGAACGCATCGTCAATGATCTGACCGGCGTGATCGGTGGGGTGCGCGACGCGGCGTGAAGGCGGCCGCGCATGCGGATGTCGATTCGACCCCGCTATGCACTTTTTTGCCTAAGGTCATGATGAATATCTTGTAAACTTAATCGGACATTAACTCTGATTTGTAAGACTTCGGGACGAATAAGAGCCGTATGCGGTCGATTGGCACGCGGACTATTTGTGTTCCTGGAGAATTATTATGAAGAGATTTTTGATTGCCGTGGCTACGGTGCTGGTGGGAACTACCCCAGTTCTCGCGGCCGATCTCTATGTTGACCCGCCGGCACCGGCGCCTGTCTTCGGCGGATGGTATTTGCGCGGCGAACTGGGCATGAGCAACCAGCGTCTTGGCGGGTTGCAACAAGAATTGTTTGACGAAGTCGAGCTCCATCCATTTCTGGACGATGGCGGCTTCGACAGCGCGCCGTTGGGTGGCCTGGGTGTAGGCTATCAATTCAACCAGTGGCTACGCGCTGACGCGATCGTCCAGTATCGCGGCAAGGCCGACTTCTCCGCACTCGATCGTTATGGACACACCGATGCATCCGGGACGGCTGTTTGGGATGGCACCAATGACTATGACGGTGCCAAGTCGGAATGGCTGCTGATGGCCAACGCCTATGTCGATCTGGGCACCTGGTACGGCATCACGCCATATGTCGGAGCCGGTATCGGTACCTCTCGCAACACCATCTCCGGTTTCAGGGACATTAACGTCCCGACGCAAGGCGTCGCTTATGCCGATAGCGACTCCACCTGGAACTTTGCCTGGGCGCTGCATGCGGGCCTCGGCTATCAAGTGACAGACCGTCTTACCGTCGATTTCGGTTATACCTACCTTGATCTAGGCGATGCAAAGACCGGCCGGATCCACTCCTACGACAACACGGTGGACACCGGGCCGATGCATTTCAACAACATTACCTCGCACGATTTCAAACTCGCCTTGCGCTACTCATTGCAATAACCAGCCACGTTCTTTGTTGCATGAGTTCTCACTTACAAGGCTGCCTTCACGGCAGCCTTTTTCGCGTGGGTCGAACGCTGATCGCAGTTAACGAATATGGTTAACCGCGCGTTAGCATCTCGCTGGAATAATGTCCGCGTAGTCAGTCATGCGGGCGTTCTATTGCCCGGCCGGGAATTTGCAATGAAATCGTCCAAAGTGATCCCCGCCACTGTCGCAAGCCTTATGCTGCTCGGCAGTCCGGTGGCGGCGGAAGAACCACTGATTACGGACGTACCGGAGGTTAGCATTGCCGGCAGCTCAATGACGACCGGATGGTATCTTCGGGGTGATCTCGGCTATGCGCCGTGGACGGGCAACGAAAAACCGACTTATCACGTCGGTGGTGCCGGCGACGGCGAGTTCGATCCGGCGCGCTTCTCCCAGCCCGTTTCCGGTGGCGTCGGGATCGGTTATCAATTCACCGACATCTGGCGCGCCGATTTAACGACGGATTTCTTCAAGAGCGATTTTTCCGGTACAGCACGCCTCGATCTGCCTTGTGCGGCCTCTGCTCCCGCCGGAACCGGTTGCGCCTACGGCACACGTGCCGATGTTCGGGCGTATGGCATCATGACAAACGGCTACGCCGACCTTGCGACCGTTGCCGGCTTCACCCCCTATGTCGGTGCCGGCTTGGGGATAACGAACGTCAGATGGGGCAGCGTGAGATCCCAACCGGAGTGCGTCGACGGCGCCTCGACATGCGCGGCAGCCACGTTCGCCCCACAGAATTTGAATGGCGAAAACAGCTGGCGCTTCACCTATGCCCTGATGGTTGGCGTCAGCTATGAAGTCGCCGATAACATCAAGGTCGATTTTGGCTATCGCTTTTCCGATATTGCCGGCGGCAGCATGTTTACAGGTCCCTACCCGGAAAGCGGGCGCGATCACGGGATGACCCGGCACGAGGTCCGTGTCGGCCTGCGCGTTGCTGGCTGGTAGGCCGGCCGATCCGCGACGCAATGACGCGTATAGACCAAAAATTTCTCTCGTTGCGCCGCCGACTGCTTGACTTCGATCTCACCGCCCTATAACGACGGCGGCGGGACACTCCTCCCCAACGAGGAGCTATCTATCTGGAAGGATAGCACATGGCGAAGACCGCAAAGCCGGACGTACGTCCGCAAAACACCCATTTTTCTTCTGGCCCTTGCTCGAAGCGCCCCGGTTGGTCGCTCGAAGCCCTTTCCGACGCGCCGCTTGGCCGTTCGCACCGCGCGAAGATCGGAAAGACGAAGCTCAAGCAGGCCATCGATCTCACACGTGAAGTGCTTGAAGTGCCCGCGGATTACCGCATCGGCATCGTTCCTGCCTCCGATACCGGCGCCGTTGAAATGGCGCTCTGGTCGCTGCTCGGCGAGCGTGGCGTCGATATGGTCGCCTGGGAAAGCTTTGGCGCCGGTTGGGTCACCGACGTCGTCAAGCAGCTGAAGCTGAAGGACGTTCGCAAGATCGAAGCCGGTTACGGCGAGTTGCCTGATCTTTCGACCATAGATTTCGACCGGGACGTCGTCTTCACATGGAACGGCACCACCTCGGGCGTTCGCGTTCCGAACGGCGATTTCATTCCCGCCGACCGCAAGGGTCTGACGATCTGCGATGCGACCTCGGCCGCCTTCGCGCAGAACCTCGATTTCGCCAAGCTCGATGTCGTCACCTTCTCCTGGCAGAAGGTTCTCGGCGGCGAGGGCGCCCATGGCGTCATCATCCTGTCGCCGCGCGCCGTCGAGCGCCTGACGACCTATGCACCGGCTTGGCCGCTGCCGAAGATCTTCCGCATGACCTCGGGCGGCAAGCTGATCGAGGGCATCTTCACCGGCGAAACCATCAACACGCCGTCGATGCTTTGCGTCGAAGACTATATCGATGCGCTGCTGTGGTCGAAGCAGGTCGGCGGTCTCAAGGGCCTGATGGCCCGCGCTGATGCCAATGCCAAGGTCATCGCCGACTTCGTCGCTGCCAACGACTGGATCGCCAACCTTGCGGTGAAGGCTGAGACGGCTTCGAACACCTCCGTCTGCCTGAAGATCACCGACAAGGACGTTCTGGCACTCGACGCCGACGGCCAGGCGAACTTCGCCAAGGGCATCGTCAGCCTGCTCGACAAGGAAGGTGTCGCCTATGACATCGGCCACTATCGCGATGCGCCGTCCGGCCTTCGCATCTGGGCAGGTGCGACCATCGAAACTGCTGACATGCAGAAGCTGATGCCGTGGTTGACCTGGGCGTTCGAGACCCAGAAGGCTACGCTTTCCCAGGTCGCTGCCTGAGTTGATCGCATCCGGCTCCGCCGAATGGGCGGAGCCTCGCATCCTGATTTCATCCATCGTTGAACTTTTTGAAGGAAGCCCCCAATGGCACCTCGCGTTCTCGTATCCGACGAACTGTCGGAAACCGCCGTCCAGATCTTCCGTGATCGCGGCGTCGAAGTCGATTTCCAGCCGCAGCTCGGCAAGGACAAGGACAAGCTCGCCGAAATAATCGGCAATTACGACGGTCTCGCCATCCGCTCCGCTACCAAGGCGACGGAAAAGCTGATCGCCTCCGCGACCAACCTCAAGGTCATCGGCCGCGCCGGCATCGGCGTCGATAACGTCGACATTCCGGCCGCATCGCGCCGCGGCATCATCGTCATGAACACGCCGTTCGGCAATTCGATCACCACCGCCGAGCACGCCATCGCGCTGATGTTCGCGGTCGCCCGCCAGCTGCCGCAGGCCGATGCCTCGACGCAGGCCGGCAAGTGGGAAAAGTCGAAGTTCATGGGTGTCGAAATCACCGGCAAGACGCTTGGCGTCATCGGCGCCGGCAATATCGGCGGCATCGTGTGCAAGAAGGCCATTGGCCTCGGCATGCATGTTCTCGCCTATGATCCTTTCCTGTCGGCCGAACGCGCGCAGGAAATGGGCGTCACCAAGGTCGAACTCGACGAGCTGCTGGCCAAGGCCGATTTCATCACCCTGCACGTGCCGATGACCGACAAGACTCGCGGCATTCTCGGCAAGGAAAACCTCGCCAAGACCAAGCCCGGCGTTCGTATCATCAACTGCGCCCGTGGCGGCCTGGTTGACGAAGCGGCACTCGCCGAAGCCATCAAGTCCGGTCATGTCGCCGGTGCAGGCTTCGACGTCTTCGAAGTCGAGCCCGCCAAGGAAAGCCCGCTCTTCGGCCTGCCAAACGTCGTCTGCACGCCGCATCTCGGCGCCTCGACCACGGAAGCCCAGGAAAACGTTGCGCTGCAGGTTGCCGAGCAGATGTCGGACTACCTGGTGAAGGGTGCCGTTTCCAACGCCATCAACATGCCGTCGATCACGGCTGAGGAAGCGCCGATCCTGAAGCCGTTCATCCGGCTCGCCGACGTTCTCGGCGCCTTCGTCGGCCAGGTCACGGAAGAGCCGATCAAGGAAATCGAAATTCTCTTCGATGGTGCGACCGCCACGATGAACACGCGCGCCCTGACGAGCGCGCTGCTTGCCGGCTTGATCCGCACGCAGGTTGCCGACGTCAACATGGTTTCGGCCCCCGTTATGATCAAGGAAAAGGGTATCGTTCTCTCCGAGGTCAAGCGCGACAAGACGGGCGTCTTCGACGGTTACATCAAACTGACTGTCAAAACCGACTCGATGACCCGCTCGATCGCCGGCACGGTGTTCTCGGACGGCAAGCCGCGCTTCATCCAGATCAAGGGCATCAACCTCGATGCCGACGTCGGTTCGCACATGGTCTACATAACCAACACCGACGTCCCCGGCATGATCGGTTTCATCGGTACGACGCTTGGTTCTGCTGGCGTCAACATCGCGAACTTCCAGCTCGGCCGTGACAAGCAGGGCGGTGATGCTATCGCACTGCTTTATGTCGATGGCCCGATCGGCGACGAGGTGCTTGCCAAGCTTACGGCGAATCCGGCGATCCGCCAGGCAAAGCCGCTGGTCTTTGCGGTCGATTAAGTGTTGCTCCCAAGGCAATGAGAAAGCCCGGCGCGGGAACCGGCGCCGGGCTTTTTCTTTTGTCTCTCGGTCGACCAAGTTGATCACTGTCACGCGGGCGACTATCGTTATCTTTTAGCGGTTTGTTCCAATATCAATTTCAGGAGCTTCCATGACAAAGTCAGCCGTCGCTATTGCCATTGCGCTCACATCGCTTATTGGGCTCTCTTCATGCGCAAACACCGCGAACGGACTTGCCAAGGATGGCAGGGAGGCGGGCAATGCGCTGGATGCCAGCACGCATCGCATTCTCAAGGCCGGCGCGAACTAAATCGCACTGCCGGCCCTCTGCCTGCGCGTAGCGTAGCCCGCCAGACCAAGCGGGCTCGCGATCACTGCGGCGTTGCCGGAGCCGGAGTAGCCGGGGCCGGAGCGGCGGGAGCTGCAGGGGTTGCCGGAGCTTCAGCGGGTGGGTTCGCTGCTGGTGGCGTTGCTGGTGTTGCCGGTGCAGTCGATGCAGGCGGTGGCGAAGCCGGCTCGGAAGCCGTCGGCGCTGGCGCAGCAGGTGCAGTCGTGGTCGATGTACTCTGTGATCTCGGCCAGTAGGTGGCTGCGAGGGCCACGATGACGACGATCGCTGCCAGCACAATCCATATGGTCTTGCTCTTCGACGCCGACGTGTTCATCGGGTTTGGTTTGTTGAAATCATTTGTCATGTTACTCCTCCTCTAAACGTTAACTCCCTGGCGCGTAAAATGTTCCAATACGCGCAAATCTCCGTGAATGCTCTATGAAGGCTGCCGGCGTGATGCGCTCGTATCGGCGGAAGCTCACAAGGGCTTGCAGGCGCCATCTTAGCGATTTTACAGTAACGAACCTCCAATTTAACTTGCTCGTGTCTCGCTTCGCACCGCCGCTTCGCGTGTATCTGGACCTTGACGGTGGGCGGGAGGCCAGGCTCGACAGCCTTGCTGCGGAGAATCTTTTCGATGTTGGAGGCCGGGTGCGAAGAGTATGACGGCAATCCTCTTTGCGGCTCTCTTCGCGAGCAATGCAGGCATGGCTGAAGCGGTAAGCGAACGAGCGGTGCCTGCGTGATCGGATTTCGCAGAGGACGGATCGCCGGTAACGGCGACCCTCACTCGACCGGTTTCAGCAGTCTCAGCGCATTGATGGTGACCAGCACCGTGGCGCCGGTATCGGCCAGAATGGCGGGCCAGAGGCCGGTAATGCCTGCAATCGTTGTCACCAGGAACACGGCCTTCAGGCCGAGTGCGATGGTGATGTTTTCGACGATGTTTCGCATGGTGCGCTTGGAGAGCGCAATCATTGCCGCAATGTCGCTGACGCGGCCATGCAGGATCGCAGCGTCAGCGGTTTCGAGCGCCACATCGGTGCCGCTGCCCATAGCGATGCCGACATCCGCGGTCGCAAGGGCGGGGGCGTCGTTGATGCCGTCACCGACCTTGGCAACGATCAAGCCGTCACGCTTCAACTCGTTCACGATGCGCTGCTTGTCCTCGGGCATCAGCTCGGCGCGTACCTCGATGCCGAGCTGCCTGCCAATGGCCTCCGCCGTGCGGTGATTGTCGCCGGTGAGCATCACGATCTTGACGCCTGCCTCAGTCAATTCCTCAAGGCCGGACTTGGCGTCATCGCGCGGTTCGTCGCGCATGGCGATGGCTCCCGCCAGCGTGTCGCCGACGATGAGCACGGACACAGTCTTTCCATCGTCATTGAGCGCGCTGATGCGGGTGGTCTGATCGGACGAAAGAGGAATTCGTTCGCCGGCAGCCTTGGGAGATCCGAAGAACACCGGCTGGCCCGCGACCGCCCCGGTGATACCTTTTCCTCCTAGAGCCTTGGCGTCGGTCGCTGCGGGGAGGGTGACCCCCGCCGCTGTTGCCCTTGCCAGGATCGCGAGCGCCAGCGGATGGCTAGATCCTGTCTCAAGCGCAGCCGCATACTTCAGGACTTCCGCTTCGTCTTTTCCAAAAGCGATCACATCGGTCACCTGCGGCTTGCCTTCCGTCAGCGTGCCTGTCTTGTCGAGGGCAACGGCGGTGACTTTGCCAAGGGTCTCAAGGACCGCGCCGCCTTTCAGCAGCAGTCCACGGCGCGCGCCCGAAGAAAGCGAGGCGGCAATTGCGGCCGGGGTCGAAATCACCAGGGCGCAGGGGCAACCGATCAGCAATATGGCGAGGCCCTTGTAGATCCACTCGTCCCAAGCGCCACCGGCAAGAAGCGGTGGCAGGATTGCGACAAGAGCAGCGGCGACGACCACACCGGGTGTATAGTAGCGAGAGAAACGATCGATGAAGCGCTCCGTCGGCGCCTTGGATTCCTGCGCCTCCTCCACCAGCCGGACGACGCGGGCTATCGTGTTGTCGGCGGCCGCCGCCGTCACCTTGACCCGAAGTGCCGCGTCACCGTTGACGGTGCCGGCAAAAACCATGTCGCCTTCGCCTTTGCGCACCGGCGTGCTTTCGCCGGTGACTGGCGCTTCGTCGATTGCGCTCTCGCCGGAAAGGACGGTGCCATCCGCTGCGACGCGGTCGCCCGGACGAACCAGAATAGTCGAACCGACAGCGAGGCTTTCGGCTGGCACTTCCCGGGTCGTACCGCCCTCTTCAAGGAAGGCACGCTTCGGTACCAGCGTCGTCAGAGATTGGATGCTCGCGCGCGCCTTGCCGGCGGCGACGCCTTCCAGCAGTTCGCCGACCAGGAACAGGAAGACCACTGCGGCGGCTTCCTCGCCGGCATCGATGACCACTGCGCCGACCGCCGCGATCGTCATCAGCATCTCAATCGAGAAAGGGGTGCCCGCGAAGGCGGCGACGACCGCGCGCCGAGCGATCGGAACAAGCCCGACGAGCATTGCCACGTTGAATGCATAGGGTGCAATTGCCGGCACAAGGTGACCAATAGCGTAGGCCACAACGAGCGCTGCGCCGGAAAGGATTGTCAGGCGGCCTTCCTTGCTTTGCCACCAAGGTCCGGCCATCGGGGCGTCGTGACCGTGCAGACCTTCAAGTGCGTCCGTCGCCTTTTTCCCTGCGGGTTCGTGGTCGGCATGATCATGATCAGTGTGGACATGATGGTGGTGGGCATGGCTCGTCGGTGGGGTTTCCGCCGGCGACCTTCCGACGAGTTGCGAGACGGAATAGCCAAGGCTCGTCACTTTCCGCTCGATGGCGACAAGGTCGCTGTTGCCATTGTGGCGTACGGTCATCGCTCCTGCCGTCACGGAGACCGAAACGTCTTCGACGCCTGGCATACGCCGCACGGCCGTATCGATCTTGGCTGCGCAGCCGGCGCAATCCATGCCGTCAACCCTGTAACGTTTCTCGACCGTTTCACCCATGATCCGCTTCCTTGTCACAAAGAAGCATCCTTCCTACATCCTCTAGCGACTAGAGGTGCAAGAGGAAAATCATGAAAAAGATTACGATCGGCGAAGCCTCCCGGAAAAGCGGCGTCAAGGTACCGACGATCCGCTATTACGAGAGCATCGGCCTCTTGCCAGAGCCGAACCGCAGCGAGGGCAATCAGCGCTCGTACGAGCTGGCAGATCTACGCAGGCTCGCCTTCATCCGTCATGCCCGAGAGCTTGGGTTCGAAGTGGAAGCAATCCGCACACTGCTGACCCTGCAGGACGATCCACATCAGTCCTGCGCTTCCGCCGACGCGATCGCCAAGGCCCGTCTGATCGAAGTCGAGCAGAGAATCCGCAGCCTGATGGCGCTGAAGGCGGAGCTGGAGCTAATGGTGGAAGGCTGCGGTCACGGTCGCGTCGATCAGTGCCGCGTCATCGAGGTTCTGGCGGATCACGGTCAATGTAGTCACCCGCACGACTGACGGTCGGATACCAGATCGGTAAGCTCCAACGAGACGACAATAGGCTGGAAGATATACTCCGTTGCACAATACAAAGGCGTTGCGCCTAAAGTTTGTGCGAACTATGATTCTGATTTTATTTAGCTTTTTTGTCTATAACCTGTCGATCCGCTGCCATTATTTTATGTGATTTCCTCATGACCGGTCTCCAGAAAGCATTTGTTCCGATCGATGCGCCGAATGATGATTTTCAGTCGCTGTTTGCAACCCATCCGTCGCCGATGTGGGTCTACGATCCCGGCAGCCTTCGCTTCCTGATCGTCAACAACGCTGCCGTCGATCTCTACGGCTATTCGCGCCAGGACTATGCGCGCATGACGGTCCTCGACATTAGGCCGGAGCAGGAGCGCAAGCGAATGCTCGATGCCGTGCAGCGTCGAACCGACATGGAACGCGCCGAGCGTTGGACGCATCTGAAGGCCAACGGCGAAACCCTTGAAGTGCTCACCTATGGACGGGCGGTTCGTTTTGACGGGCGGGATGCGATCCTGGCGATTGTTCAGGACCGGACCGAGGTCAACGCAGCCCAGAGGCAGGTGAGCGATACGCGCTCGATGCTCGACAGCATCGTCGACAACCTGCCCGTCGGCGTCTTCGTGAAGGATATGGAAGAAGACGGACGCTATGTCCTTTTCAACGAGGCGTGCGGTGGCATCGTCGGCTATGATCCGAAGGACATTGTCGGCAAGAGCGATCGCATCATATTCGACGACAGGCAAACGGACATCTTTCGCGAGCAGGACTCCAGGGCTCTTGGGGCCGGAACAACCATCAGCTTCGAGGAGACGATGCAGCGTGCCGATGGGACACCGCGGATTCTGCGGACGATCAAGCGTGCACTCCCTGCGCTGGATGGCGGAGCGCCGCGCTATGTACTCGGCATTTCCCACGACGTGACCGAGGAGCGATCGGTCGAGGCCCGCCTCGCTTATATGGCAATGCATGATGCACTGACCGGCCTGCCGAACCGCGCATTCTTCGCCGATCATATCCAACGGGAAGCACGGATTGCCACCGCGGAAAATCCGCTCGCGCTGCTTTACCTCGATGTCGACCATTTCAAGCACATCAATGACAGCAAGGGCCATGCGGCGGGCGATGCACTGCTCTGCCAGGTCGCCGCGCGTCTGATGCAACTGGTGGCGGACGGCGACCTCGTCGCTCGTCTCGGCGGCGATGAATTCGCGCTTCTTCTGTCTTCGGAGCAACGCGAGAGCATCGAACGCTTTGCCGAACGCCTGCTCAGGTCGTTATCGGCCCCGTTTGATCTCGACGGCGTCAACGAGCACGTCACCTGTAGCATCGGCATTGCGCTTGCGCCTGAGCATGCCGAGGACGACGATGTCCTGATGCGGAACGCGGACCTTGCGCTCTACGCAGCCAAGGAAAGCGGCCGCTCGACTTACCGCTTCTATCTGCCGGAAATGCGCCTGGAAGCAGAGCGCCGGCACATGCTCACGGCCGAACTTCACGAGGCGCTGCTTAAAGGTCAGTTCGAACTTCACTACCAGCCGATCGTGCAACTTGATGACGATGGCCTTGCGGGCTTCGAGGCCTTGATCCGCTGGCGCCATCCCGTTCGAGGACTGGTCCCGCCGATGGAATTCATTCCTCTCGCCGAGGAGACCGGCCTCATCGTTCAGATCGGTGAATGGGTGCTGCGCGAAGCCTGCCGCGCGGCGGCCGCCTGGCCTAGCCATTTGAAGATCGCGGTCAATCTCTCCGTGTGCCAGTTCCGGCACAACAGCCTGCTTGCGACGGTCGTCTGCGCACTCGACGAGACCGGCCTTCGTCCGGAACGCCTCGAGATCGAGATTACCGAATCCGTCTTCCTTGCCGACGTCGAGCAAAGCCTGCCGCTGCTGCGGGCATTGAAGGAACTTGGCATCCGCATCGCCATTGACGATTTCGGCACCGGCTATTCGTCCTTCAGCTACTTGCGGGCCTTTGCCTTTGATAAGATCAAGCTCGACCGCAGCTTCGTCTCTGGCATTGAAACGGATCCGGGCAATCTGGCGATCGTACGTGCGGTCGTCGGTATCGGCTCCGGCTTCAATGCGACGACGCTTGCGGAAGGGATCGAAACCGAGGAGCAACTGCAGAAATTGCGCGCCGAAGGCTTCAGCGAGGTGCAAGGCTTCCTGCTCGGCAGGCCGATGCTAGAGGCCGAGGCGCAGGCTCTGATCGAAGGCGGCGCCTCGCCCTTGCCAATCGGAGCTCGTGGCTGAAATCGATCGCATCGAAGGTGTCGGCAGTCATGCTGCGATAGCATTCCTGATGGCGCAGCAGAAAGAATGGCCGGGCGGTGATGCAACGTGGGCCTGCGTGAGACTTCCTGCCGGCAGCAACGGTGCGACGATGCTGCACGACATCAGTGTTGCTCTCAACGCTCAGTTAATCTCGGTTTCATCGGCGGAAGCGACTGACCTCGATGCCGCTGCCGACGGGCAAAAGCACACTGGTAATGCCCGGCTTAGCCCGGATAGCTTTGCCGTATTGCCTGACGTTCTCGTCGCCCGGGCGCAGCATGTTGTCGGCAACGACGATCGCGCCCGGATTGAGCTTGGGATAAAAAGCCTCAAGGCAAGGCAGGTACAAGTCTTTCCAGAGATCCACCAGGACAAAGTCGATGCCATCCATGAGTTCGCCGATCAGCTGGACTGCGTCGCCGATCCTGAAATCGATCCAATCGGCAAGCCCGGCCCTTGTCGCCATCTCCTTGGCATGTGTCGACTTGTACTCGTGCAACTCCATGGTGATCAGTTTGCCGCCTGCGGCCCGGGCAGCTTCCGCCAGCCAGATGCCGGAATAGCCGAAGGATGTGCCGAGCTCGAGCATGACCGGCTGCTTGAGGCTCTTGGCGAGAATGTTGATGAACTGCCCGGTTTCGCGGCCGACCGCGCGCAAGCGCATGTCCTGCCCTCCGTCGCGACCGCCGGGCGGAAGCTCGCGTGGGCAGTTTTGCTCCTCGCGGATCATGGCATGATAGGTGTCAAGCACGTCCTGGATCTTGCTATCCATGGTTCGTTCCTCGTTCGGGCGGCGTCCTGAGGTAAACCGCTCCAGAGCGGCCTGTCGGTTGGCGAGTTTTGACCGGCTGGAACTCCCGCGAAAGTTAAACTTTCGCAACAATCGACATTTGCTGGCGGCTGTTGTTGCAGAGCTTTGAGATGTCGACTACATCGGGTTCGTCAATGGCCCGGATATCCTGGCCACGTAAGCGTTAACGTCACTCAACGCGTATGATCGAACGGCTCTGCGGCTTCGATCTGCGCGACTGTGTCCTGCGGATCGAGGTGAAGAGCCTCTGAAGGACACAATGGATAACAATCAAAACCCAACTCACAGCCTGCCAGCTCCCCTGGTCGAACGGGTTCGTCACGAACTGCGTCGCCGCTCTCTGACGGTCGCCGAAGTCACCGACCTCACGCCGGGCATGCGCCGCATCGTCCTCACGGGTGAAGATCTTGCGGACTTCGTCAGCCTGGCGCCCGATGACCACGTGAAGATTTTCGTTCCCGCGGCCGAGGGCGAAGCGCGCCGCGACTACACGCCACGGCGGTACGACAGCAATGCCCGCACATTGACCATCGACTTTGCCTTGCATGAGGCGGGTCCAGTGACCCAATGGGCGATCGATGCGTCTGCGGGCGATACGCTCTCAATCGGTGGGCCGCGCGGCTCAGCGGTGGTCTCCGCAAGTGTGACAAGGTGGCTGCTGGTCGGCGATGAAACTGCCCTACCAGCCATGGGACGTCGGATCGAGGAAAGCGACACCGATACAGTGATCACCGCGATCGCGGCGGTGACCGGTCCGGCACAGAGACAGATCTTCGAAACAAAGGCGGACCTGTATATGCATTGGGCGGACCGTCCCCTTTCGGACGCGACGGACGCCCGGCCGCTCCTGAACATCTTGCGCAGTATAGACATCGAGCGCGGGACGTTCGTTTGGGTCGCGGCAGAGGCTTCGGTCACGCGTGCCGTCCGCGAGTATCTTGTGACCGAACGAAGCCATCCGCTGCACTGGATCAAGGCGTCCGGCTATTGGGTGAAGGGGAAGGCAGATACGACTGAGAAGTTCGACTAGAAGCGGGCTTTGAGGCAGGCGACGGCTCGCTGTTCCTTTGCCCTGTCGATTGACAGACTCTGTAAGCCGCAATAACCAGAGCGGGCCGAAAAATGATCGACCGGCTGGTTATTCGGGCCCTCGCACCAGCGGGAATTAGTCGCCAGAAGCGAACCCACGGCACCTGACCTTATCAAGAGGCGGTGCTGTGTCTTCGAAGAAAGCTTCTGGCGCAGTCCACGTCAGCGTGGAGAACAATAATGACCGATACAAAGACCCTGCTGATCGCCCAACTGCTGATCGCCTGCATGATGCCTTTTGCATGACGGGATTGTTTAGCTTCCTGAAACTTCAACTGACAGCCGAATGGTTGCACGAATGGCTGAAAGCTTTCTTCACCGCCTGGCCGCGTGTTCGCTACCGGGCACGCGGATTTTCGTTGTGAGGTTCGTCATTCATTCAATACGCCGGATCACCTGCTTCTGGCTTTACGAAGCACTTCTTAGTCGCTTCCTCAGCGGCAGCAGCGAAAGGCCGGCGAGCAGCGCGAAGGCCGCGCCGGCGAGGAAGGTCATCTGGTGTCCGCCCCAATCCCAAAGCGCACCGGCAAGTACGCTCGCGGCGAGAAGCGCGACACCGGCAATCAGGTTGAAGATGCCGAAGGCGGTTCCGCGCAGCTCGGCGGGTGCGGCATCCGCAACGAGGGTGGCTAACAACCCTTGCGTAAATCCCATGTGGAGACCCCACAGCAATACCCCGATCCCGAGGCCCGCCAACCCGGGAAGAAGCGCAAGGCTGAGGTCGGCGAGAACGAGAAGCACGAGCCCGACAATCAACAGTGTTATTCGGTCGACACGATCCGCCATGACGCCTGCGGGGTAAGCCGAGAACCCATAGGCAATATTCATGACGATCAGGACGATCGGCACGAACATGACGGGAAGTCCCATCTGTTGGGCGTCGAGGATGAGGAAGGCTTCGCTGAAACGTGCGAGCGTGAAGACTGCGGAGACGGCAACGACCAGCCAGTAGATCGCAGGCAACCGGACGAGTTCCGAGCCTCTAAGCGGCACCCGGGCGCGCCGTTGGTCAGCATGTGGCGGTTCCTTAACGACAAAGAGGATGATCGCGACGGAGCAGAACGCTGGGATGACCGCGATCCAGAAGACTGTCGAATAGTGCTCGGCGGTCCACCACATCAAAACAAGAGCCAGCGCTGGCCCAAGGAATGCGCCGACCGTGTCGAGCGACTGGCGCAGACCAAAACTTGCGCCGCGGATTTCCTTCGGGCTGATATCGGCGATCAGGGCGTCGCGCGGCGCCCCCCTGACGCCTTTCCCGATGCGATCTATGAAGCGGGCCGCCACCAGCCAGCCCAGCGACGGCGCCAGGGGAAACACGGGCTTTGTCAACGCAGCCATGCCGTAGCCCAGGGCGACAAGCAGCTTTCGCTTGCCAAGCCAATCGCTCAGTGCTCCGGAAAACACCTTGGTGATGGCGGCGGTCGCCTCGGCAATACCCTCGATCAGCCCGACTGCAAATGCCGAGGTGCCGAGGACGGCAACCATGTAGACCGGCAGCAGCGCGTGGATCATCTCCGAGGAGATGTCCATGAACAGGGAGACGAAGCCAAGAGCCCAGACGCCTTTCGGGATCGCCCGCAGGACCGCGGGTCTTGAACCGGCAACGTCGACCATGCGAACTACCTTTCACAAACTAACCCGCCATGGGTTTTTTGCTTTTGAAATCTGACGGCGACCTGAAGACCCTTCAGCTTGGCTGCTGCGGCATCGCCCCAGTTCAGTCGTTACATCTCAATTGCCCGGCAGCGCAAGCGGATGGAAAGTGTTGACATAGCCCATCCACCGTGGATCATATGGCTCATGGGGTCGCGATCACCCCACGAGGCGCCAGCCGAAGAGTCGCGTCCAACGAAACCGCTAAAACGGAGGGACGCGCCATGCCGTCATTCACCGAAATCTCGAGCGATAAACTGAACCGCCTCATCGGCACGCCGGGTGCGCCTGTCTTGATCGATGTGCGCAATGACGAGGACTTTTCCGCCGATCCCCGTCTCATCCCCGGATCAGTCCGCAGGCCATTCAAGGATGTGGTCCAATGGGGCGCTGAAATTCAAAGCCCGGCCGTCATCGTCTGCCACCATGGCGCCAAGCTCAGCCACGGCGTTGCCGCGCATCTTCGCGTCATGGGAGTGCAAGCCGAAACACTCGAAGGCGGGTTCGAGGCATGGATCAAGGCAGGCGGTCTCGCGGTGCCCGAGGATAAGCTGCCGTCTCGCAACGCGAAGGGGCGGACGGTTTGGGTCACGCGTGCCCGCCCGAAGATCGACCGTATCGCGTGCCCCTGGTTGATCCGCCGCTTCGTGGATCCCTTGGCCGTCTTCCTGTTCGTTCCCACCGCGGAAGTGCTGATGGTCGCCGATCGGTTTGGGGCAACACCCTTCGATATCGAGGACGTCTTCTGGAGCCACCGTGGCGATCGATGCTCGTTCGATATCATGGTGGAGGAGTTCGCCCTTCAATCCGGGCCGCTGCTTAGGCTTGCTACAATCGTCAGGGCTGCAGATACCGCAAGGCTTGATCTCGCGCCCGAAGCGGCAGGATTGCTGGCAGCCTCACTCGGGCTTTCGCGGATGTTTGCCGACGACCTCGAGCAATTGGAGGCAGGCATGACCTTGTACGATGCCTTCTATCGATGGTGCCGGGACGCGACCGAAGAGACCCACAATTGGCCCTCCGTGAAGAAGGGAAGCTGAGATGGCCAACCCTGTCACCGAGCCGCACGCGGAGGGCACGGCGGACAACACGAGCCACGGCATCTCGTTCGGCGAGGCGCTTCGCGTCTGGTTGCGCGTGGCGGCGCTGAGCTTCGGCGGCCCGGCCGGGCAGATCGCCGTCATGCACAGGATCGTCGTCGACGAAAAGAAGTGGATCGGCGAACAGCGCTTTCTGCACGCCCTGAATTACTGCATGCTGTTGCCTGGGCCAGAGGCGCAACAACTCGCGATCTACATCGGCTGGCTTATGCACAGGACGGCAGGAGGGCTTGTGGCCGGCATCCTGTTCGTTTTGCCCGGCTTCCTGTCCATCCTGGCCCTCAGCTACGTCTACGTGCTGTTTGGAAGCGTCGACGCCATCGAAGGCATGTTCTTCGGTCTCAAGGCCGCGGTGCTTGCGGTCGTCGTGCAAGCCGTCATTCGGATCGGGGGCAGGGCGCTCAAGAATCCTGCCATGGTCGCCATCGCCGCCGCCGCATTCATAGGGATCTTTGTTCTTCATGTCCCATTCCCGCTGATCATTCTGGCTGCGGCGATGATAGGTTTCGTGGGTTCCAAATCCGGCTCGAGCCTTTTCCAGGCAGGCAATGGCCACAAGGCAGCCTCCGGCCGTGTCCTGGCTGACGCCGACTCCGCTCTTGGCGAGGAAACGCCGGTCCATGCGCGGCCGAACCTGGTGTGGTCGCTGAATATCTCGGCTGTCTTGCTCACGCTTTGGCTCGGGCCGCTTCTGCTGCTTTATGCCTTCCGCGGCGGAGATGATGTGTTCACGCAGATTGGCGTCTTTTTCAGCAAGATGGCCGTGGTGACCTTCGGTGGCGCATACGCCGTGCTTGCCTATGTCGCGCAGGAGGCGGTTCAGCACTATGGCTGGCTGCGGCCGACGGAGATGCTCGACGGGCTGGGCATGGCCGAGACGACGCCAGGACCGCTGATCATGGTGCTCCAGTTCGTCGGGTTCATGGGCGCCTATCGCGATCCGGGCAGTCTCGATCCGATCACGGCCGCCACGCTGGCTGCGATCCTCGCGACGTGGGTGACGTTCGTACCGTGCTTCCTGTGGATCTTTCTCGGCGCGCCATTCATCGAAAAGCTCAGGGGCAATGCGGCGCTCGCGAGCGCGATGTCGGCCATCACCGCTGCCGTGGTCGGCGTCATACTGAACCTTGCCATCTGGTTCGGTCTGCACTTCCTGTTCACCGAGGCGCGCATCCATCGGTTCGGCCCCATATGGATCGAACTGCCCGCCTGGTCGTCGCTGGCCCTGCCTTCGCTCGTTCTCAGCGTCGCCGCAGCCATTGCGATCTTTCGGCTTAGACTGTCGGTTATTCCCACACTGCTCGGATGTGCTGTGGCTGGGATGGCTTGGAGGCTGTTCGGGATACTCTGAAACAATTGCGTAAGGGTTGAAATCTATCTCCGAGATCTCAGCAAATTCCCCGCCTCTTGCGCCGGAACCCAATCCTTTCTATATCCTCGCCAACGAAAGTCCGGCGGCCGATCCCGCGGACATGAAATCCGCCGGCTCTGATGGGCGGATCGCAGCAAGCTTAGAATTGGCAGCCACCCGTGAACACACTGGATTTTGACAAGAAGCCGGAAGATACCCGTGTTGTCGTCGCCATGTCCGGCGGCGTTGATAGCTCCGTGGTCGCAGGCATTCTCAAACGCCAAGGCTACGACGTGCTCGGCATTACGCTGCAGCTTTATGATCACGGCGCGGCCGTTCACCGCGCCGGTTCCTGCTGTGCCGGCCAGGATATCGACGATGCCCGTCGCGTTTGCGAGACGCTCGGCATCCCGCACTACGTGCTGGATTACGAGAAGCGGTTTCGTGACACGGTGATCAATCCGTTCATGGAAAGCTATGTCGCGGGCGAGACGCCGATCCCCTGCGTCTCGTGCAATCAGACCGTCAAGTTTGCCGACCTGCTCGCGACCGCGAAGGAACTCGGCGCCGACGCGCTGGCGACCGGCCACTACATCCGCTCGCGGCCCAATCCGGTGCCTGGTAATCCCGGCCGCCGCGCCCTTTATCGTCCTGCTGACGCCGACCGCGACCAGAGCTACTTCCTGTTCGCGACGACGCAGGAGCAGATCGACTATCTGCGCTTCCCGCTTGGCGGCCTGCCAAAGGCCGAAACCCGCAAGCTTGCTGAAGAGATGGGCCTTGTGGTCGCCAAGAAGGCTGACAGCCAGGACATCTGTTTCGTGCCGCAGGGCAAATATTCCGACATCATCAACAAGCTGAAGCCGAATTCGGCGCTTGCAGGCGAGATCGTCCATCTCGACGGCCGCGTGCTGGGGCAGCATGAAGGCATCCTGCACTACACCATCGGTCAGCGCCGCGGTATCGGCATCGCTACGGGCGAGCCGCTCTATGTCGTCTACCTCGATGCCCGGTCCCGCCGGGTCATCGTCGGGCCCAAGGAAGCGCTGGAGACACACCGCGTCTATCTGCGCGATGTCAACTGGCTCGGCGACGAGCCGCTTGCTGAGGCTGCCTCGGACGAAGGCTTCGCATGCTTTGCCAAGGTCCGCTCGACGCGTGCCCCGACACCGGCCGTCCTGCACGCCGATGCAAGCGGCATCTATGTCGATCTAGCGATCGGCGAAGCCGGCGTTGCACCAGGCCAGGCCTGTGCGCTTTATTCAGCGCCCGGCGACAACGCCCGCGTCTACGGCGGTGGTTTCATCGAGCGCTCCGAGCGGGAACCGGCAGCGGAAGCCTCGCTGAAGGCGCTGCTGGCCAGCCCCGTCGCCGCCTGAAAATGCCTGTGGCATTTTCTCGATCATGTGCTTGACACAAAGCCGAAGCGCACCTTATAAGCCGCTCATCCCACGGGCCACCGCATTGCGAACGGTACCGTTGACCAGTGGCGGAGTAGCTCAGTAGGTCAGAGCAGAGGAATCATAATCCTTGTGTCGGGGGTTCAAATCCCTCCTCCGCTACCATCTTTATTACAGATAGTTCTGTGTTTGACCGAGCCGGAAAGCTAAGCCTTTGTAGCCGGTCGCTTCATTGCGGAATTCTTCGAGATCATGATCAACGGACTTGACGTGTTGCCGCTTGTTGCGGCCGAATAGCGGTGGGCAATAGTCGTAAACTCGGCGCGACCAAGGTCCAATGCCGACCTTGTATTTCCGTTGCCAGGGTACTCCCGGTGGCTCGGGCCGGATGTTGAGGGGGATCGCGTCGGTTCGAACCAAAGGGAACTCGCAGTTCGGCTACCGCAGGCTGCGAGGCTTCCCTTTGAGACATCAAGAAAAGAAGTCGGACCTATTAGCGGGCCCCTGAGGCTGGTTCACAGGGTCTGGTCCATTCCTGAGGGTCACACGCCAAGTTGCTCGAAGAACGTGCACGCTTTACCTGCGACGGGCAGCCCGATCAATATACGCTCACGCCGTCTTACTCGCCACTGATGCTCAAGGCATCGGGCGCTAACGCATTGGCAAGCGCGATCGACAGGCCCTCACGCGTCCGGAAACCGGCTTCGATCAGGTCAAGTGCCGTGGCAATTACCGCCCGAGCGCACTCGCTTTCCGGGTCTATTTGGTTTGTTTGGCACCAGGCTTGGATGACGGACGCGAGGACTTCAACCTCTCCATTGTCCAGTGTGAATGTAGGGAATTGCATGGTGGCGTTCCCCCATAACGACAAGAGCGCTAGACCCTTGATCGAACCGTGCCGTGCATCTGGTCCAACACGATAGCCTACGCCTCATTCGCAAGACCGTCATTAAAAAAGCCTCGCGATCTTGGCGGGCCGAGCCCGTCGACGGAAAGGTCGCGCTCTCGCCCGGGTAGATGAAGAAACGGCGGTATTCGCCAGCACGGAAACTCTGCTGCCGCCGCATTTGTAAGAGCTGCTTCTTGCGCAATATCCAACGCGCCACTAGCATCGCATCGGGTGCAAGAGGGAGGCTGCGCGCTGAGGCGGGATCTACTGCTTCTTCTTGCGAGGGCATTGTATTTCGCGATCGTGATCATCGTCGAATTTTATTAGACCGGGAAAAGCGCCGAGGAGGGACAGCAGAGCATGTCGTACTTCGAAGAGCTGATACGCGCTAAGCGCTATTTTAATCGCTGGCTAAGGTATCGGTTGGCTGCTCCGCGAGTTCCAAAGTTGGAGCGCCTCTTTCTTGGAAAAGCCGTCGTGGTCGCTGGCTCCGCACCCTTTTCCACGAGGCCTCAGGGCTGGAACGATTCATTTCGCGTATTGACGATAAATGCCTCCCAGGTGGCGGCCCAAGGTTGGTTAACCCAGCCGCCTGACGCGACATTGATGCAGTTCAATCAGATTGAAGGGCTCAATGCGGCCGCGGTCGAGGTTCGCAAAGTGCTCCAACATAAGAAAACAGGACTACTTTGCGTTCTCAATTGGCGGCACGAGCTCGATCGGCTCGTGAGAGGACTTGATACATTCGACTACCGTTACAACGAATTGATGCTGATCAGCCGCCATGAGCGCATCGCCCTGATGCATCGGATGACGGGAAGACTGAATCTTGAATTGGAGGGTGAGGCCAAGTGGTCAAACGGCATCGTTGGCGCGGCTCTGGCACTCGCAAGTGGCGCGGCGAATGTGATTCTCACCGGCATCGATCCGCTCTCGAAGGGCCACCAATACAATTCGCTAAATCTTTCCCGCATGCATCGAGAAACCGACCTGCAAGCGCTTCAGATATTCCGTGAGCAGAGGCTCCCGGTCTTTACCGCCGACCCGCACGTCGCTCAGTCTACGAAACTGGCACTTTGGCCTCCTCGAGGGATCTAGCACTTCAACGTCCACGCAGTCTGACGAGCCGAGCCGGCGCGCCGACATAGATGCCGCCAGGAACCGTGGTTCCCTTGACGACGCTATTGGCTCCGATCACGCAACCGCGACCGATATGGGCGCCGGCCAATATCTTAGCGCCGGCTCCGATCCAGACGTCGTCCTCAATCACGACCGGTGCTTTCCGTAGCGGTTGGTCCTTTATGGGGGCAACCGGATCGTCGAAACCATGCTCGAAAGAAACAATGGCGGTTTGAGCAGCGATCCGTACGCCATTCCCGATGCGGATACCCCCGTGGCCGAGCAGTACCGCAAAGTCGTTGAGTGAAACATTGTTGCCGATCTCGACGCGTCCGCTCTGGGCGTCGATCACGACGCCGTAGCGCATCGAGACGCGATCGCCAATTGCTATCGTTCCTTTTCGCCATCTGAAACGTGGCCAATACAGCATTTTGGGTTTCGCTCCGATCGTGAGGCGCCCACCGGAGAAAACCGAGTAAAATTTGACGAGCGCGCCAAAGTTCACTGCTTATACCGGGGCCAACTGCAGCTCGATCGCGAGCGCCTTGTCGAGCCACTTTTGGGCATACTCGACATCCTGCCAGTTCTTGAACCAAGGGCCGCCTTTGGTGTAGTGCCCTTAACTTCGTCGGCAATATCTTCGCGGGAATTCCGTCCAATACAGACCGAAAGTTCTGCCACCAGCCCTCTCCCTTGAATTAGCCTCTGCTGAGGGTGGACGACGAACGTTTGCAAAGTCAAGGCCGCGCCGAGTCGGAATCGGCAGCGACCGGATCAAAGGGCGCTAAAACAACGGTTCCCACGCGGTCGATTGGCGTCTTCGTGGAACGACCTGTCCCGATGCTCCGTGTTGCGCCGTTCACGCTCAGGCCAGCTCAGTTCCGACGATGGTTGAACTACGTCCAAAGACGAACTTGGCGAAGAGCGCGCGAACCGCAAGGATTGCACTTGAAGAGGTGCTTGGCTTGCATCTTGAGGGCCAGCATCTTGAGGGTCGAGAGTGGCGCACGATTTCAATTGGGAACCGGGCATTGGTGACCCTACGATCGGGGGATGGATTACCGTCATCCTGTACCTGCTGGCCTGTGCGAGCTGCTGGAAGACGACCGGGGTCGTCGCTCGGCAATGTTGGAACGAACGATCCGACGGCTATATCTGGCGTGCCATCTCCGTGGTGTTTTTCTTTCTCGGCATAAACAAGCAGCTCGATCTCCAGTCTGCGATGACGGAACTGGGCCGCATGGTCGCTTTCTCTGGCGGGTGGTATGAGCAACGCCGGGCAATGCAAGTCGATTTTATTATCGGTGTAGCCGTCATGTGCGCGGCCACCGTACCGGCTTTTCTCTTCTGGGCCAGAAAATCCCCGATCCAGACTTGGCTAGCGCTCGTCGGTTCAACGTTTGTATTGGGGTATGTGCTAATTCGAGCGGCATCCTTTCATCATTTTGACCGCTTCATCAGTAGCCATTTCCTAGGCTTCAAGTGGAATTGGATTCTGGAAATGACTGGGATCGCGATGGTGTTGCTTGCGAGCGAGTCGCGACGAGCAAAAGTCTTTCAGCAAATGGGTCGGCGGGTCGCCCGCTGACAGCCGCTTGCGATCGCCAGCAGGCGCGGCTCGGGTCCTTCATTTCTCCGGTGCGGACTGAATTTCAACCTGTCGCCTTGGCACTAGCGCGCTACGGTTTGCTCCAAACTATGATGATAATCGTAAACTGGGCCCTTCTATAGTTCACCAAAACGCCGCAGCAGTCGCCACTGAAGCCGCAATCGATAGTATCCACCAGAAAATTCCGTTCCGTTCCGGTCCGTGCACTGCCACCCATAGCATTCTCTTCGCGGGCAAATGCGCAATCACGATCATTCATTTCCAGGAGCGGGCGCTTAAAGCTGTAAATAAGACGTAGGTACTCCGCGGGAGTCCCTTGGAGGACCCCAAAAATGCGCCAACGATCGCACAACGAAAGTCGCTTTTGACTACAGCGATGGTGCTATGGCGACAACGGACGCTGGCGGTCGGCGTCGCGTCAACCATTGAAGACGATCGAAAAAAGGGGCGGCGTCACGTAGCATCGACACGGCTTAGCGTGATCCCGGAGATGGGTTGAAACGGGCTTCCCTACCAGTCGAATGACGCATTTTCTTCTGTGGAACTTCTCGTAAACTTCGACTTTGGGTCTTTCTCTGCTGCTTACGCTATGCACGATGGTGGCCTACAAGGCGTGTCATCATTGCCGCTTAAACTGCTCGTCGAAATCACGGATCGGATTTGAGAATGGCGAAGAAGCCGAAGCTGGAGCATTCCGACCTTGCTGGTGAGTTTACCGATGATGGCGTGACGGTGCTCGTCGACATCTTCCGCCCGGCAGGCACGAATGGCGACTGGAAAATGGAAGTCGTGACCCAGCACGAGGACCTCATCGAATGGGAGGAGCCTTTTGCCACCGATCGCGAGGCGTTTGACGAGTTTCTGGCGACGGTCGCACGCGAGGGAATCAGAACATTTCTGGAAGAAGAGGACCCGTCGGTCCACTAACCCTTGTCTGGTCGCGTGACGGCACGCGGCTGGCTGGATAAATCCCGCCCCTCACGTTCCGGAAAATTGGCCCGCTCTCGGGCCGGCCAGCGTTACTTGCCAGGCGCTCCTGTTGCTGAAGTCCTGGCTCGCCAAAAAAGTATATCCTGTGCTTTCCCAAGGTTTTACTTTGCCTGCGAGATTGTCGAGGACATCGTCGCCGGACCTCAGTCGCGCCAGCAGGACGACATGGTTGTTGCCGCCGCGGTCGATGACGACCGAAAGCACCAGCTTGTTCGACGCAAAGCCGGCGCAGAGGAGCGTTTTCAGTTTCAGCAGAGCGTAGTCTTCGCAGTCGCCTTTGTTGTTAATGGGCAGCGACCAGTATTCCGGTTTTCCTGATGTCTGTGCGTCCGCTGCCGGCGCGACACCGGCATTGACCTGCCGATTGACCTTTTGAAGCAAAGGCATAGCCTCTTCGTCAGTCATCTCGCGACCGCCGCTTCCACGGCAAAGCCAAGCGTAGCGCGCGCATGCCGAGGGAAAGCCAATCGGCGCTCCGATCGCGCGTGATGCGCGCAGAGCCAGCGGCTCAATTGTCAGGTGGTGCGGCCAGGCACGATTGAGGAACGATTGTGTGGGCCGGTAGCGTCCATCAATCTTAACCCTTTTGCCGATCCTGATCATCACGGTGACCGACTGCTGGGAGGCAGGCGGACCGCAAGCAATTCCTCTGGGGGAGGGAATGGCGGCGGCTCCAACGCCGGTAGCGGCGACGCCGACAGTGGCGGCAGCAACGGAAGCGGCAGTAACGGAAGCGGCGGCAACGGAAATGGCGGCAGCGGCAACACGGGCGAAGGTCCGGTGACGCCGGCGATGACGATAGCGGCCGCAGCAGCGGCAATGGCAATGGGAATGGTGACGACGGCGGTAATGGCAGCAGCAGCGGTGATCGTCATGGCGGAGCACACCATCACCATGGTCCGAAAGACCACCACGGTCTCAAGGATCATCGCCTGCGCGGTGACGGTCCTAAAGGTCACCACGGTCCGAATGGTGACGGCCCGAGAGATCATCACGGCTCTAAGGGGGCGGTCCCCAGGGCGATGGTCCAAAAAACCAGCACGCCTCCAAGGGCGACAGTCAGCATGGTGGTCGTAACCAGGGCGGTGAGAACCGGGCGGCGGTAGCGAGGGTGGCGGCAACCAAGGGGGCGGCAACCAGGGTGGCGGCAACCAAAGTGGCAACCAGGGTGGTGGCCGCGGCGGAAACCACCAAGAGGCTACCTTACGCGACGACCATCATGTCAGAGAAACGCAACGGTTGAGCGGTCTCAGAATTTGAAACCAACGCCGACGGTGACGATGTTCTGATTGAAGTCGGTGTCTACACCGAGCAGGTCCTTGCTGCCGTAATCGTTGTAGCGATATTCGACCCGCCCGAAGATGTTATCGGTGAAGGCGTAGTCCAGGCCGGCTCCAACGGTCCAGCCCGAGAACGTGGTGTCGTCGTCGCCGACGGGCGTGCTTACATGGCCTCTCGCACCGGTCCAGCCGGCGGCTCCATAGAACAGAGCGTGATCGAGAGCGTAACCGACGCGAGCGCGGACGGAGCCGGTCGTGTCGAATTTATATTCATTGCCGCCAACTGTTTCCTCGTTCCAATTGTAGGAAACGTCGCCTTCGACACCGAGCACGATATTGTTGTCGAGTTGCCAGTTGTATCCGGTGAAGCCGCTGATGAGGCCGCTGTTGAGATTGGCGTCGCCGATGCCGGAGAAGTTACCGTTGCCCCAGGCGCCCCCACCTTGCAGGCCGACATAGAAGCCGTTCCAGGTGAAGACGGGTGCAGCTTGTGCAACCGGAACCGTTGGCGGCTCATTCACAAGGTCAGCGGCCGACGCAGCCCCCGCAAGACCAATAAAGGCCGCAGAAGCCGCAACTATACGAAAATACATGATAAATCCCTCTCCTATGACAAGGGTCCACTCAGTCTGCGCACCAATCGAGCCAGGCCCGATCGATGATCGCGGCCCATGCGGCATGCAGACACACTTTTCAGTGGAAATGTCCGCCCACAGGACCAACGAGCTAACGTTGGCCCGTCTGAAAGGGTTCCATCACGAATTTCTGATGTGCGGAGGTGCGGATTTCGTGGCGGTCAGCCACCAGCCAGCACCTCGTCGCGATTGAAAATGAAGGAGCGCGTCTCTTCGGCAGGCATCGCTTTGCCGAAGAGATAGCCTTGGCCGACGTCGCAGCCGAGCTGAAGCAGGTGGCCGAGTTGGCGATGCTCTTCGATGCCTTCGGCAGTCGTCTGTATATTGAGGCTGCGGCCGAGCCCAAGCATGGCACGGATGATTTTTTCCTGGCGCTCATCATCGCGGCAAGTCGCGATGAAGCTCTTGTCGATCTTGATCTTGTCGAAACGATACCGGGCGAGTTGGGCGAGGCTGGAGTAGCCCGTGCCGAAATCGTCGAGGGCGATCTGGACGCCAGCGTCGTGGAGCTCATCCAGAATGATGGCGGCAACTGCCGGATCCTGAATCAGGGCATTTTCGGTGATCTCGATCTCCAGGCGGCGCGGTGGCAGGCCGTTTGCCGACAGCACCTTGAAGATGCGCGAGGCCAGCAGCTTGTCTTCCATCTGCACTGGAGAGACGTTGAAGGACAGCATGACGTGGTCGTCCCAAGCCAAGGCATCCTGGCAGGCCTGCGCGAGCAGATCTTCGAAGAGCTCGGTGATCATTCCGGTTTCTTCGGCAATGCCGATGAAGACGGGCGGCGGAATGGCAACACCCTCCTCATCCGTCCAGCGCGCCAGCGCCTCGAAGCCGCAGACCGTGCCGCTCTTCAGGTCGACTAAGGGTTGATAGAATGGCCGGATCGCCTTTTTCTGGATCGCGATACGGAGCTTCGATTCCAGCGTGGCGCGTTTTGCCACCTTGTCCTGCATCGAGGCTTCAAACGCCATGTGCTGGTTGGGGCCGCGTGACTTGGCCTCGTACATGGCGAGGTCGGCACGGTGGGCGGCGTCCTCCAGCGGTTCGCGACCCTGTTCCCAGCGATCGTAACCGACGCTGGCGCCGACTTCGACGGCAAACCCATTGATATGGATAGGGCGTGTTACCGCCTGGATGAGCAAGCGCGCGAAGCGCTCTTCGTGCCGCGGCGAGAGGCCGAGCGCAACGACGACGAACTCGTCGCCGCCAAAACGATAGACGCAGTCGGCATTGCCGATCGCGCAGATGCGCTTTGCCACTTCGATCAGCAGCGCGTCGCCGCCATTGTGGCCGACAAGGTCATTGACCTTCTTGAAGCCGTCGAGGTCGATACAGAAGATCGTAACGTTCTGCTCCCATTCGTCGCCCTCGACGTCGGTCTTCGTCCTTCGCGGAAGGACCTTGCGCTCGAATGCATAGCGGTTTGGAAGCTTGGTCAGGTGATCGTGGGTTGCCGTCCAGTCGGCCTTGGCCTGGGCGCTGGCTCGCAATTCCATCTCTTTGCGCAGGTCGACGATGCGCAGCATCGAATAGACGAAGCTCATGGCGCCGCCGATGCCAACCCCGAGGACGAGCTTGTCTGCTCCATAGTTCTCGTAGGCGCCGACGAAGGCGACCAGCCAGTTATCCAATTCGAGGATCGCACCGACGAGCCACAGCGTTACCCCCAACGCCATGACCAACAGGCATTGCCTTCCGGCCCTGCTCTGGAAGAATACCGGCATGCCTCGCTCCATCTCCACCCGGGCGCCGGTGTATCATTGAAGTCTGAAGCGTTTGTTGAAACCAAAGGGCGAATTCTTGGGATCTGCGGCTAACCTGGAGCATGCGCCGCTCGAAAGGTGCCCGGCAGACCAGGCGAGCGGCGTGGCCGCCCGCCTGTTGTCTTCAAAGTCTGATCAGCAAAGATGCGCCGATGACAATCAAGAGAAGGGTCAATGCGCTGGTCATGCGCAGCAGGCGCGCGCGTCGCATCCGCGCGCCGCTCCAATCATATGGCATGCTTGTTCCTCCTTGGGGCGAGGATTGACGGCCCGACCGTGCCGGGTCGGAAAGCTATGCCATGGCTTGCTTGCGTAAGGCTTGCCTAAATTATCACCTTGAGTATTAGGCGGTCGTGCCTTCCACGCGCAGCGACCACCGGCTTCCATTGCTGGTCATGTGGACGATCGCGAGTGGTTCGATATCGGCGATCCAGAAGGACGATACGGGTGCGTTCAGCGTAGTTATGATGGCAGCCCTGACAACCGCAGCATGGGTGATGGCGACGATGTGGCCGCCCGTCTGCAAATGCTCGTTCATCCAGGCTTTCACGCGCGCGCATACGGCGGCGATAGCCTCGCCGCCATGCGGGGCTTCCTCCGGCCGCGCCATCCAGGCCGCCAGATTGTCAGGCTCGGCTTGCTGGATCTCGGCGATCGATCGTCCCGCCCAGCGGCCGAAATCGCAATCGCCAAGCGCATCGGAGAATATGGGCTCCAGGCCAAGCGCATCAGCCGTCTGCCGGGCGCGCAAAGTCGGGCTGGCGAATACGCCGTCGGCATGCTGGAGGCGAGGCGCGATTGCCCGCGTGGCACCGATTGCCTTCTCGTTCAGCGGCTCGTCCAGTGGAAAGCGTGCCTCGCGGTTGGCCGCAGTCGAGCCGTGGCAGATCCAGGTGAGGCGCGTCATCACGATGGTCGTCTCCGCAAACGGGGATGATGGGCCTGTCGCTGCATGAAGTTTCGTTGACAGGTTCGAAGTCGCAGATATAACGATGATGTTGTGGGTTTGGAAACCGGTGAAATTCCGGTGCGGTCGCGCCACTGTGATCAGGATGGGGATACCTCGGACTGGAAGTCAGACCCTACCACGCAACAATTCTCGACTGAACGCGTCATTCCAGGAGGAATTCATGTCTGACATCACTTTCGCGTCCGTTGCCGCACCGGCTCCGATTCCGGTTGGTGAGCTTTTGCCCTGGGCGATCTTCGGCGGCCTGCTGATGCTCATCGTCATCTACTTCGTCGGTACCGAAGAAGGCGCAATGTCGCTTCTCAACAGCATGTACGTGCACGAGTTCGTGCATGACGGTCGGCATCTCCTCGGCTTCCCCTGCCACTAAGGGAGTTTCGGACATGGTTGGAAATCTCTTACTTCGCGGAATGCTCGCGGGGCTGATCGCTGGTGTCCTCGTTTTCGCCTTTGCCCATATCTTCGGCGAGCCACTTGTCGACCAGGCGATCGCGTTTGAGGAAGCTGCTGCCCAGGCGGCGGGCGAAGCTGGCGAACCTGAAATCGTCAGCCGTGCCACACAGGCGGGGATCGGCCTCTTCACCGGCGTGATGGCCTACAGCATCGCCGTCGGCGGCCTGTTTTCGCTCGTCTTCGCTTTCGTCCAGGGGCGCTTCAGCAATCTCGGCGCACGGGGAACATCTGCCGTCATCGCGCTTGCCGCCTTTGTCGCCGTCGTCATCGTACCCAGCATCAAATATCCCGCCAATCCGCCGGCGGTCGGCAATCCTGACACTATAGGCATCAGGACCGAGCTGTTCTTCCTGATGATCGTTGTTTCGATCGCCGCGCTCGTTGCGGCAATTGCTTTTGCACGCCGCCTGACTCCGCGGTTCGGCGTGTGGAATTCAGCAATCGCAGCAGGCCTCGCCTATGTCGCCTTTGTCGGGCTCGTGCAGTATCTGCTGCCGCCGATCAACGAGGTGCCGGAGAATTATTCGGCTATGGTCCTCTGGCGTTTCCGCACGACTTCGATCGGCATGCACGTGGTCCTCTGGGGCGTCCTTGGCATGGCTTTCGGTGCACTCGCCGAGCGCAAACTTGGTGTCGGTGCGAAGCTGCGTAGTCGCGCGCCGGCTTTCCATTGATCGGAGAAGGCTCCGGAGCAATCCGGAGCCTGCACCAAGTGATGACCTGTCGACGTTCCATTTTCCTTACAGCCATGATCGCGTTGCTGCAGCTTTGGCCTCTTGCGGCCAGCGCGCACCTGCGGAGCAGCAGCGGTCCCCATACCGGAATTGCAATTGCCGAGATCTCACATGGCGAAATGATCATGATTGCGGAGTATCGCGATCGGATCATCGATCTCGCTGCACGCGCCACGGACACGAACGAGCCGTTTCGACGCGTGCTCAACTATGCACAAATCCAGCATGCCTATTGCCTCTGGGGCAAAATGCCCGGCGGCGTGACGGACGAGGCGAGCCCGTTCAACGAGTGCTCGCACGCCTATCTCGCGGCAACAAAGGCCGTGCTGCTATCGATGCGGAGCATGGGCGGCGAGGCGGTCGAAGCCGAGACGATCGTCTCGGCGATCGATGCCGGCATGGTGCTGCGCGGCCTGGCACTGATCACTTGCCAATTCAGCGGTGAGGCGTTCAATACTGCAGATGTCATTCGTCCGTCGTGGAAGGACGTTCCGCTGCATCCCGCCAGTTTGGCGACGTTGACGGCGCTCGCGGCGGCAATCCTGGCTCTCGTCTATTGCGGGTGGCGCCTGCTTCGGTGGATCACGCCCTAGCTCTTCTCCACATCGCGGTCGAAGTGCGTCGCAACCAGCATGGCTGCGAGGTGGACGGTATTCTTCGCGCCGTAACGCTCCTTCATGCGCTCCAGGCGGTGCTCGACTGTCCGATGCGAGATTCCGAGATCAGCAGCGATCTCCTTGGCCGTCGCGCCTTCGGTCAAGAGCTGGATCACCGCTTCGTCGGTCGCATCCATGCGGGCCTGCTGTTGCGGCGGATTGAACATGAAGCGGCCGTTCGAGACGGTCAAAAGCCAGGATGGGCGCCGCGCCGTTGTCTTTTGCGGAAGGATCAGCCGCTCATATCCGAGGTTGACGCCAAGCACCCTCGTCTTGACCAGTTCCATGGACGGCTTCTGGGTGGCGATCACCTCGCGATAACGCGGGATGACGGCCGTCTCCATGTAGGCGCGATCCTTGAATTCGCCGATGCGTTGATCGGCGAAGAGCTTGTTGATGTTGAGAAGACGCGAACTGAAGCCGGAGGGGCGCACGACCTTCAGTTGCCATTGTAGTGGATCCTCACCGTCGAGAACGACAAGCGTCATCCTCATCCTGATCGTCAGAAGGTCGAGGACGTCCCGATAGATGTCTTCCGGCGCGGCAGGCGACTGTGATGTGGTATGCAACCACGCATCCAGCAGCTTCTGCGTGACAGTGTGAAATGAAGTGTCCTTATTCATCAACCCATACGCGATATCTGGAATCGATGTGCCACAACAACCCAAAATGGCTAACGGTTCAATAGCCGACAATGCTCAATTCGTCGTAAGGCTTTAATTTGAAAAATATATTGCTTTCCATATCTATCCTGAGGTGAATTTGCACTTGTACGAATTACTCGTTAAACGGGTTCGTGGTCGCGGGTATCGAGAGGCAGCGGCAAGGCATCTGGCAAAACTATAGCGCGTAGATTGCAGTAACGGCTCTGTCATCTGGCGCCCGGTGAACCGTCACTGGTATCAATCCCCGAAGTAGCGCTGTTCACGCCAGGGATCGCCATACATGTGATAGCCGTTCTTTTCCCAGAAGCCTGCAGCATCGCCCGTCAGCAGCTCGATACGCCGCAACCATTTTGCGCTTTTCCAGAAATAGAGATGCGGAACGACGAGCCGCATCGGGCCGCCATGATCTCGCGTCAACGGCAAGCCTTCCCAGGAGATTGCGAGGATCGCATCCTCGGCAGCGAAATCGGAAAGCGGCAGGTTGGTCGTATAGCCATCATAGCTTGTCAGCATGACATAGTGCGCTTCCGGCTTCGGCATTGCCTGATCGAGCAGGTCGCGGGTCGATACACCCTTCCATTTGTTGTCGTAGCGCGACCACGTCGTCACGCAATGAATGTCGGTGACCTTGGTGCGCTGCTCGAGGGCCTGGAAGGCCGTCCAAGTGAGATCAAGCGGGGTTTCGACAAGTCCGCGGACTTCCAGACGCCAGGTATCGGTCGAGATGATCGGCTGCTGGCCGAGATCGAGGACCGGCCAATTCTTAACGAGGTGCTGACCGGGTGGCAGGCGCTCGGTTTCCGGGCGACTGATACGGCCCGTCAGGAATTTTCCTTCGGATGCCCACCTGCGCTTCGACGTGGTGAGCTTGCTGTCTGTCGGGGTTTGATCGTCGCTCATCGGTGGGCCCTTTCGCGTTGCGGCGATTAGGGCATTCGCCTTCAAGCACTGTCAAGCGCGACATTGGATGGCAAATGCCGCGAGCGCAGGGCCGCCCTAAGCGGCACTTTCTCAGCCGGCGGAAGCGGCGGTGAAAACCGCCAACTGAGCGGCGAAGGCACGCTTGTATGCGGGCCGCGCTTCACCGCGCGCGACATAGGCGGAAAGATTAGGATAATCGTCGAGCATGCCCGATCCTTTCACCCTCAGCAGCACCGACACCATCTCGAGGTCACCAGCACTGAATTCGCCGTCGAGCCAGTCGGCATCGCCAAGCCGGGCGGAAAGTTCCTTTAGCCGCTTTCGGATGCGTTCCTCGATCATCGACCGGCGCTGCTCGTACCAGGGCTGGTCGCCTTCCAGGTACCTGGCGATTTCGCGATCAACGATCGGCGGCTCGATCGTGGTGAGCGCGGCGAACATCCATGTGATCGCTCGCGCTCGGGCATTCGCGTCGTCCGGCAGCAGGCCAGCATGGTGCTGTGCGATATGGAGCACGATTGCCCCCGATTCGAATATGGCGAGATCGCCTTCTTCATAGGTCGGAATCTGCCCGAAAGGTTGAAACGCGAGGTGCGCGGGTTCCTTCATGGCCTTGAACGAAAGAAGACGAACGTCGTAAGGCTGCCTCACTTCTTCAAGGGCCCAGCGAACGCGCATGTCGCGCGCCAGGCCCTTGCCGCGATCGGGCGACCTTTCAAAGGCGGTGATTGTGATCGTCATAGCTGCTCTCCATAGCTTGTCTGTCTTGAAGACGACTGACTAAACGGGATTCCGACACTTCATGCTCGAGATAATCCTCGCGGTCAGTTCAACCACCGCTGAAAGGATACATTCCCGGTTTTCTCGCCAGCGCAGGCTCATCTGTGCAGCGCATGGGAACTGTGGCATAACTAAGCCATGGCGATACATGTCTTGGCAGTCCATCGCGAGACGGTCGGGACGGAACAGGCGGCGGGCGGTTCGCTTGCAACCGCCTATTCCGTGGGTGTTCTCTGCTGGCTGCTATCGGCCGGCGTCTATATTGCCGCCAAATGGGTTTCTTCTGAAATGCCACCCTGGGCGCTTTGCTTTTGGCGTGTGTTGATCGCCTGGGCGATCCTGATGCCGATCGTGCACAAGCACTTTGGCGACATGGTCGCACTGGTGCGGGCGCGCGTCCTTGAACTGCTTGTGATTGGCGGCATGGGGCTTGCGATTTGTCAGGGTCTGATCTTCGTCGGCCTCGAACATGCCGACGCCACCACCGCCGGCATCATCATCGCCCTGATCCCGATCATCACCATGATCCTTGCCCGGTTAATACTGGCCGAGCCGATGGGAAGCTGGCAGGTGATCGGATCGATCCTGGCTTTTCTCGGGATCGTCGTCATCATCATCAAGGGCAGTCCGGCCGCGCTGATGCGTCTCGACCTCAATCCCGGTGAACTATGGATCGTCGCTGGCGCGTTCTGTTTCAGCCTCTATACCGTGCTGCTTCGCCGGGCGAAATTCGATGGGAACCGGCTTGCGCTTCTTGTCCTGCTTCTCGGTGCGGCGGTGCTGACGGCGCTGCCGTTCTATCTCTTCGAGCTTGTTTCCGACGAACGTTCGACGCTCAACAGCAGCGGGCTCATTGCGCTCGCTTATGTCGCCATCCCCGGCGGGGCGATTATGTATTACCTCTTCAATCGAAGCATCGAGGCCCTGGGTGCTGCCCGGGCTGGTGTCCTCCTCTACATCCAGACGATCTTCATCGCCGTGCTCGCCTACCTAATCCTCGGCGAGCAATTGCAGCGCTACCACCTCGAGGGGGCGGCACTCATCGTTGCCGGCTTGCTTCTGATAATCCTGTTGAAGCCGAAGACGAAGGCTGGGGCTGTCAAGGCCTGACGGGCGAGTGCTGTGATGTCAGTCGCCAGCAGGAAGGCGCGCAGATGGTAGTGGTCCACAATTGGCCGAGCGCGTCTCACGAAAGATTCTTTAGATACAGCGATAGCAGTTGTGTCTGTGAGGAGATCCCGAGCTTGCGATAGACATTGCGCCGGTGAACCTTCACGGTTCCTGTCGAGATGTTGAGCTTCAGGCCGATCGACTCCGAGGAGTGGCCCTGAAGAACGAGATCGACGATCGCGGTCTCGCGGCTGGTGAGATTAAGATCGCGCCACACTGCTTCGGCAGGTTGCAAGGAGCTTCCACTGGCGTCGCGCTTGCGATTGCCACGAACTCGAGAATGCAGTTGTGCGTCAAAGCGGGCCGCGAGCCCGGCCCAGTAGTGGCGGACCATGTTTGCGATCAAGGGTTCGGCTTTCTTCAGCAAGGCAAATTCCGCGGGCGGGAAGGGGCCGGTCTTTTCCCGGCGCATGAGAGAAAGAACGATGGTGATATCGTCATCGGCCGTGACGAAAAAGCCGATTTCCTCGGCAAGCCCTGTCTGGACATAATAAGTCCGGTAGTACTCGCTGGAGAAGAACCGGTCGGGCGCCAGCTCTCGCATGCGAAACACGCCGGCGCGGCGCTCGTTGGCGGTGTGATAGAAAGGATCGAGCAGATATGGGCCGGCCTGATAGAGGGTCACGAAAATGATGTGCTCCTTCGGGTCGAAGGTGCTGTAGAGGTCGATCGGCCGCTCCTTGCCGCGATAGGCAAAGACAACGACATAGTCGAAGCGCACAAGCGCCGCCATCATCTGCCGAAAGATCTCGCCGAACTCCGGATCGTCCATCGTCTGCACGCCGATGGTGGAATTGAAGGCTTGAAACAGCGCCTCCAAGTCAGTGCTCATTCCCGGGACCTCCTGATCGCCTCGCGCGGAAATTTGCGCTCCTTCGTGTATATACCTTCCACGAAGGCTTTATGGCTAAAATACCCCTCTCGGGGTATATACCGTGAGGGAAGGCCGAGCTTAGTCTTTCCTCAACGACGGTGGCAAAAGGCAGCGCTAGACTGCCCAATCCAAACCAACCGCAGGGAACAGACGTGGCATCCGCTTCGACGAACGATATCGAATTCCGTTCGGTCACAAAGAACTATGGCGCCGTGACCGCCGTAACGGACATCAACCTCAATGTGCCGAAGGGCGCCTTTCTGGCGTTGCTCGGTCCTTCCGGCTGCGGCAAGACCACTTGCCTGCGCATGATCGGCGGCTTCGAGCAGCCAAGCGAAGGCACGGTGCTGATCGACGGGCGCGAGATGAACGGTGTGCCTGCCTATCGGCGCCCAGTGAACATGGTCTTCCAGCACTATGCATTGTTTCCGCATTTCGACGTCCGACAGAACGTCGCCTATGGTCTGAAACAGATGCGGCCCAAGCTTGCGGCGACCGAAATCGACCGGCGCGTCAGCGAGGCGCTTGAAATGGTTCGGCTCGGCGGCTTTGCCAAGCGCCGCATTCACGAAATGTCCGGCGGGCAGCAGCAGCGCGTGGCGCTGGCGCGCGCGATCGTCAATCGTCCGTCGGTACTACTGCTAGACGAACCGTTGGCCGCGCTCGACAAGAAGCTGCGCTCGGCCATGCAGATCGAACTGCAGACATTGCAACGCGAGCTCGGCATTACCTTTGTTCTGGTCACCCACGATCAGGAGGAAGCGCTCTCGATGGCGGATATCGTCTGCGTGATGAGCGCAGGGCGCATTCGCCAGCTGGGCTCGCCGCAGGAGGTCTATGACCGCCCGGCCGATCTGTTCGTGGCCGATTTCGTCGGCAAGACCAATCGGGTGAGGGCGACGATGGAGGCGGATGGCGCGACGCTGCGTCTGGCGGACGGTTCAGCAATCGCCGCGGGGAGCCGGGCGCGTGTTTCGACGGGTGAGGCAATCGTCGCGATCCGCCCGGAATCGATCCGCCTGACACGGACGCAGGCGCCTGATGCGACGAGCTTCAGGGGGACGGTCACTCACCGCATCTTCTTGGGTTCGTCGGCAGAATACGCCGTCACGGTGCCGGGGCTGGGCGATTTTCTGGTGACCGCCGACCGTCGCAGCATGAATGAAAACGATCTCGTCGAGCCCGGCGAGGCCGTCTACCTCGGCTTCGATCCTGGCGCGGCCCATGTCTTCTCAGCATCAAGTGCAGCCTAAAATCAAAACAAGGGAACAGCATCATGAGCAAAGACTACAAGGATAATCTTCCCATTTCCGCCGAAGGCTTCATGGACGAGTTCATGCGCCTGAAGCGCGGCTCCGTCAGTCGCCGCCATTTCCTCGGCATCACCGGCCTTGGTCTTGCCACCGCCGTTTTGTCGCGCTTCCCAGGCGCCTTGTCGACACCAGCCCATGCTGCTGAAGACCTCGGCACGCAGATGTCGATCGCGACCTGGCCGAACTACCACGATCCGGCGACCTTCGAGAACTTCAAGGTGGCAACCGGCGTTGCCGTCGAAGTAAACGTCTTCGGCTCGAACGAGGAAATGCTGGCAAAGTTGCAGGCGGGCGCGTCCGGCTGGTCGCTGTTCGTGCCGACCAACTACACCATCTCCACCTACCACAAGCTCGGCCTGATTGACGAACTCGACCTTGCCAAGATCACCAATTTCAGCCAGTCGACGGAGAGCCCGCGCTTCACCAAGGAAGGCCAGATCGACGGCAAGGCCTATGCCCTGCCAAAGAACTGGGGCACGACCGGTTTTTCGGTCAACACCTCCAAGATCAAGACAAAGCTGACGAGCTGGAAGGACTTCTTCGAGATCGCTCAGACGGAGGCTGATGGTCGCGCCATGGTACACGACTATCAGTTGACGACGATCGGCAGCGCGCTGGTGTCGCTGGGCTACGGTTTCAATTCGATCAAGCCGGAGGAACTGGCGAAGGCCGAGGAGCTGTTGATCAAGGTGAAGCCGCATCTCTTCGCCATCAACAGCGACTATCAGCCGGCCATGCGCGCAACCGATGCATGGATGACGATGTGCTGGACCAATGACGGGGCGCAGCTCAACCGCGATATCCCCGAGATCGACTTTGTGCTCGGCAAGGACGGCGGCGAAATCTGGACGGATTACTACGCGATCCCGAAGGACGCGCCGAACAAGGCTGCCGGCTATGCGCTGCTGAACTACCTGATGGACCCGGCCAACGCCGTGAAGGAGCACATCGCCAACGGCGCGCCGGCCACCGACAGCCGTGTCATCTCGCTGCTGCCGAAGGAGATTACCTCGAACAAGATCGTCTATCCGGACGAGGCATCGCTGACACCGCTGGAGTTCGGCGCCGCCGTGACGCTGACGGATCCGGGGCGTGCCGAGTTGATGGCACGGTTCAAGTCGGCGTGAGCTTGCCTTCATGCAACGCCTCTCCCCGGTTTTGGGAAGAGGCAGCCGCCTCGTGAACTCCAAACAGCGAACCTTCGGAATGGCCCTGTCACCGGATAGCACAAAACGCCTGATCACTGCGGCTCTCGTCGCGCCGGCAAGCGCATGGCTGTTCGTGTTCCTGGTCTTGCCGTTCATCGCCATCGTTGTTTTCTCCTTCGGCGAGCGGGCGCCGGAGGGTGGTTACCAGGCGGCATTTACACTTGCCCAATTCGCCAATCTCGGATCCCGTGCCGCCGCTTTCAAGAATACGTTGGTGCTTGCGCCGATCGGGGCGTTCACCTGCCTGCTGGTGGCCTATCCGGTCGCCTACTATCTGGCGGTTAAGGCAAGTCCACAGCATCGGTTGTTGCTGGTGTCGCTCGTTGTGGTGCCGTTCTGGACCAGCCTGCTCGTTCGCACTTATGCATGGATGTATATTCTCGGTGCGCGCGGCATCCCGCATCTGCTGGAATTTGTCGGTATCGAGAACGTGCGACTTCTGAACACGCCGGGCGCAGTCCTTCTCGGCATCGTCTACGGCTATCTGCCGCTGATGATCATGCCTATCTATGTCAGCCTGGAAAAGCTGGACCGGCGGTTGCTGGAAGCTTCTGCGGACCTCGGAGCAAGACCGCTCTCGACTTTCTTCGGCATAACGCTGCCGCTGTCGCTGCCGGGCGTGATGACGGGCGTGGCGCTGGTCACCATCCTGTTGCTCGGCGAGTACCTGATCCCGCAGTTGCTGGGCGGCGGCAAGGTATTCTTCATCGGCAACGCGCTGGTCGACCTCTTCCTGCAATCGCGCAACTGGCCGTTCGGCTCCGCGATCGCCGTCACCCTCGTTGTCGTCGTCGTCATCGTGCTTCTCGTCGCCATGCGGATTGCGTGGCGCGTCGCGGGCACCCGCCAGGTGGACCTTGTCTGATGCGTGGGCTCGTTACGGCAGTCTATCTGTTTCTCTATGCGCCGATTGCGCTGGTGGTGCTGTTCTCGTTCAACGCGGGCCGCAACGCCTCGGATTTCACGGGATTTTCCACGCAATGGTACGGTAAGGCGCTGTCCAACACGTTCCTCATGGAAGCTCTTCAGAACAGCCTTATCATCGCGCTTACCAGCGCAGTCCTCGCGGCCATCTTCGGCACCATGGCTGCACTCGGCATGGAGCGGCTCGGCGCCCGGACACGGGCCGTGTTCGATGGTCTGTTTGCCGCGGCAATCGTCGTTCCGGGCGTCGTGATCGGCATCGCGACGCTGGTCGCCCTCGTTGAAGTCTTCGGTTTCATCAACCCATTGCTGGCAGCCGTCTGGCCTGGCGACCAACCGCCGAAGCTGTCGCTCGGTTACGGTTCGATCATCGCCGCGCACGGACTTTTCACCATGGCGCTGGTAACGATGATCGTCAAAGCCCGTATCGCCAGCCTCGGGCGCGATATCGTCGAAGCGTCGAGCGATCTTTACGCGACGCCGCTGACGACCTTTCGCCAGATCGTGCTGCCGCAGATCCTGCCGTCGATCCTGGCGGGCTTCCTGCTCGCTTTCACCTTCTCCTTCGACGATTTCATCATCGCGTTCTTCGTCGCGGGATCGAACACGACGCTGCCAATCTACGTCTTTGCCTCGATCCGTCGCGGCGTGACGCCGGAGATCAACGCGATCGCCACCATGGTGCTCGTCGCATCGCTTGCCCTCATTCTCATCGCGCGTTTCCTGATGCGCGAAAGGATAACAACAACCTAAGTGGGAAACACCATGATCCTCAAGAACCGTGTTGCAATCGTCACCGGCGCCGGGTCCGGTATCGGACAGGCCGGCGCGCTCGTCATGGCGAAAGAGGCCGCCCATGTCGTCGTTGCCGACATCGACTTCATGAATGCCGAGGAGACAGTCAGCCAGATTCGCGCGTTTGGCGGCAGCGCCGAGAGCATGGTGCTTGACGTGACCGACGACAAGGCGCTGGAGGCGGGCATTGCCGCAGTGGCAGAGCATCACGGCCGCATCGACATCCTGCACAACCATGCCGGTGCGCAGGTCGCCGGCGACCTGGAGCAAGTCGCGATCGACGGCTTCGACAAGTCCTGGAGCCTGAATGTCAGGGCCCATTTCATGGCGGCGCGCTTTGTCATGCCAGTTATGAAGAAGGCGGGCAAAGGCGTGATCCTCAACACCTCGTCCTCATCAGGCGTGCTCTATGATCGCGAGATGATTGCCTATACCACCACCAAGCATGCCGTCATCGCCCTGACACGACAGATGGCGGGCGACTATGCCAGGTTCGGCATCCGCGTGAACGCGCTTTGCCCGGGCTGGGTGGACACACCCTTCAACGAACCCTTCATTGCCCAGATGGGCGGACGTGACGCGATCGAGGCCTATATTGCGGAAAAGGTGCCGCTTGGGCGCTGGGCCGATGTGTCGGAGATCGCTGAGCCGATCCTCTTCCTCGTGTCGGACCGCTCCTCTTACATGACCGGGCAGATCCTGGTCGTCGACGGTGGCGAGACCGTGGTCTAACCCGGTTCAGGCGGTTGAATTCTCAGGCCAATTGCTAAATAACGGATGGACTATGACGGGCGTCGTTCTGGCGCCCGCCTGCATTTACAGGACATCCAGGCCCATGCCCATTCCCGCCCGGATCGAGACCGATCTGCCCTTCCTCACCGAGTTGCGTCGCGACCTGCACGCACATCCCGAGCTTGGCTTCGAGGAGGAGCGCACGAGCGGCATCGTTGTGAGATTGCTAGATGAGGCCGGCATCAAGGTTCATCGAGGGCTCGGCGGTACGGGCGTCGTCGGCACGCTGCGGGTCGGCAATGGCACGCGGACGATTGGATTGCGGGCGGATATGGACGCGCTTGCGATGCCGGAGATGGCGGATCGCCCTCATAAATCCAGATTTGATGGCAAGATGCATGCCTGCGGGCATGATGGGCATACAACGATGCTGGTCGGCGCGGCGCGGCATCTGGCGGCAACACGTGACTTTTCCGGAACCGTGCATTTCATCTTTCAGCCGGCCGAGGAGGGCAGGGGCGGCGCCCGCAAGATGGTCGAGGACGGACTGTTCGAGCTGTTCCCGTGCGACGCCGTCTACGGCCTCCACAATATGCCGGGCCTGGCCGTCGATGAAATAGCCGTCGTCGAAGGGCCGCAACTTGCCTCGTCCGATAGTTGGCGCGTGACCTTTCGAGGCACCGGAACGCATGGCGCCAAGCCGCACCTCGGCAAGGATCCGATTACGGCCGCCGGCACGTTCCTCACGTCGTTGCAGACGATCGTCGGGCGCGTCGTCGATCCACTGCAGCCGGCCGTCGTCAGCGCCTGCTCGCTGCAGGCCGGTGACCCGAAGGCGTTGAATGTCATACCTGATATTGTTGAGATCGGCGGCACCGCCCGGGCCTATTCGCCGGAGGTTCGCGATCAGCTTGAGGAAGAAATCGGCCGGCTTGCGAATGGCACGGCGGCAATGTTCGGCATTGCGGTCGACTGTCAGTTCGAACGGCGTATCCCGCCTGTGGTCAACGACAGCGACGCGACCGCGCGTGCGCTCGGGGCAGCCGGCGCAGTTTTCGCAGAGAGGGTGCGAACGCGTTTTCCTCCCTCGACGGCGGGGGATGATTTCGCGTTCTTCGGCCAGAATGCTCCGGGCTGTTATGTCTGGCTCGGCAACGGTCCTGCTGTCGATGGCGCCCTGCACCACAATACAGCTTATGACTTCAATGACGGTGCAATCGGCTACGGCGTGGCCTTTTGGACGACGCTGGTCGAGCGCGAGCTGAAGGCGGCGCTTTAGCGCGTTCGCTTACTGGGCTTGATGAACACTCCTCGCCGTGGCGGCAAAAGACGTCCGGATGCGGCTATGCCCCGCGATCGAGAATCTCGATCACTGGGTTTTGGAGTACCTTGCCGGTCAGGACGTCAGCGGTCCCGCGATCCGTCTGGTGCGGACCGGTATTGCAGGCAAGCGTTGCGCCGAAGCAGGCCTTGAACACAAGGTAGGGCGGCTTCCAGTCGACGATCTTCTCCATCGCCTTTCGGATCGCCCGGAAGGAAGCGGCCGCCTCTTCCAACGGCGCCTCGGTGACAAGGCCCGATACTGGAAGAGGCAGAAGGACTTCAACCTTGCTATCCCTGGCCACGGCCATGCCGCCGCCTGCGGCAATCACGGCGTTGGCAGCGACCGCCATGTCGCGCGCATTGCCGCCGAAAACGGTGAGGTTATGGCTGTCATGCGAAACCGTCGTACAGAAGGCTCCGCGCCATGTTCCCCAACCGGTGAGGAAGCCGACACGCGGCCGTCCGTCCACCGTTCCGTGCCGATGTGCGACCGCAATCTTGGTGCTGCCGGCAGGAGGCACGACGACACCGTCCTCTACGACGGTTTCTGCCTCGCCCCATTGTGTAAATCGGGGACGATCGATTGTGGCTACCCGAACGCGCTTGCCCGCTGACGGAACCCGGAAGTCGCTCTCCGTTAGCGGCGGCAGCTTGACCGAGTTTTGCAGGGCTGCGGTCTCGAAGGAAGGCATCCGGGCTTTGATCTCGCCGCCCGTCGATACGATCTCTCCATTTGCGATGACCGCCCTCGTGGCGAAGCCGATCAGATCCTCGAACAGCACGATATCGGCGCGCCGGCCGGCAGCGATGAGGCCAAGATCCGAGCGCTTCAATCGCTGGGCTGCGTTGAAGGTCGCTGCCCTCAGCGCCCACTCCGGCTTCATTCCATAGCGGACAAGCCGGCGGATCACGTCATCGAGACCGCCGCCGTCCTTCAGTTCGTCGGGGAAAACGTCGTCGGTGCAGAGCGTAACTGTCGACGGCAGATGGCCGATGCCGTTGAGGGCGGTTACGAACTCCTGCAGCAGGTGATCATGCGAGCCGCGGAGTTCGATGGTCATGCCGGCGGCCAGCTTTTGCAGCAGATCGGCGCTGGAGGTCAGCTCGTGATCGGAGGTGACGCCGGCAGCCATGAAGGCGTTCAGGTCGGCACCTTCAAGCCCACGCGCATGGCCGCAGACCAGTTTTCCGGAGGCGAGCGCGGCGTTGACGATATCAGTCATGCGTGGATCGCCGTCGATGACGCCGCGCATGTTCATCACTTCGGCAACGCCGCCGATGCCAGGCCATCGGAGCATTTCGGCGACTACCGACGCGTCGAAATCGGCGCCGGCGACTTCAAGCCCTGGGGCGGAGGGAACGCAGGAAGGAGCGAGCACGATCGTGCGCAGAGGCAGGCCGCGGGAAGCTTCGATCGCCCAGCGCACACCATCGAGGCCATGCACATTGCCAAACTCGTGCGGATCCCAGACGATCGTCGTGACGCCACGCGGAACGACGGCTGCAGCATACTCGGCCGGCGTCACCATCGAGCTTTCGATGTGCATATGCGTATCGATGAGGCCGGGCGAAATGATGCTGCCTGCGGCATCGATAGTTTCTGCGGCATCCATGCGGCTACCCGGTGCGTGGACGCTTGAGATCAACGGTCCGACGATGCCGATGTCGGCTTCGCGGATCAGGCCGGTGACGACATCGAGCAGGCAGCCGCCCGATATCAGGATGTCGAAGGCCGCATCGCCACGCGCGGCGACGACGGCACGCGCGCGAAGCGTGGGATCGTTGAGGTCCTTCGGTTCCGGGCTGCTCATCGGCGGGCCTCATCGATCAGTGCGCCGAGGATAAGAGCGCGCGCTTTCTCTACATCGATGTCAGCAGCATATTCGGCATTGAATGCGGCGTGCGTCACCCTCGTCTCGACGACGGTGCGGCCGCGTGTATGCTGGCCCTGCAATTCAGCGTCGATGCGGGCAGGACCGAAGCTGACGATGTCGGGCGCGACGAAGGCTGCGGCGGCGGAGGGGTCGTAGATCGCCATGCCTGATCTGCCGCGGCTCGTGCCGATGCCGATGTAGCCGTCGAGCATATCGGCCAGCAGCGTCGCATTGCTGCCGCCGGCGCCTCGTACTGGCACGACATCGTCAGGCGTTGCGATGACCTTGCGGCAGAGATCGAGATCGACCATGCGCAGCGGCAGGCGGTGGGCGAGAACGATGGCGAGCGCTTCCGGATCCGCCAGTGCGTTGAACTCGGCCGATGCCGTGTGATTGCCTGACGTTACGCCGCCGCCCATCCAGGTTAGTTCGGTGATGCGAGCTGCGAGGTCGGGACGTGCCAATGCAAGGGCGGCTAGATTGGTCAATGGGCCGAGCGCCAGGATGCGGTGCGGGCCGTCCGCCTCCAGCCAGCGGCAAAGGGCGGTAAACGCGTCGCTTTCCGCCAAGGGCGAGGCGTCGGGCAGGCCTTTTCCGGTGGTAGCAATTCCCGTCTCGCCGAGGATCGCCTGTGCCGTTTTAAGCGCGCCGAGAACCGGCATCGCGCGGCCGGTGTGGATCGGGAAGGTCCAGCCGAAGGCCTTGGCAGCGCCAGCGGCGTTGACGCGCACCTGCAGCAGTGGCGTGTTGCCGAAGACGAGCGAGACGCCTGCTATGTCGAGCTTTGCGTGCGTCACCACGAGGATCGCGGCGATATCGTCGAAGCCCATGTCGGTGTCGATCCAGACGCCCATGATGTTACCTGTAGCGTGAGAGGGGCGCTGCTGCCGCAAGCGGCAGGTCGAAGGGAAGCGTGGAGCCAATCGCGTACGTCGGCAGCTCTGCGTCGATCTCGGCCTTGATGGGGCCAAGCGGTGTGTCGAGCAGATATTCGCGGGTGTTTCCGGCAAACGAGGTGCCGCGCACGGTGCCCTGGTAAGGACCTGAACCAAGGTTGACCATGCGGGGACGCCAGGCCAGGCCCTTTGCGGCCTGCGGCGCTCGACCGGAAAGTTCGACGAGGTTGTTGGATGTCGCGAGCTTGCCGTTGTCCAGCGCAAAGACGTTTTCGAAGCCGACGAAATCGGCGACGAAGGCCGAGACGGGTTTGTTGTAGATTTCTTCAGGTGTGCCGATCTGTTCGATGCCGCCGTTCAGCATCACCACGATCCGGTCGGCGAGAGCGAGCGCCTCGATCTGGTCGTGGGTCACGAAGATCATGGTGACGCCGGTTTCCTTCTGGACGCGCTGCAGCTCGGCGCGCATTTCGAGGCGCAGGCGGGCATCGAGGTTGGAGAGCGGTTCATCGAGCAACAGGACCTTCGGCTCCATCACCATGGAGCGGGCAAGCGCCACGCGCTGTTGCTGGCCGCCCGAAAGCTCGGCGGGCTTGCGATCGGCAAACTCGGCAAGGCCGACAGACTTGATGCCGGCGTTGACCTTGGCGTCGAGATCCTTGCCGCCGATGCCCTTCAGACGCAAACCGAAGGCGATGTTCTCATAGACAGTCAGATGCGGGAAAAGCGCATAGGACTGGAAGACGAGGCCCACATTGCGCTTGTTGGCAGAAACGCGGGTGATCTCGTCGCCGTCGAGCGTGATACGGCCCGAAGCCGGGGCAAGCAGGCCGGCAATCGAGCGCATTGTCGTCGTCTTGCCGCATCCGGAGGGGCCGAGCAGCGCAACGAGCTCGCCCTTGGCGATCGTGAGATCCAGATCCTTCACCGCGACCGTATCGCCGTAGGCAAGCGTCAGCTTGTCGAGTTTCAGATAGGCGTCAGACATAACGAGAAAATCCCAGGAAGCGTTCGGCAAGGAAGACGATGCCGATGGAAAGGAAGGCGAGCAGCGAGGAGAGTGCCGCAATCGACGGATCGTAGGTGGTTTCCATGTAGCCCAGCATGTCGATCGGCAGCGTGCGTACGCCCGGACCGGAGAGGAAAAGCGAGACTGGAACCTGGTTGAAGCTCGTCACGAAGCCGAGAATGAAGGCCGCCAGGATGCCGCCGCGGATATTCGGCATAACGACGCGGAAGAAGGCGCCGACGCGCGAAGAGCCGAGCAGGACGGCGGCCTCTTCCATATCGGAGCGCAGGTTGTTGAGGCTGGCTGAAACGACGCGCACGGCATAGGGAAGGACGAGCGCCGTGTGGGCCATGAACAGGGCCAGCGTGATGTTGAAGCCGAACGGCACGACGAGATAGCGCAGCAGCGCCAGACCGACGATGATGCCGGGAACGATGATCGGCAGCGAGACGATCGTGCGGACCGTTTCGCCGAAGGGCAGCTTGTAGCGCGAGAGCGCGTAAGCAGCGGGGATGCCGAGGATCAGTGCGGCCAGCGTTCCGAAGACGGCAAGGAACATCGACATGGCGAAGCTCTCGCGGAAGCTGTCGATGGTGAAGACCTTGGCGACCCACTTTAGGGAAAGACCCTGAGGTGGGAAGGCAAGCGTGTCGCCGGCCGAGAGCGATGCAGCGATGATGATCAGGAACGGGCCGATCAGGAATATCATCAGCAGGCCGAGTACGAGCGGCGAGAGAATACGGGCGGTCATCGCTTGTTCCTCGCCGTGGCAAGGCGCTTGAGCAGGATGTTGGCAGCAAAGCTCATGACGATCAGCATGAAGGCGATCACGCTCGCAGAGACGAAATTGTTGGCCACCGACACCTGCTGATAGAGCAGCGTTTCCAGCATCAGCACCTTCGATCCGCCAAGCACTGCAGGCGTGATGTAGGCGGTCAGCGATCCGGTGAAGACGAGCGTGCCGCCGACGACGAGGCCCTCACGTGTCAGTGGCAGGATCACCTTCCAGAATACCTGGAACCAGTTGGCGCCGAGCACGCGGGCAGCGAGAATGGCATCCTTCGGCATGTTTTCGAGCGCACCGATCAGCGACAGGATCATCAGCGGCAGGAAAAGCTGCAGCAGGCCGATGAAGACGGCCGTTTCGGTAAACAGCAGACGCAGCGGCGTATCGCTGAGGCCAAGGCCGGTGATGGCCTCGTTGACGATGCCGGTGCGGCCGAGAATGACGATCCAGGCGTAGGTACGGGCGACCGGCGAGATCATCAGCGGCAAGGTGACGAGGCCGATCATCCGGCCCTTGCCCGAAGATGGCAGGTTGACGATCGCAAAGGCGGCGGCATAGCCGATCACGGCAGAGACCGCGGTCACCTCAAGCCCGAGCCGGAACGTCCGCAGGAAGACGGTACGGTTCAACGACTCGGAAAAGAAACCGGTATAGGCGCCAAGCGTCCAGCCGCCGTCGATACGGAAGCCCTCGGAGAGCAGAACGACGACGGGGAGCAGGAAGACCAGCGCGGCAAAAACTGCTGCGGGCAGGGCAAGCACCAGGGCTTCTGCGCGGTTCTGAAACATGAATCGACCTTCAACGGGTGAAAGATCCGGCTCCTGCAAGCGTCGGAGCCGGCGGTGAAGATTACTGGCCGACCTTCTCGTTCCATTCCTTCAGCCAGGTGGCGCGGTTGTCGAGCGCGGCTGCGGAGGGGATGAGCTTCAGGCTCTTGGCGGTCTCTTCGCCATAGGTCAGGTTGTTGGCGGCTGCCTCGGAGAGCTTGACCTCCTTGTTCGCCGGGCTGTCGACCAGCTTTTCGGCGAGCTTCGTCTGGATTTCGGTGGAGAGCCAGAAATCCATGAACTGAAGGGCCAGATCGCGGTTCTTAGAGCCCCTTGTGACGACCATGACGTTCATGCCGCCGGTCTGGCCTTCCTTCGGGGTCGCCCATGCGACGGGAACATCGAGCTTGGTGAAGCCGGCCCAGGAGAAGCGGCCGATCGGAGCGGCCCAGATCTCTTCCTGCTGCATCAGCTGCACCAGCTGTGAGGACTTCTCATAGAAGGTGACGATCTCATCCTTCTTCTCGCCCAGCGCCTCGATCGGTGCCTTCAGATCCGGGTTGTCCTTGCCGAGTGCCTGGCCGAGCATGTAGAGCGCTGGTGGACCCTGATTGGTGGTGACGTTCGGGAAGGCGACGTGGCCGATATATTCCGGCTTCAGCAAGTCTGCCCAGGACTCGATCTTCATCTTGTCGGAGCGGTAGGCGATCGAGGTGGCGTAGAAGGTGTAGCCGACACTCATGCCGTCGGCGTTCGGATCCCTGGCGAGGTCGTAGAGCTTGCCGAAATTGGAGAGCTTCGAGGTATCGATCTTGTCGATGAGATCCTTTCGCGAGGCGGACAGGGCATCGGCCATGGAGACGACGGCCATGTCGATGACGGGGTTCGCCTTGTTGGCGTCCATCTTGGCAAGACGCTCGACGCTGTTGCCGGTCTCGACGACCAGCTTGCAGCCGCACTTCGCCTCGAAGGGATCGTAGACGATCGTCTTGAAGTCGTCCTGAGCGAAGGCGTAGACGGAAATCGTCAGCGTCTTGTCCTGCGCTTTCGCGGCGAGGGGCGACAGCGCCAGTAGCGCGGCGGAAGCGATGAGGGCATTCTTCATGTCAGCTGTTCTCCGTCTGTCAGGATATTCTCGTCGGGTCCGCCGGCCCAGAGGACTGGCGAACGATCAGTTGCATCGGAACGCGGTCGGTCTCGGACGTGACAAGTACGCCTTCGCGGCTGCCGCGGGTCTGTATGGTGCGCAGCAGAGACGAGATGGCGATCTCCGCGATCGTGTGCATGTCCATCGCCACCGTCGTCAGCGATGGGGTGACGACGGGCGACCAGATGAGGTCGTCGAAGCCGGTAACGCTCGCCATGCTGGGCACGTCGATGCCGTCACGCTGCAGTTCGGTGAGCGCCCGCAGCGCCTGCAGGTCCGAGAGCGCGGCAAACGCCGTATAGCCCTCACGCACCTTTTCAGCGAGGCCGAGGCTGCATCCTCTGCCGCCCTGCCGTTCCAGCGCCTCGATCCAGAGAGTTGCCGAACTCATCCCGGGACGGAGACCTGAACGGATACCGCCTGCGCGGTCGTTCTGTACGTTCGAACCGGGATTGTTGCCGATGATGAGGATACGCCGATGTCCAAGCTCGGCCAAATGGTTGGCGATCGCCCAGCCGCCCTGCATGTGATCGGCAGCAACGGTGTTGCCAGGTGTGGAGGTCGTATCGATGACGGCAACCGGACAAGCTGCTGCAGAAATTCGCGTCGCCCGGCGCGGTACGATTACCATGCCTTCGACGCCACGCTCTACCAGTCGGTTGATCGCCTCGGTCTGGGTGGCAACGTCTCCCCGGGAGTCGGCAATCAGCACGCCGTAGCCGGCAGCGCTGGCGGCGAATTCGATGGCTTGCGCGAGCTTGGGGAAAAGCGGGTTAGCAATATCCGGCAGCACAAGGCCAAGGACGCCGCTACGACCGGTGCGCAGCGCGCGTCCAGCCTGGCTCGGAACATAGCCGAGTTCGGCTGCATGTTCCTTGATCCTCTCCGCCAGCTGCTCGGAAACACGGCCCTTGCCTGAGAGCGCATTGGAAACCGTCGCGACGGAGACGCCTAGCGACGTTGCAATCCTGCTCAGATTCGGTCCAGGTCGCGTTGCAGGCATGGTTTCCGATGTACGTAGATTAATCGTTTAATCACCGCGTACATCACGCCACTGGCCTTGTCGAATCCAAAATTGCCGACGCGGTCAATTATCCGCATGGAAGCGAGTGACAATAATAGAAAAGCCCCGCGATTGCGGGGCTTTTTGTCTGCTGTCGTTCAGCTTGCCTTTGGCGGCGCGGTGGTCCTGGGTGCGCCGGGATTGTAGCCGCCGCCGATGG